>JAUNPI010000053.1 GCA_030536875.1 Clostridia bacterium
CTGCTCGCGCATGCCGGCGGCTTCGACCATGCCGATGACCTCCTCCTCCATGCCGGGATAGGGAGTGCGGGAGTTTTTGAGCTCGATATTGAGCTTGAGAGAGCGCCGGGAAAGCAGGGCGAGCACGTCGGAAAGCAGGGGAATGACATCCGCGTTGGAGCCGCCGGCGGCATGCACGAGGGGAAAGCGCCGGAGCTCGTCATAGGTGTACATGCACAGCGGCCCAACGCCGTCCGTAACGCGATCGAGCGTTTCGTCGTGGAACACGACGAGCTTGCCGTCTTTTGTGCGCTGCACGTCGATCTCTACGCCGTCGGCGTGCATGTCCGCCGCTAGATCGAGGGCGCGAAGCGTATTTTCCGGCGCATACCCCGATGCGCCGCGGTGAGCATAAATGGTCTGCATACAGAAACCTCCCAGTGTGATTCAAACGTTCCATGCGCGAAAGGGGCCTCGAAAACCCCGGGACAGTATTCGACGTCCCCTAAAAATATCCTTTTTTATAGACGCGCCTTTCGCACGCCGTTTAAGGGCAAGCCGGGGACGGGAAAAGAGGAAAACGTTGTCACACGCTCGAAATCAAAACCCAAAAACAAACGAATGGGTAAAATGATGCGCATTTTTTGTAAGGAGCTTCAAAATGGACAGAAAAAAGTGACCAGAATTCAAAAAATAATGTTGACAATTTGGACGAAGAAAGCTATAATGCAATCAGATGAAGACGGAAACACAGAAGGATGAGGTGCTCTGCATGGCGGTTACCATTGGAGATGTCGCCCGCGAGGCAAACGTTTCCATATCGACGATATCCCGCGTGGTCAACGGATCCAAGGCTGTGAGCACGGAGCTTCGCCAGCGCGTCGATCAGGCGATTGAGAAAACCGGCTATCGCCCGAACGTTCTGGCGCGCAGCCTGATCACCAACAGGACGCACACCATCGGTCTGGCGGTTTCGGATATCTCCAATTCCGTCATGGCCGTCATCGCCAAGGGCATCAGCAGCGTCTGCCAGAAGAACGGATACACCGTGATCATGTGCGAGACGAGCGGGAAATCCGAAAACGAAATCGCCATATTGGACAAGCTGGGCGAGTACCACGTGGAGGGCTTGGCGTTTGCGGGCGTCAACGTGGGGCGCGCTTTGGCGGACAAGATGCTCGAAATGAGCTATCCGGTCGTGCTGGTCAACCAGAAGGAATCCTACGGCGAGACGCGGATCATGACCATCTCCTACGACAACTATCAGGCGTCCTATGATACGGCGGCGCTGCTCATCGGCGCCGGACACAGGCGGATCGCGATGATCGGCGGCCCGGAAAACGATTATTCCGCGGGCATCCAGCGGCTCATGGGCTACCAAAAGGCGCTGGAGGATGCCGGGCTTGAATGGGCGGAGAGCTACGTTCAGCGGGGAGATTTCAGCTTTGAGTCGGGCTTTCAGGGCATGAAGCGCATCTACGAAGAGAGCATGGAGCTCCCCACCGCCGTGCTCTGCGGTTCCGACCTTGTGGCCATCGGCGCGATGCAAAGCGCATACAACCTGGGGCTCTCGGTGCCCGAGGACATCTCGATCATCGGCTTTGACGACTCGGAAATGGGCCGGTATACGAGGCCGACGCTTTCGACCGTGCGCATTCCGTATTTTGACGAAGGCGAGCTGGCGGCCAACACGCTGCTGTGCATGATCAAAGACCCCTCCGTGAAGCCGGAATTCATCTGCGTGAGGCACAAGGTGATCCGCAGAATGAGCATCACGCAGAGGAAATGAGCTTCGGGGAACAGGCTTTGGGTGAAAGGGGCTGCGGGCCTCTTCTTGTAGGGAAAGCCTATTAAAGGGGAACATGAGCGATTGGAAAACGTTTTCCTAAAGTGTTAAGCACGTTTTACATTTCCGGTTTAGCAGGAAGTGTAACGATAAAACCAAGATGAAAGGATGGATCCCCACATGAAAAAACTCTTTACCCTCGTACTGGCTCTGGCGATGACGCTGAGCCTTGCCGCAGCCGCCAGCGCGGATGCCACGACGATCACGGCGTGGATCTCCGACGGCGCGGAGAGCGTCGTCTATCAGGAGATGTTCGACGACTTCAACGCCAAGCATGAAGGGGAAATCGTGGTGGACGATCAGTATTTCGCCCAAGACGAGCTCCTCAACAAGCTGCAGACCGCCCCGATTGTCGGTGATACCCCGGAAATCATCATCATCGACGGCCTGCAAATCCCGTATTTTCAGGATCTGGACATGATCGCCTGCCTGGACGACTACATCCCCGAGGATATGAAGGAGGATGTGATCCCCTCCGTGTGGGCGGAGAACACCTACGACGGCAGCATCTACGGCGTGGCGCAGTTCGACTCCGGCATGGGCCTGTGGACCCGCAGGAGCATCCTCGAGCAGATCGGCGCGCGCATCCCGACCTCCTATACCGAGGCGTGGACGCTCGAAGAGTTTGAGGATATCCTCGCCAAGTGCAAGGAGATCGGCTATGAATACCCGCTCTACATCCGCCAGAACAAGGTGACCTCCCTGTACTTCAACTGGATGCCTGTGATCGCATCCTTCGGCGGCGACTATCTCAATCGCCAGACCATGACCGCCTCCGGCACGCTTGACGGCGAGGGCACCATCGCCGCCTATGAATGGATGAAGAAGATGATCGACGAGGGCTATGTGAACCCGGCCTGCGACTATGAGGACGCGTTCTACGGCCGCGAAGAGGCTGCCTTCTCCATGCTCGGCCACTGGAAATACAGCGACCATGTCGGCGCCTTTGGCGACGACGCGATCATCGTTCCCATGCCGGACTTCGGCGGCGGCGTGTACACCTGCTCCGGTTCCACGGTCGATGTGATGACCACCGCTGCGGTGGAGCGCGGCAAGGCCGACGCCGCGTGGACCGTTCTGGAGGCGCTGATGAGCCCCGAGTACATCACGATGGTCTGCAACGTGAACGGCGGCGTGCCGGCGCGCACCTCCGTCATGGATTCGATGGAGCAATGGCAGGAGGGCGGCCGCCTCTACCTGTACCGTGAGCAGCTGGAGGCGGGCATCAGCTACCTGCGCCCGATCACCGCGGCGCACTCCACCGTTTACAACGCCGTGGCCGATGTCTGCACCAACATCATCGCGGGCGGCGACCCGGCCGAAGAGCTGCATGAAGCGGCCGAGTATGTGGATGAGATCATCTACGAGAACGGCTGGAATATCGAGTAATTCCTGACTTGAGCGGACGATACCCGGCCGGAGAAGCTCTCTTCCGGCCGGGTATTCCTTTTCATTATCCTTCGGGCGCAATTCGGGCGCGATATCCGTTTGGGCGCGAGATCCGTGTATCAAATTCATGAATGGAGAATGCATATGAGTGAGGCAACCTTGAGAAGGACTGCGAAGCGCAGAAGCAGCAAGCTGGCTCGTTCACAGGCGAGGGCTGCTTGGGGATTATCCGCGCCGGCGCTGGTGATCATGTTTGTGTTTATGATCCTGCCGTTTTTGATGGCGATCTTCTACTCGTTCACCAACCGGCGGCTGGTCGTCAGCGCGAAAAACCCCACGTCCTTTGTCGCGTGGGACAACTATGTCAAGCTTTTTACCAACAGGACGGCCAAACAGGCTTTTTTCAACACCTTTGAATACACCCTGATTCTCGTTCCGTCCGTCTTGGTGCTCTCCACGCTGCTTGCGCTGCTCATCAACCGCAAAGCGAAGGGCGTGACGGTCTTCAGGATGATCTACTTCTCCCCGCAGGTCGTCACGATGACGGTCGTGACGGTTATCTGGGGCTTCTTCTTTTCGAGCACGGAGGACGGCCTGTTCAATTCCATCCTCTCGTTTTTCGGGCTGCCCGCGCAGAAGTGGCTTCAGGATGCGAAGCTGGCCATGCCGTCGATCGCCATCATGTCGATCTGGCAGTGCCTGGGCATGCAGATGATCATCGTGCTCGGCGGCCTGCAGTATATCCCGGAGGAGCTTTACGAGGCCTGCACCATCGACGGCGCCAACAGCTGGCAGCAGCTGATTTACCTCACCATCCCTCAGCTCAAAAACACGCTGGTGTACGTGTTTATCTCCAACACGATTTACTCGCTCAAGATGTTCACGCAGGTGTACATGCTCACGCAGGGAGGCCCGAACCATTCCACGACCACGCTGGTCTATCTCATGTACGAGGAGGGCTTCACCAACAACCGCGTGGGCTATACCTCGGCGATTGCCGTCGTGTTTTTCCTGATGGTGCTTGCGATTTCCCTGATCCAAAACAAGGTTACGGGAGGGGACGACTGATGAGCGTACAGAATAAGTCGAAAAGAAGGGTGACGTCGGCGCTCTTTTATGTGCTCTACGTGGCGGTTGCCGTCGTCTTTATCGCGCCGCTCGTATTCCTGTTTGTCTCCTCGTTTAAGGAGGAAACGCAGCTCGTTTCCGACATGGCGACGCTGCGTGCGTTCATTCCATACGGCAGCCTGACGCTTGACAACTACGTGCAGGTCTTTGAAAAGCTGGATTTTCTGCATTATTTCAGGAACTCCGCGCTCAATACGGCGATTCAGGTGTTCTTTGGCATGTTCATCAACGCCATGATGGGCTATGCGCTGGGCATGCTGAATTTTAAGGGCAAAAACCTGCTCGTCTCCCTGATGATCGCCCTGACGATCATTCCGACGGAGGCCGTGATCATCAACCGCTTCATGGTGACGTTTAATCTGGGAATCATCAATACGATTTGGGCGCTGGCCATTCCGAATCTGGCGACGCCGATGTACGTGTTCCTGTTTTATCAGCATTACCGCGGCATGCCCAAGGAGCTGCTGGAGGCCGCCGTCATCGACGGCGAGGGCTATACGGGCATCTTCTTCAAGATCATGACGCCGCTTTCCAAGCCGATTTACGCGACGGTGGCCATCATGTCCTTCATCCGCGCGTGGGGCGACCTGCTCTGGCCGACGCTCGTGACGCGCGACAACACGTGGCGCACGCTGCCGCAGGCGCTGCGCGGACTCAACGATTCGGTGTATACGTTCTGGGGCCAGATCTTTGCCTTCAGCGCGATGATCACGCTGCCGATCCTGATCATCTTCCTTCTGTTCCAGAAGCAGTTTGTTCAGTCCGTGGCGGCGACCGGCGTGAAGGGCTGAGCGGAGGGACGCGGCATGAAACTGAAGTATCTTGGCACAGGCGCGGCGGAGGGCATGCCTGCCACGTTCTGCGCCTGCCCGGTCTGCCGCCGTTCGCGGCAGGAGGGCGGCAAGAGCCTGCGCATGCGCTCCTGCACGCTCGTGGGCGACGAGCTGCTCATCGACCTTTCGCCGGACATCCACGCGCAGAGCCTGCGCTTTGGTTTGGAGCTGGCGAAGGTGAAGGACATCGTCTTCACGCATGCGCATCCCGATCATGAGGACGCCTACGCCCTGCAGATGCGCGGGACGGCCTCCTGCTCGGTTCTGCCGGAAAACGGGCAGGCGCTGAACCTGTATGGGGAGCGCTGGGTCAGGGAGCGCTTTGAGCGCGTCCTCCTTGAGGAGCGGGTGGAGGCCGCCCGGTTCCGCTTTCGCGAGGTGAAGCCCTTTGAGCGCTTTCAGGCGGGCGGCTACACATTTGACCCGCTTATGGCCAACCATCGCCCCGCCCAGGTGGAACAATGCCTGATCTACGCGATTTCGGACGGGCAAACGGCCGTCCTCTATGCCAACGACACGGGCGAATTGAGCGAGGCAAACGACGCGTATCTGGCCGGACAGGGCCTCGTCTTTTCCGTGGTGAGCATGGACTGCGCGCGCGGGCTGCTGCCGGGGGACGGGCACATGGGCTTCGCCGAATGCCTCGCCCTGCGCGAGCGGCTGAGGGCGCGCGGCTTGGTTACGGAGAATACGCGCTATATCCTCAATCACCTTTCCCACATGAACGACATGACGCACGGCGAATGGGAGGCGTTTGCCGCGCCCTATGGCTTCGAAATCGCCTACGACGGGCTCGAGGTCAACGCCTGAAAAACCAAAAGGGAGGTCAAGCGGTATGCAGCGAAAGGAATTTGAACGGTGTACCCCGGAGGCGGTGGGCATTCCCAGCGGCGCCGTGGAGGCGTTTGTGGACGCGCTCGAGTACGGCGGCTTTACACAGATGCACGGCCTGATGATCATGCGCCGCGGCAAGGTCTGCGCGGAGGGCTGGTGGAGCCCGTTTGCGCCGGGGCTGCGCCACTGCGACCACTCGCTGAGCAAGACGTACACGGCGACCGCCGTGGGCATTGCGCAGCGGGAGGGGCTTTTGCGCCTGACGGACAGCGTCGTCGGCTTTTTCCCCGAGAAGGCGCCGGAGCATCCCTCGCAGCGGCTTGCGCGCATGACCGTGCGCGACCTGCTGGTGATGGGCGCGGGCATGGAGGAGGAGGAGCCGGATTACCCGAAAAACTGGCTCGATACCCTGCTCGCCCTGCCCGTGGAGCATGAGCCCGGCACGCATTGGCGCTATAACAGCCACGTGACGACAACGCTCGCCGCCATCGTGGAGCGCGTGAGCGGCATGCCGATGGTGGATTACCTGACGCCGAGGCTATTTGACAAGATCGGCATCGACGCGCGCCATGTGATGTGCAGCCGCGCGGGCGACGGCGTGTGCATCGGCGGCTCCGGCCTGTTCACCACGACGGAGGACAACCTGCGTCTCATGAAATTGTACATGGACGGCGGCGTGTGGGAGGGCGAGCGCATTCTGGACGAGGCGTTTGTTTCCGAGGCGACGAGCAAGCGGCTGGACACCCGACAGGCCCACGCACATACGCCGTGGATTGCCGACAACTGCGCAGGCTACGGCTACCAGATCTGGATGTGCCGCAGGCCCGGAGCCTATCGCGCGGACGGCGCATACGGCCAGTTCAGCGTGGTCATTCCGGATCTGGAGATGATCGTCTCCATCCATGAGGACGGCTACCTTGGGGATCACATGGCACACTCCGAGCTCCACATGCTGAAAGGGCAGGAAGGGGAGGAGGCGCCCGTTCACGGGCCGCAGGCGACGCTGAACGCGCTGTTTGACATCCTTGTGCCCGCCGTGCAGCCGAATCCCCTGCCGCAGAGCGAGGGGAGCGCGAGGCTCCAAAGGCGGCTGTCGGCGCTCAGCGTGCCGCACCCCGCCGCGGGAAAGGGCGTCGATTGGGCGCAGCGCTCGTTTGCCTGCGCGCTGGAGCCGGCCGGAGAGGAGCGCATTTCCTTTGGGCTGCTGTATGGCATGAGCAAAAAAAGAAAGCGGTATCCGGGCGTTTCCCGGATGGAGATGCGTATGCAGGGCGGCGCGTGCCGGCTGCTGTTCGAGGAGGGCGGCAGGGAGCGGACCCTGCTCATCGACGTCATGGGCGGCAGGCGGATCGGAAGGCTGTTTTACGAGGAGATCGAGGAGAGCATGGTCGCGGTAAGCGGCTGGTGGGAGGCGGAGAACCGCTTCTGCATGTCGCTGCTCTGGATCGAAACGGAGGCGGAGAACCGTTTCGCCTTCACATTCGGCGAGGGCGGCGCGACGATTGAGGAATGGAACGCCGCCGGCGTGTTCGGCGCGCAGGGCAGAAAGACGGCGCGCTATGCGGCGGCGCCTGCCGGGGAGGGGACGCATGGAAAAGCTCTATAACGGCATCGTGCTGCCCGATACATGGCCGCCTAGGGACATTCGGAATGACACGCTGGACGCCGTCCGCGTGCCGTATCTGGATCATCCGCCGGAGGTCATCGGCATCGATTTGGGGCGGCAGCTCTTTGTGGACGATTTCCTGATCGAGGAAAACTGGCTGGAAAAGCGCTTCCATCAGGCGGCGTTCAGCGCGGACAGCCCCGTGCTCCGGCCCGAAACGCTGCTGGAGATGAACGGCGGCGTCGCGCCGGTGGCCGCGCCCTTTACGGACGGCTGCTGGTATGATCCGATGGACGGCGTATACCGGCTTTACTATCATGCGGGCTGGTTTGACGGGACGGCGCTGGCCGTCTCGGCCGACGGGCGGCGCTTTGTGCGCAAAAATCTCGACAATCAGGTTGGAACGAACCGCATCTTCGTGCCCAAGCCCGGCTGGCGGCGCGACGGAGCCTGCGTCTGGCTGGATCAGGAGACGAATGACCCGCGTCAGCGCTATAAGATGTTCCACTATTTCCGCACGCCGCAGGGCGACGCGGCGCAGGTCGCCGTCTCGGCGGACGGCCTCCACTGGGGAGAGCCGAGGACGACGGGCATCTGCGGGGACAACACGTCCTTTTTCTACAACCCGTTCAGGAAGAAGTGGGTGTTTTCCATCCGCACGGGCCTGCCGACGAGGTGGTACAGCCGCGGGCGGAGCTATTACGAATGCGACGACTTTATGGAGGGCGCCTCGTGGACGCAGGAGCAGCTCGTCTTCTGGCAGCGCTGCGACGAAATCGACCTGACGGCCTGCGAGCCCGGCACGATCTACAGCCGAAACCTGCCCCCGCAGCTCTACCATGTCAATGCGGTGGCGTATGAGAGCGTGATGCTCGGCCTGTTTGGGATCGTCAAGGGGCTCGATCAGGCGCACAACGCCGTCTGTGAAAGCAGCGGCGCGCCCAAGCACATCGATCTGCACGCGGCGTTCAGCCGGGACGGGTTCCACTTCAGCCGGGATTTCCGCGCGCCGTTCATCCGCTGTACGGACGGGGAAAGGGACTGGAACCGCGGCTACCTGCATGCCTGCGGCGGGCTCTGCCTCGTCTCGCCGGACGAACTGGCCTTCCCGGTCGCCGGCTTTTCCGGCGAATCGCCGGCGCAGGGGGCGAACCTCTATGGCGGCGCGTGTACGGGGCTGGCGCTCCTCAGGCGGGACGGCTTTGCCTCGCTGCACGCGGGCGGGACGCGGCAGTTTGTGCTGACGCGCAGGCTGCGCTTTGCGCGCGGAAAGCATCTGTTTGTCAACGCCGATGCGCTCGGGGGATTTGTCCGCGCGCAGCTGGAGGACGAGAGCGGCAGGCCGCTGGAGGGCTTCGCCTTTGAGGACTGCGTGCCGGTCGTGGCGGACGGAATCCGTCTGCCGCTGCGCTTTCGGGGCGGCGATTTGGGCTGCCTGCGCGGCAGGGTGATCCGCATCCGGTTTGAGATGATTTCGGCGGATCTGTATGCGTTCTGGGTGAGCGAGGAGACGGACGGGAAGAGCGGCGGCTATGTCGCCGCGGGAGGCCCGGCCTATGGCGGGCCGAGAGATATTTGACGAGGTACGGGTATGCGGCTATTGATTGTATCGGACATCCATGCCAACATCGCGGCGCTGCGCGCGATCGAGCGCGACGCGGGAACCGTCGACGCGGTGTATTGCGCGGGGGATTACGTCGACTATGGCACGGATCCGCACGAGGCGATTGCGTGGGTGCGGGAGCGCGGCGCGCGCTGCGTGATGGGCAACCACGACGCGCACCTGCTCGCCGCGCTGGATGCCGGCGAGGCGAAGCGCCTGCGCGGAACGAGCGGGTATAAATGGGTACACGACAATTGCGAGCGCGTGACGCCGGAGGACGCCGCGTTTCTGCGCGCGCTGCCCGCGCATCTGAGCTTTCAGGCGGACGGCGTGGCCTATCTCATGCAGCACCAAATGAAGGAGAATTCCTATGAGATGCCGGAGAGCATGCAGGCCTACGACGAGCTGTGGAACCGATGGTACGACGGCGCGAGGCAGGGCGCGAGGCGGATGATCTTCGGGCACACGCATAGGCGCTGCGTCCACCGGCTGGAAAACGACGCGCTCTGGCTCAACCCGGGCTCGGCGTCCTATCGCCGCCCGGACGACCGGGACAAGCGGGCGCATTATATGATCATCGACGACGGGGAAATCCTGTTTCGCGCCGTGGCATACGACAGAAGCGCCATGCTGGCGCGGGCGATGGCGTATGTGCGCCAAGGCGGGATGCTCGAGACCGATCTGCAGGACGCCATGTTTTTCTTCGGCGACGCGAGGAGCAGCCGCGAGCCCCTGCCCAACGGATGAGGCCCGCTGCTCAGGCAATGAGATGTCCCTCGCCTGCGGCTGACCGCCGCGAATATGGGACAAATAGATCGTAACAGGAGCGACACGATGAACACGAGTGTTTTGCGCAGGTTATGGACTGCGCCGCAGATCCCGGCGGGCATCGCGCACGGCGATATGCCGGGGGATGTGATTTGCATCGGCGAGGAGCACATCCGCAAGGCGGAGACGCTTTTTCCGCCGCTTAAAGCGATGGCGGCGGACCAAATCGAGAAGAACCCAAACGGGCGGGCCGTCGTCAGCGTGTGCGGCGGCTCCGGCGTGGGCAAGTCGGAGATCGCCTCGATCCTCGCCTACTACTTTGGCGAGATGGGCGTGGGCGCATATACGCTCTCCGGCGACAATTACCCGCGCCGCATCCCGATGGACAACGACGCGGAACGCCTGCGCGTCTTCCGAACCGGCGGCCTGCGCGGGCTCGTCGCAAGCGGGGTCTATGATCTCAGGATGGCCGATGCGCTCAGGGCGCTTTGGGCCCGGGAGGCGGACGCCGATATGGGCGTGTTCGCCGAATACCCGTGGATGGAAATCTATCGAAAGGCGGGATACGGCGCGCTGATGGGGTATCTTGGCACGAAGGCGGAAATCGATTTTGACGAGGTTTCCGCCATCATCGCCCAGTTCAAACGCGGCGCGCAGAGCCTCATGCTCAAGCGCATGGGCCGCGAGCGAGGGGCCCTTTGGTATGAGCCGGTGGATCTGAGCGGCGTTCAGGTGCTTGTGATCGAGTGGACGCACGGCAACAGCGACCTGCTCGAGGGGGTGGATATCCCCGTGCTGCTCAACAGCACGCCGCAGGAGACGCTTGCCCACCGCATGGCGCGCAACCGCGACGGCCGGATCGATTCCGCCTTTACGACGATGGTTTTGGAGATCGAGCAGCGCAAGCTGGACAGCCAGGCGTGGAGGGCCGGGCTCATCCTCTCCAAGGCGGGCGAGCTGATGGACTACGCCGCCTATCGCCGCGCGATGGCCGATGCATAAGGGGGGACGAAAATGAACGACGGAGCGATGCTCAACGCGTACCCGGACAGCATGGGCGGCAGCCTTGAAAAGATTGCCGCGCTGCTCGAGCGGCCGGAGATGAAGGACGCATTCAGTTCCTTCTATATCCTGCCGAGCGTGTTTCATACGGATCTTGACCGCGGTTTTTCCGTGATCAGCTATGACCTGAACCGCCTCTACGCCAAGCGGGAGGACATGGAGCGCCTTCGCGCGCTGGGGGTGGATCTCAAGCTCGATTTGATCCTCAACCACCTGTCGGTGCTCTCCCCGCAGTTTCAGGATATCCTCAGGCGCGGCGACGCCTCGCCGTATCGGGATTTTTTCATCGACTGGAACAAATTCTGGGCAGGCTGCGGCCCCATGACGCAGGAGGGCTACATCCTGCCTGATGACAAATGGATCCGAGAGATGTTCTTCCGCAAGCCGGGCCTGCCGCTTCTGATGGTTCGCCTGCCGGACGGACGCGATGTGCCCTACTGGAACACGTTCTATCAGGAGGTGCGCTACGATGAGGTGGACGCGCAGGATCTGATGCGGAGCATGGACGACATCCAATACGGAGAGGCGGAGCGGCTCTCTCGGGCGATCAACGAGGAACTGCGCGCGGGCGTTTGCCCGGCGCATATGGCGCTGGCGGGCTTTGAAGCCTACCGCGAGCGCGCCGCCGCGCTCATGGAGACCAGACGCAAGTACCTCGGACAGATGGATCTCAACCTGAAAAGCGAGCTCGTTTGGGCCTATTATGACCAGACGCTCGCGCGGCTGGAGGCATACGGCGCGTCCATCGTTCGCCTTGACGCGTTTGCCTATGCGCCCAAGGCGCCGGGGCGGCGCAATTTCCTCAACGAGCCGGACACGTGGGAGGTGCTCGACCGGGTAAAGGGGCTGGCCGACCGCCATCATCTCACGCTGCTGCCGGAGATTCACGCCTCCTACGCGGAGAAGAGCTACAAGACCGTCTCGGAGAAGGGATTCATGACCTACGATTTCTTCCTGCCGGGGCTGCTGATCGACGCGATCGAAAGCCGTGACGCGGATACGCTGCTCTCGTGGGCGCGCGAGATCAGGGAGAGCGGCCTGCGCGTGGTCAATATGCTCGGCTGCCATGACGGCATCCCCGTGCTCGACCTCAAGGGCATGATCCCGGAGGAGAGGATTCAGGCGCTGATCGACCTGATCGTCGCCCGCGGGGGCCTCGTCAAGAACCTGCACGGGCAGAAGAACGTGTATTATCAGGTGAACGCGGCCTACTTCAGCGCGTTGGGCGCGGACGAGCGAAAGATGCTGCTGGCGCGCGCGATCCAGCTGTTCATGCCGGGCAAGCCGCAGGTCTGGTATCTGGATCTGTTTGCGGGCGAAAACGACATGGAGGCCGTCGCCCGCGGCGGCGCGGCGGGCCACAAGGAGATCAACAGAACCAACCTGAGCATGAGCCGGATCGACGAGGCGCTGGGGCGCCCGGTGGTGCAGGGGCAGCTGGAGCTCCTGCGCATCCGCAACACCTGCCCGGCGTTTGGCTTTGACGCGCAGATGAGGATCGAGCAGCAGGAGAAGCACCGTTTTTCCATCGAGTGGAGGAGAAACGGCTGCACGGCGAGGCTCGACGCGGATCTGGCCGGCTGCGCGTTTGAGGTCACGCTCGACGGACGGACGGCCTTTGCTCAGTGAGCGGTGAGGAGGAAAGACGATGCGCCTGATGCTGGACGAACAGGTTGAACGCATGCCGTGGGACGCGCTGGACGCCGTCGTGTTTGACGTGGGCGACGTGCTGCTGCACTACTCGCCGGAGGCGGAACTGGAACACTTCTTCCCCGGAGACGGGGAAAAACAGGAGCGCCTGATGCGCAAGATCATCAGGACGCCGTATTGGAACATGCTCGACCGCGGCTCCCTGACGCCGGAGGAGGCGATCGCCGCGATGACGGGGCGGGATCGGGACTTGGCGGGGGATATCCGCACGATGCTGGAAAGCTTCCTCTCGTTTAACACCGTTGTGGAGGAGGGTGTCCGCGCCCTCCGGGCCTGCCGCGCGCAGGGTAAGCGGACGTTTGCTCTTTCGAACTACCAAGCTTGGGCGTTTGACCGCGTGGAGAGGCAGTATGACTTTTTTGCTCTTTTTGAGGCGAAGGTCGTTTCGGCGAAGGTGGGCATGGTCAAACCCAACCCGGACATATACGCGTATACCGCCCAAACATACGGGCTGAATCCGTCCCGAACGCTCTTGATCGACGATACGCCCGCCAACGTGGAGGGGGCGATGCACATGGGCTGGCAGGGGCTATGTTTCAACGAGGCTGGAAGGCTGGACCGGTTTTTAAAAGAAGAAGTGTAAGACACATGACGGAAGTAAGATACATGACGGAAAACAAGTCCGAGAAATAAGAGAGGGATAGCCCAAAAGGCCGTCAGGCCCCGATTCCATGCCTCCGGAAGGCGCGGAAAGGGGGCTTGACGGCCCTATTTATTGCGTGGGAATTCGCTCCGGCGCGTTATGAAGCGCTGCCCACCGAGGTATGCCGGATCGGCTTCCACTCCACGCGCATGAACAGCGCGGCCAGAGAGATCGGAATATAGCTGAAGATGAAAATCGGGAACAGCGGAAGGTATTGCAGGCGCTTGAGCGGCTTGGCGGGGATGCGCCGCCATTCCATGAGGATGGTCAGCAGGCCGTAGAGGAACATGACCAGATAGGTGTTGAGCAGCGCCGTGCCGATGTAGTGGAGCGCCTCGCGGAGAATGCGCAGGGCGATGTAGCGAGGGTGCAGCCTGAAGGTCAGCAGGCAGAAGAGATTGACCGCCAGCGCGATGACCGTCAGGATCATGCAGGGCGCAATGGTCATGAGCATGTCGTAGCAGCTGAGCCTGTGCGGCCCCTTGACGCAGCCGCGCAGCAGCGAGAGCGCGTAGCGCGCGTTGACCTGATAAAAGCCCTTGGACCAGCGAAGGCGCTGACGCCACGACTGGCCGAAGGAGACGGGCTGCTCGTCGTAGAGGATGGCGTCGTCGCAATAGCCGATGGTGATGCCGCGCGTGGCGCAGGACATGGAGAACTCGATGTCCTCCGTCAGCAGGAAATACGGCCAGCCGCCGTTTTCCTCGATGACCCGGCTCGAAACCAGAAAGCCCGTGCCGGAGATGGCACAGCTGGTGTGCAGATTCATGCGCGGATAATTGAGGAAGCGGGCCTCGCGCAGAAACCAGATCGAATAGCAGGCGGAGACCCAGCTCGCCCCGAAGTTTTTGGAATTGCGGTAGCTGGTGATGACGTCGTAGCCCTTGGAGAAGGTCTCGTTCATCGCGCGGACGAACTGGGCGTCCACGATGTTGTCCGCGTCGAAGACGAGATAGGCGTCGTAGCGCTTTTCCGGCCGTTCGGCGGCGATGGTTTTAAAGAGCTCGTCCAGCGCGTAGCCCTTGCCGACGGCCTCGGTGTCAAAGCGCTCGTAGACCGTTGCGCCGGCAGCGCGCGCGGCGGCGGCCGTGCCGTCCGTGCAGTTGTCGGCGATGACATAGATATCCATCAGATCGCTCGGGTAATCCTGCGCTTTGAGGCTGGCGATCAGCTCGGCGATGACGTTTTCTTCGTTGCGGGCGCAGATGAGCGCCGCGAAGCGGTGCAGCGGGGCATCCTGCCGGGAGCGGCGCGCGGCGCGCTTTTCCCGAAGGCGCAGGACCGTGGCGTACAGCGTGTAGAAGACCTGATACAGATAAGCGGCGATCAGCAGAATGGTGATCGCGCTGTTGAATTGATCGAGCAGTTTAAACATACTGAATCCTTCCGTCCTTTAACAGACCGACCGGAATTTGCAGGGAGGACAGAGCAAGCATACAGGAGAAACGCAAAGCCGTCAAGGCAAGCGGAGTGACCCGCGGGAAAAAGGAGCGGAACGAAGCGTTCCGCAGCGAAAGCTCCGAAATATCGCTGTGAAAAAGGAGGACAGAACGCGCAGTTCTGCCCTCGAGGAGCGTATGCGTTTATGCGCCGGCCGGAACCTCGCTGCGGGCTTTGTCGTCGAAGATGAGCACCTTGACCTTTTTGTTCTCATCGGTCATGTTCCAGATCCACTCGGCGTTGATGCCGCCGTCGGAGGAGGCGTCGTGCGCGATGCAGACGTTGCCGCGCGTGGCCTTTTCGCCGAGGGAATCCTCCAGCAGGGAAAAGTCGCTGCCGTTCTTTTTGGTCGTCGGGATTTCGCAGATGTAATAGCCGCCGTTGATGCGGATGGTATACTTCGTGTACCCCTTGCCGTAGTACTCGATCGTTCCCCGGCGGGTGACGGTGATAAACTCGCCCGCGGGCGTCTCGCGCTGGAGGTATTCCTCCGTCGGCAGGCCCGTAGACACGGCGCAGGAGCCGATGCGCGCGCCGTCCTTGTAGACGGTCAGCGTCTGGGCGGCCTTGTCGATGACGAGGCCATAGGCGGTATTCGGCGTGGCGCGGCGGAGCTTATTGCTGCGGATATATCCGCGCACAAACGCGCCGTCCTCGTTGCGGAAGGCCTCGACAAGCGCCCAGCCGTCGTCGCGCTCGGCGATGAGGTTCAGCCCCTGAGAGATGCCGGAGACCGTGCCCAGGCGGCTGCGGTCCGCCTCGACGGAATCGTAGATGTAGGCGGACTCGTTTTCGCCCGCGTCGACGCCCACGAGCTCGCGCGTGATGGCGGCCCAGATTTCGGCGTCGCTGGCATCGGCGGTGAGCCCCCAATACCCGGCGTCCGCCTGCTCGGCCGTGTCGGTGACGCCCACGCCGATCTGAAGCCCCTCGTCGCCGACGATGTAGGAGCCGGAGCTATAGCCGATGGAAGCGGCGGAGCTCTGCGTCTGCGCAGGCTGCGCCTGTTCGACCGCGGGGGCCTGTTCCTGCTCGGCCGCGGGCGCTTGGGCTTCCTCTTCGGTTTCGGGGGTTTCCTCGCCGGTCTCCTCCTCCTCTTCTTCGAAGACTTGGGCTTGGGCGACCGTGAGGCTCGCCGTCACCACGCCGGAGGCGACGCCGAACTGGCTTTCCATCGTCGCGCTGAGCGTGTAGTTCCCAGCGGGGAGGGGATCGCCGGCCTCGTCCTCGGCGGAGAAGGACACGTCGTTGACGTCGGTGTGGATCTCTTTGAATGTAAACAGCGTCGCGACCTCGGCGCCCGAGGCGTCCAGCAGCTCGACCGTGAGGAAGCCGGGGGTTTGGGCTTCGACGGTCAGCGTGCCCTCCCTGCCGCTGGTCACGCCGCTCTCCGGCGCGGTCAGCGTGAAGGAAGGAACCTCGTCGGAGGCGGCCAGCGCGGAGGAAGCTCCGCAGGCCGACAGGGCGAGACAGAGCGTCACGGCCAGCTTGGAACGGATATGTTTCATGGTGTTGATAAGCTCCTTTCAGCGTGGGCGGCCCGGCAAGGGGGCCGTCACGGTGTATACAGAGAAATCACTGTACCTATCATCATACCTCAAAATGCCCGTGGATGCAAGAGAAAGCGGGAGAAAAGGGCGAATAAGCGCGAAGAAAGCGCGCCTTTTGTCGGCTTTGCCTTGCCGCGGGGCGAACCGTGTGCTACAATAACCGGCGGATGGGGCCCGGAAAAGGGCCTGAAAAAGGGTTTCAAAAAGGGGGCGGCGCGGCATGAGCGAAGAGGCGCGGGAACGGGCGCTAAAGGCGCTTGAGACGATCCGATGCCCGGCGGCCTGCACGGAGATGGAGCTTCACGAGCAGGCGGCGCGCGCGTTTGAGCGGTTTGGGCTGTGCGCCCGGCACGAGGCCGTGCTGGGCCCCCGCTGCCGCATCGACTTTATGATCGGCGGAACCGGCGTGGAAATCAAAAAGAGCCGGCCGCGGAGGGACGCGCTGCTGCGCCAGCTGAGGCGATACGCCGCCTGCGAGCAGGTGGAGGAGCTGATCGTCGTCGCGCCGCGGGGCGTGGATCTGCCCAGGACGGTCTCGGGCAAGCGGCTTACCATGCTGAGCCTTGAGCGGCTTTGGGGGATCAGCATGCCCTGAGCGGGCAGGGCCTGTTCGGCCGAAGACGAATCGAACGAAAGCAGAAAGCGAAGGGGAGGGCGGGACATGGACGAAACGGAGGGGACGCAGGGCCTTCCCGGCTATCTGCGCGATGCGCCCGCGGGCGCGCATTGCTATGGGACGCTCTCCTACAACCGCAAAAGCAAGTGCTGGACGATCAAGGGCGAGCCGTGCGTGATCGAGCTGGCCTCGCGCCTGTTCCCCGGCAGCGCAAGGCGTCGGGGCGAGGTGCGCTTTACGGCGAACCGGAGGATCGTGGGCGACGTCAACTGGCTGATGCTGCGCTACCCGCTGTCCGTCGCCGAGCGGGACAGGGCGCTCTGGGGCCGCTCGCTTGAGGCGGCGCGGGAACACGCCAGAGCGCGGGAGCAGGCCCTGCGCATGCCCCGGCGCGCCTCGCCGCCGGAGGGGAGCTTTGAAGGGGAGCTGCGCGAATTCCAAAGGGAAGGGCTCGCCTTCCTGCTGGCCAACCCCAGAACGCTTCTGGCCGACGAGATGGGCTTGGG
>JAUNPI010000054.1:0-16951 GCA_030536875.1 Clostridia bacterium
CAAGCAGCTCGCCGTCCTCCTCGCCCGTAAAATCTTTCCCGATGCCGATGCTCTGCGAGAGCTCCTCCGCCGTGGCGCAGAGCATGGAGCGCCTCCCGTCGGACAAGACGGCGATGCCGATTCCCGTTTGCAGGTTGCAGAGCGCCACATCCACAAAATCCCTGTTAAAGTCCACCATGCTGCTGAGCCGCCAGACCAGCTTGCGCCCCATGCTGTCCTTTTGAAAGAGGCTAGGCCCCTCCGTCTCGCGCACGCCCGGCTGCGCAAGCAGCGCCTCCATCTCCTTCCAGCTGCACGTCATAAAAAAGGGCAGCGCATCCAGCGAGGAAAGCATGTTCTCACAAAAAACGTCGGTTTCCCGGATCGTCCGCAAAAACGCCTCGGTGTTCCTTTCAAGCTTTTCATAGTTCTGTGTCTGATACCGATCGATGTTGCTTTTTTCAATATCATAAATCGAAAAAAAGGATACCACCCATAACAGGTTGACGGTCAGCACCGCGATCAGCAAGCCCTGCCGTTTCTTCGGCATGTTCTTCAGTTTTTTCAGCCAGACCTTTGCGTTCAATGCCCTATCCCCGCTTTCCGCGCCATGCTCCGCCGCCGCTTCCGGCGCTTATCCCGCTGCGCATCGTCCCCGTTCGCCGTCTTCATCGCCTGCGCCTTTTTCTAGCCCTGCTCCTTTTTCCATTCCTGCTCCATTTTTGTCACGGGCGATCGTTATTTTGATGAAACCAGTATAGCATTCCGGCCGGCGGATTTCCTCATGCATTTTTTTCATCCGCCTGTTTCCGACGGAAAAAAACGATCGGTTTGGCCTTCAGTTTTTTCACGCGTGTGTTCAGCAGCCTTAGCGCAGCGTTTCTGTGTTCTCTTGCATTCCTTTTTCGAAAAACGTTGCTTTTTGATCGACCTGCTCAATAGGGCGAAAAAGCGATGAACCCTGCTCAGGCCCATCGCTCTTTCCGGTTTTATGTTCTCGCCTTGATCATGCGGTTACCGCAGCAGGAAATACAGCGCCACCAGCGCGCCGAGCACGATGCGATACCAGCCGAAGACGGTAAAGCTGTGCTTTTTGATGTAGCCGATGAATGTCTTGATCGCGACGATGGAGACCACAAAGGCCGACACACAGCCGACTGCGAGCACAACCGCCTCCTCCATCGTGAAGGCGAGGCCGAACTTGAGCACCTTGATCAGGCTCGCGCCCGCCATCGTCGGGATCGCCAGATAAAAGCTGAATTCCGCCGCCGCGGCGCGCGAGCAGCCCATCAGCATGCCGCCCAGGATGGTCGCTCCCGAGCGGCTCGTTCCCGGCACCAGAGAGAGCACCTGAAACAGCCCGATGAGCAGCGCCATGCGCATGTCGATATCCTCCACATGGCGAATGCGCGCGCGCCGGGCGATATAGCGCCGCTCGATGGCGATAAACGCCACGCCGTAAAGGACGAGCATCGCCGCCACCACGGGCGCGTTGTGCAAATGCGCGTCCATCCAGTCGTCAAGCGGGATGCCGACGATGGCGCTGGGCAAAATCGCGACGACGACGCGAATCCACAGCCAGACGGTGTCCATCTTCAAATAGCCCGCGAGCCCCTCGCCCTTCTGGGCGCGCTTAAAGGGCCACAGCTTGCCAAAGTAGAGCACGACAACCGCCAGAATCGCCCCCAGCTGGATGACGACGTCGAACATCGATTTAAAGGCGTCGCTCATGGCCAGCGGCATGATCTCGTCCAGCAGGATCATGTGGCCCGTCGAGCTGATCGGCAGCCACTCGGTAATGCCCTCGACGACGCCGAACAGCAGCGCCTTGAGCGATTCAATCATCAGATTCATGTGCTTCCTCCCGTTCTCGCTTTAACCGTTTTTCTCGCTTGTGACAGGGTGTTTAAAACTCAAATTCCTCCGCGCTGCGGATCGTCAGCTTGGCGGGCGCGGCATCCTGCGCGGCGGCGCGCCGCGCCTCCAGCTCACGCGCGGTCTCCTCCTGCGCGTGCTCCGCCTGAACGCGCATGCGCTGCATCAGCTGCTGAAGCGGGGCCATCGCCGCCAAATCACGCGCCAGACGGTCCGCCATCCCGTGGGTAAAGAGCAGCGCCCAATCCGCCTCTGCGCCATTGTATTCGATGCCGAATCCTTTCTTGACATAGAGCGCGCGCAAATCCTCGGGGACATCCCGCGGAACGGCAATCTTCTTGTAATCCTCGCCATACATCGCAAACGCCGCAAGGCCCGGCTGAAACAGCGCCGCGCGCACCTCGTCCGGCTCCCGGCGGATGTACAGCCGCAGCGCGTCCATCAGCGGCTTGTCCGTCGCGTAGCAGCCGCAGCCCCAGCCCAGCCAATCCGGCCCAAAGCCCCAGTACATCCCAAAGCCTTCGCTCCTGCGCTCGCCGGGGTAGCGCCAGCCAAGCCAGACGTGATCCCGAAACGGGGACTTGTCGCGGCTAAAGCGCGTGTCGCGGCGAATGCGCGACATCGTCCGCCCCGGGCGCGTGTCCAGCCGGGGATCGATCATCTGCACGATCGGCGTCATTTCGTCGCAAAGCGCGCGCAGCGGCGCCTTCACCTTCCGCTCGTATCGCTCTTTGTTGTTTTCATAGAACGTTTGGTTATTGTTGAACCGGATGTCCGTCAGGAAGTCGATCGCTTCCTGCGAAAACCCCTCAAACAAGGCCTCCGCCTCCTTTCCCCCGTTTTAACTTCTTTCCCCATCTTGACTCCTTTATGCTTTCTTGGCCCGAAAGCGGGGCTGCCGAATCGCTCCGGCAGCCCCATTCTTGGCTTACTCGATAAAGTCGTCGTCCGAATGGTCAAAATCATCCTCGGCGTCAACCAAATCGTCCTCCGCTTCCTTCCTTCCGAAGAGGCCCTTCTTCTTCTTTTTCATCGGCTTGATCTCGCTGCGCTTGCGGCCGCCGCTCTGCCTCTTCAGGGCGTCGTCCAGTTCCGCGCGGCTGAAGCGGATGGTTTCGGCTCCTTCTTCGGCCTTGGCGGGCTTTTCCGGCTCGTCCTTCCGCTCTGCGTCCGCCGCCTTGGCGGGCTCCTCCTTCGGTTTGCCGTCCGAATCCGCGAGGCGGGTGAACACGCGCGTCTGCGAGTCGTCCACCTTGCCCTGCGCGATGAACTCCGGCCGCTGATCCACGGGCGCGACGCGCAGCGTCTCATCCGCGGTCAGGGGGAATTCCTGCTGCGCACGGCGGCGGCGCCCCTCCGTCTCGGCCTCCGGCCGTTCGCTCTTCTCCGGCTGCCTCTCCCCGTCCTCTTCGGTCAGTTCCGGCGTGGGAACAATCGCCGTCGTCTCCTTCTCGGGGCTCTTAATCGGCTTCTCCGCGGCCTTCTGGGCCTTGCGGCGCAGGCCTCTGTGATTGCGCACGTCCGGCGTGAGCTCGATGGTATCGATCGCGTTCTTCTCAATCTTGGCCTTTCTGGCCCGCTTCATGCCCCCGGAGACCACCAGCGCGGCCACCACGGCGGCGAGCACGCCCGCCGCGACGTAAAGCGCTCTCGGGTCGACGCTGTCGCGGACGATCTGAACCAGCGACGGCTTCGGGGTTGCGGTCGGTTCCGGCGTCGGTGTCGGCGGCACCGCGGTCGGCGTCGGCGCGGCGGTCGGTTCCGGCGTCGGCGCGACATACGTGAGCTGAATGATATCGGATGTGTACGTCTTATCGTTGCCCACCATGTCCTTGCCGGTAACGGTAAACTGAATCTGGCCCGCAATGCTTGTCTGCAGGTCAAAGACCACCGTCCGGCTCTCGCCTGCGGGCAGGGAAGGAATGGTCGCCACCGTCGTCCCGGCCTCGCGGATGGTCAGGGTCGTCGCGTCGGTCTGGCCGATATTCTCCACCACGACGGCGAAACGAACGACCGCCGGCTCGGAATAGATGGTCGTCGTCTCCGCCTGCGCGCGCACGTTGAGCACGAGCGCCTTGGAGGCGTCCTGCGTGGTCAAGGTGATCTCCGGGGAAGCGACGGATACCGCCTCGCCCGTGGAATCCGCGCCGGTCACGGTGACGCTGTAGGCGCCGCTCTGGCTCACGGCCACGTCAACCTCCTGCGTAAAGGAGGCCCCGGGCGCCAGATCGATGCCGGAGGCGAGCGCCGTTCCGTCGCTGAGCACGGCGCTCAGGCCGGTGTACGCGGTGTTGCCGCTGTTCTTGATGTCCAGCGTCATCTTGACGTTCTCGCCGGGGTAGATGTTTTCCGTATTCTCCGCCGTGAGGGTGACGTCCAGCCCGTCCTCGGCCACGGTGATGGTCTTTCGGGCCATATCGGAAATGGTGAGCGTCTTGGTCGAGCCCGCCGCCTGGTAGGTAATCGTCGGCTTGCTGACCAGTTCCTTGCTGCCCATCGTAAAGGTATCCTCGAGCGTCACCTTCTCGCCCACGGAGAGCGAGGCGGCGGAGACCTTCCGCTCGCTTGCGCCCTCGTTGGTGATCTCAATGTTGCGCAGCTCGATGTTGCCCGTGTTGGAAAGGGTATAGGCCAGCTTCACCTCCTGCCCCTGCCGCGCGGCGGACGGGGTCACGGTGTAGGTGGCGGTCAGCTGCGGCGCGGCCTCCTCCGTCTGAATCGTGATGGGCACGGTGCGAGTCGTCTGCGTGGGCCCGTTTCCCGTGTCGACGGAATAGCTGATGAAAAACTTGATCTTGCCCTCTTTGATCTGGTCAGCCGTGACGTGCCACTTGCCGGTGTAGGTCACGCTGTTCTCGCCCTTGAGACCGTCGTAGGTCTCCACCGGAGCGCCGTTGGAATCGTAGAGGGTGATCTCCTCCTGCATGTCGGTTTGGCTGCTGTTGTAGATCTTGATGGTGATATCGACATCCTGCTCGGAGATCACCGATTGCGGCTCGCTGAGCGACGACACGCGAATGGGATCCGCGTCGGCGGATGCGGCGGCGGCAAATGAAAGCAGCGTCGCAACCATCATGATAACCGCCCAAAGGCGGAAACCTCTTCCCCGATTGTCCATAGATATGCGTTCGGAGCCGATGGCGGCCCCTTCCTCCCTTCTTCGGCGCGAAACCGCCGAACGATGTCAAAGCGCGCAAGGATCCACTTTGGTTTATTGTAGACGATCAGAGCGCTTCTGTCAAGCTTCGACGCATTTTGGCATGGTTTTTCCGCCCAGTCCCGCGCAAAAATCGACATCTTTTGAGCCCTGCAGCGCAAAACGGCGTCCGCGGCGGGGATGACCGCCGTCGGGCGCCGTCCTCTTTCTTCCATCTTCTTTTCTTTCATACCGCCTTTTCAGGCGCGTTTAGGGCTCGGCATCCGTTCGCGCCGGGCTTCCCCTGCGCCGGGCTCCGGTTTCAGGTCGCCAGCGCCGCCGCCGCGACGCCCGCGGCGTAGGCGAGGAGCGCCGCGGGAATGGCGTAGCGCGAGCGGCGGACGCCCGCCGCGCCCAGATAGAGCGAGCTGGTGAAAAACACCGTCTCGCTCGCCCCGCAGATCACACAGGCAAGCCGCCCGGCCCGGCTGTCCGCCCCGGCCGTCTGCATCACATCCCGAACGGCCGCCAGCGCCGCCGAGCCGGAGAGCGGGCGCAGCAGCACGACGCCCACCGCCTCCCCGGGCAGACCCAGGCGCTCCAGAAACGGCGTTGCGGCCTGCGTGATGCGGTCCATCAGCCCCGTCTCGCGCAAAAGCGCCGTCGCCGTCAAGATGGCGATCAGATACGGCGAAATCCGCAGGACGGTTTCAAGCCCCTCTTTAGCGCCGCGCACAAACGCCTCATAAACATCGATGCGCGCGCGCAGGCCGCCGAGCACCGCGACAAGCAAAAGCACAGGCAAAAACCACGACGCCGTCATCCGCCCCGCGCTCCTCTCCCCCTCAGCCCCAAGCACAGCGCCACGCCGCAGACCGTCGAGGCGCAGGTCGAAATCAGCGTCGGCAGCACGATATCCGCCGGGTTTGCCGCGCCCATCTGCGCGCGCAGCGCGATCATCGTCGTGGGCAGCAGCTGCACGCTCGACGTGTTGATCACAAGAAAGAGGATCATCGCGTCGCTGGCAGACGCGCCCGCCCCGTTGGCCTCCGCCATCCTGCGCATCGCGGAAATGCCCGCCGGGGTCGCCGCGCCGCCCATGCCCAGCATGTTTGCCGACATGTTGACACAGATGTCGTGCAGCGCGGCCTCCTCGCCCACCCGAAACCGAAACAGCTGCATCAGCGGCCTGCGCAGCGCCGCCGCCAGCGCCGCGACGGCCCCGCTTTCCCGCGTCACGCCGAGCAGTCCGCCGAAAAACGCATAGGCTCCCGCCAGCGACAAACAGAGCGCAACCGCCTCTTCCCCGCCCGTGAGCAGCGCGCGCTGCGCCGCGTCGGCCTGTCCCGACCACGCGGCATAGATCACGCCCAGCAGCAGCATGCCGCAAAAAATCGCATTCATCCCATCACCCGGGCAAGCCTATGCATGCCAAAGGCAAAAAAGAAGGAGGCCCGAAGGCCTCCCGGCATCGCCGTCGCCCGGCGTTGCCCTCCTCCAACAGCGGCGCCCGCTCAGCCGTTGCCCAAGAGCCCGGAATCGTAAAAGATTTCCTCAATGGTACCGCTGACCACGTTGACCATGACCTTGTACAGGCCGTCGCCCTCGGTGTGGCTCAGCTCGCTCTGTGCCAGCCAGAACCAGAAGCTGATCACCGGCTGATCGCCCAGCATGTCATATGGATAGGCTTCATAGTCCCAGACGTACTCGAGCTGTTCCATCTGCGCTTCCGTGAGGCCATAGGTTGTTTCGATCGCCTCCAGCGCGATGGTCTTAGCCTGCTCCTCGCTGATCTTTGCCATCGACCGAGCCTGCCGGCTCTCCGGCGGCTCGGTTTGCTCTGCGCTCTGAGCAGGGCTCTCCTCCGGCTCCGCCTCCTCCGCCGCCTTCGTTCCGTATTTGCTCTCGAAGACCGTTCCGTCATCCGCATAGAGGCGGATCTGGTAGCCTTCCCATGTCTTGCCGCTCTCTTTTGCAAAGAGCGCCACATAGCGCAAAAGGCCATGCCCATCCTCCTCCATCTGGTCGAAGTCGACATACCTGCTGACATGATCGAGCGCAAAGCCCTCCAGCGCATCCGCGCCGTATTCCGCCTCGACCGCCTGCCGCGCCAGCTGCACGGCCTGTTCCTGTGTCACGTTGATCTCCCGCTTTTCCTCGGGAAGAAGGATTTCGTACCATTCCTCGCCCGCCGCCTTGCGCGCCATCGCCTCGCCCAGAAGCTTCGCGTCCCAAACGGAGGAATCGAGGCCGTCGCCCACGTTCTCCCCGTCGTGCGACCAGCTGGCCTTCGCTTTGCCTCCGTCAAAGGTCACCGTGTAAACGCCCAGCCGCTCGCTCATGCTCAGCAGCCCGGTGAAGGTCACGGTTTTCCCATCCTCGCTCAGTTCCTGCTCAAAAAAGCCGTGCATCTCCGGCGTAATGCCATACTGCTCTTCCAAAGCCTGCTGTGCCGCGAGCCCGATATCCGCCTTCTCGGAAAACACAAGCCCCGCCGCCAGTGCGACCGCCGCCGCCAGAATCAGCACGGCAGCCAGCGCCGCGACCATCATTTTTTTCATATTTATTCTCCTCTCCGGTTCATCGCGAAGGGCTTGAAGCGTATCGCCGACGCGAATCTTCAGCGCATCCCCTTCGGGGGTATAGACCTTTTTGAATAGCTCCCGCTTCATTCGATTTCCTCCCCGATCAGCGCGCGCAGCTGTTCTCTCGCGCGCGATAGTCCGGCGCAGACCGCGCCCTTGGTCGTGCCCATGATCGCCGCAACCTGACGCACGTCGTAACCCTCCATATAGTGCAGGACAATCATCGTCCGAGCGCGCTGCGGAAGCCGGTCCAGCGCCCAGCGCAGCCTTGCAACGAGATCGTCGTCCTCCTGCGCGGTGCATTCCGGCACTTCCTCCACCGGCACGGTGCGCCGCTGCCTGCGCTGGATGTTCACGCACTCGCGAATGAGAATCCGCGTGATCCACGTTCGGAACAACCGCTCATCGCGCAGGGAGCCGCGCTTTTCCCACGCCCGGGCGATCGCCTCGGAAACGGCGTCCAGCCTGTCCGCCTCGCAGCGCAGATAGCTCGCCGCAACGCGGTAAAGCCCCTCCTGCGCGAGCGTCACCTGCCGGGAAAACGACTCTTTGTCCATATCCTGACCTCCTTTGCGGTTTTGATCAAGCGCTTGTTCACCCATTAGACGCGAAAGGGGCCCCTGAGATTCGCCGGGACTCAAAATATTCACAAAATAGCCAATCCCCTCAGCACAGCGATAGTCACAAACAGGGTCACGGATGAAAAGATCGTGGTCTGCAAAAGAATCTGGCCTGCCAGTTCCCCGTCGCCGTCGATAAAACGATTTCCGCAGCCTTACGCGCCGCATGCTGCGGGTAGATGGGATCTCGGTTGTTCCTCCGTCATAAGCTCGATATAGATACACAAAAGACGCCCTGAACCATGCTCAGGATTCCCCCCTCCTTTGCACAGTTCAGGGCATGAAGGCTTCTATTTAGGCCGCCCATTGGATGGGCGCGACGACTCTTTCAAGTATTGCGTCAGCTTGTCCGGAAAGTTGACCGTCATACCGTCCACCTGAAGCGCGCACATGCGGCGCATCAGCTCCTCGGAAGACACTCCCCATGCGCGCAAGCCCATGCCGCGCGCTCGCACGGCCTCCGCCATGCCCTCATCCAGGCTTCCGGCGGCGGGGCAGTATTCCTCAATGCCCTGTTCCTTCAGCCGGTCAAGCAGCTGAGGGCTGAAGGAACGCGCAAGGTATCCAAGGCGCGGCTTGATCGGTTCCTTCGCCAGCGTCAGCAGGCTGTCGAGCATGAAGGAGGTGATCGTCACCCGCGCCCACGGAAGAATGGGGCGAATGGCCTCCCAAACCTCCCGCTCAATGCCGTTTTGCTTGATTTCAATGGCAAAATACAAATCCTTCTGACCAAAGTAGCGCAGGAAGTCCTTCAGCGTCACCATGCGCTCTCCCTTGTATTTCGGGTCTTTGAATAATCCCACGTCGATATCGGCCAATTCCGCCCAGCTCCTGTCGCAGACGCGGCAATCCATGCCGGCCGTGCGCTTGAGCGTGGCGTCATGTGAAAGAACCAGAACGCCGTCACATGTGCGCTGAATATCCGTTTCGATACCGTTCGCACCCATTTCAATACCCATGCAGAAAGACGTCATGGTGTTTTCAGGCGCATATTCGCTTGCGCCCCTGTGTGCGTAATTGATCATGTTTGCCGCTCCTCTTTGCTGCGTTTCATCAACTCCCCTTTTCACCCCTCAAACGGGAAACGCATCCCATTCTGCCGGCGCACCTCGTCCATGATGCGCATGACCGCCACGGTCTGCTCGCCCGTCATAAGCGCGCTCTGCTTCCTGCCCGCGCGCACGCAGGCCTCGGCCTCGCGGATCTCATACTCAAAGCCGTTGACCTCAAACGGGCTGACCAGCGTCACGGGCTCCTGCCCGTCCACAAGGACGCTCGCGCGCTCCGGGTTCTTAAAATCGGGGATGTCGATGTGCCCGAGCGTGCCATAGACGGCAGCATGCGTGGGGATCTGCGCGCCGATGGCGCAGGTGAGCTGCGCCACGGCGTTCCCCCGGCGCAGGATCACGGCGTCGGTCATATCCGTTCCCTGCCCGCCCATCACAAGGCAGCTGTGTACATCGTCAAGCGAGTAGCCGAGCGTCATGCAGGCAAAGCCGACGGCGTAGACGCCGATGTCCAGCAGCGTGCCGCCCGCCAGCGCGGGATCGAGCTTGCGCTCCTGCCGCCCGGTGGTGTAGCCATACTGCGCGGTGACGGCGCGGATTTCGCCGATCTTTCCCTCCGAAAGGACGCGCTCGATCTGCCTGTAGAGCGGGATGAACTTCGTCCAAAACGCCTCCATCACGAATACGCCTTTGCGCCCCGCAAGCGCAAAGATCTCCTCCGCCTGCGCGGCGTCCGTGGTGAAGCTCTTTTCGCACAGCACATGCTTTCCCGCCTCGATCAGCAGCTTCATGTCCTCAAAGTGGCGGCTGTGCGGCGTGGCGACATAGACGATATCGACCTGAGGATCGTTTGCCAGCGCCTCATAGCTCCCATAGGCGCAGGGGATGCCGTATTGGGCCGCAAAGGCGTCCGCGCTCTGCTGCGCGCGGGAGGCAACCGCGCGAATCTGGATTTCCCCCTTCAGCTTCGCGCAGGTCTCGGCAAAGTTTTGGGCGATCATGCCCGTCGAAAGAATGCCCCATTGGATCATCGCTTTTTCTCCCTTTCGTCAATGTGTTTTGCTCTGCTCGCGGCGGCGCTTGCGTCTTGCGCGCTCATGGGCCGTCTCCCTCCACAGCGGAGGATAGAGCAGCATGAGCAAGGGGAAGATCTCCAACCGCCCGGCGAGCATGTCAAAGATCATCACGGCCTTGGACAGCGCGCTGAACGCCGAGAAATTGGCCGTCGGCCCGACTTGCCCCAAGCCGGGGCCGATGTTGTTGAACGTGGCGGCCACGGCCGTAAACGTCGAAACCAAATCCATGTCGTCCAGCGAAACGATCAGAACGGAAGCGGAAACGATAAACAGCGCGGCAATGAAATACCCGTTGATCGCGCGCAGGGTCTCCTCCTCGACGTCCTTTTCCTCAAACTTGATCTTGCACACCGCGCGCGGATGCAAAAACGAGGCGAGAGAGCGCCCAAGCCCCTTGGCCGCGATCACAAAGCGGGAAACCTTGAGGCCGCCGCCCGTGCTCCCCGCGCATGCGCCGATAAACATCAGCAGCACGAGAATCAGCTTGGAAAAGCCGGGCCACAGGTCAAAATTGGTGTTTGCAAAGCCCGTCGTGGTGATGATCGAGGCGACCTGAAAGGCCGCGTTCCTCAGGTTGTGCTCCACGCTGAGCATCCCGTCATACGCGTTGACAAAGATGAGCGCCGTTGCCGAGGCGATAATCGCCAGATACCAGCGCATCTCCTCGCAGCGCGAGGCCTGGCGGAAACGGCGCATGATGAGCAGAAAATAGACGTTGAAGTTGACGCCAAAGACCACCATGAACACCGTGACGACCCACTGCAGATAGGGCGAATAGCCGCCCATCGACGTGTTCTTGACGCCGAAGCCGCCTGTGCCCGCCGTGCCAAACGCCGTGCAGAGCGCCTCAAATGGGTCCATCCGCCCGAGCAGCAGCAGCAAAAACTGGAGCACCGTCAGCGCCACATACAGCAAATAGAGAATCCTGGCGGTGTAGCGCACCTTCGGCACGAGCTTGCCCACCGAGGGCCCGGGGCTCTCCGCCTTCATGAGATGCATGTTGGTTCCGCCCACCATCGGCAGCACGGCCAGCAGAAACACCAAAACGCCCATGCCGCCGATCCAGTGCGTAAAGCAGCGCCAGAGCATGGAACAGCGGCTCATCGTCTCCACGTCGGTCAGTATGCTTGCGCCCGTGGTGGTGAAACCGGACACGGTTTCAAACAGCGCGTCGATAAAGTGCGGAATCTCCCCGGTGAGCATAAACGGGATACACCCGAAAACGCTCATCACAATCCACCCCAGCGCGGTGGCGACAAATCCCTCGCGCACATAAAAGCTGGGGTTCTTGGGCTTTTTGCCGGCCAGCAGGAAACCGCAGAGCGCGCAAAGCGCCATCGTGATCACAAACGCAAGGCCCTCCGCCTCGCCGTAAACGACCGCCGTCGCCACGGGCAGAAGCATGAACAGCGCCTCGATATTGAGAATCCATCCGAGAATATAGGCAATGCTTTTCGTATTCATCCCGCGTACCTCAGCAAAGAATATCGCTGATATCGCCAAAGCCGGTGTGCGTGGTGACGATGATCACCGTGTCGCCGGGCATGATGACATCCTGACCGCGGGGAAAGATGATCTTGCCGCCGCGGTTGATGCAGGCGATGAGCAGGCTGTCCTTCTTTTTGAGCTTCATGAGCGGCACGCCCACGACCGGCGCATCCTTTTCGATGTGGAACTCAATGGCCTCCACCCGGTTGTCGAACATGTGATAGAGCGTCTCCACATTGCTCCCGATGGAGTTTTGGCGCGCGCGGACATAGGCGATAATCGCCTCGGAGGTGATGTACTTGGGATAGACGACGCTGCCCAGCTCCAAGCCGTCGATCACGTCGTTGAATGTGATGCGGTTGATCTTGGTGATAGTCTTGAGGCCAGGAACGCGCTTGGCATACAGCGTAAGGAGGATGTTTTCCTCGTCCAGCCCGGTCAGCGGAACAAACGCCTCCGCCGAGCTGATCCCTTCCTCCCTGAGCAGCTGCTCGTCGCCGCCGTCTCCGTTGATAATCAGCGCCTCGGGCAAAAGCGTGCTCAGCTCGTCGCAGCGCTTTCGGTCGGTCTCGATGATTTTGACCTCCAGCCGCTGTTCGAGAAGCTGCTTGGCCAGATAATAGGAAGACTTTCCCCCGCCGATGATCATGCAGCTCTTCACGGCCTGCGAGCGCATGCCGATGCTCTCAAAGATGCGATGCACATCGCGGGAGGAGGCAAGAATCGTCACGTCGTCCCCCTCATGCAGCATAAACGAGCCGCCGGGTATGCTGACGCTGCCCTCGCGCTCCACCGCGCAGACCAGATAGCCGAAATCGAACAGGCTGTCCAGCTGCATGATGCTCCTGCCGCAGAGCACGTTGTCCGGCGGAATCTTAAAGCGCACCAGCTCCGCATGCCCCTTGGCAAAAGCGCTGACCGTCAGCGCCTGCGGCCTGGAGAGAATGCGCGCGATTTCGCGCGCCGCCTCCAGCTCCGGATTGATGATCATGGACAGCCCCAGCTGCTGGCGCAGGTAGGGCAGCTCCTCGCTGTAATCGGGGTTGCGCACGCGCGCAATCGCCGCCAGCTGGCCGCCCGCCTTCTTGGCAATGGTGCAGCAGAGCAGATTGAGCTCGTCCGAACCGGTGACGGCGATGACCAGGTCGGCCTCCTTGAGTCCCGCCTCCTCGAGCACGCTGAGGCTCGCGCCATTGCCGCGAATGCCCATGACATCGAAAATCTCCGTCGTATCGCGAATGACGTGCTCGCTCGTGTCCACAATGGTGATATCATGCCCCTCGCGCGTCAGCTGCTCGGTGAGCGTATGCCCCACCTTGCCGCACCCCACGATGATGATCCGCATGCTGACGGCCTTCTTCTTTGCAGGCTTCTGCATCCTCTTTTTCCTCCATTGCCGCGCCAACGCACAGCGCCAAGTTTTCCATGCCTATTATATCGTCGGCGTCATGTGCTGTCAATCGCCAAAGCGCAACGTAAACGGACAATTCACACTGCGCCGGCCGGCGCCATTTTTTACCTTGGTCAATCGTCCCGCTTGACACGCCTTGCCCTATTTTTCTATAATAGTGTGAAAAACATGAGGGAATCGCCCGCCTATGCAGGCTTTTGCGCCTCCCCGTCGAATATTCAAAAATGAAAAGAGGGCTTTCTTGTGCTGATCACTCTGCTTGTCTGCCTTGCCGCCGGCATCGGCGCGGGGCTTGGCACGGGTTTCGCGGGGATGAGCGCCGCCGCCGTCATCTCCCCCATGCTCATCGCATTCTTGGACATGCCGGCCTATCAGGCCGTCGGCATCGCGCTGGCCTCCGATGTGCTCGCCAGCGCCGCTTCGGCCTATACCTACCAAAAAAACGGCAACCTCGACGTGAAAAACGGCCTCATCATGATGGCCGCTGTGCTCGTGCTCACGATGGTGGGCAGCTGGGTTTCCAGCCTCGTGCCCAACACCACGATGGGCGGCTTTTCGACGGTCATGACCTTCATTCTGGGCGTCAAGTTCATCGTCCGCCCGGTGATGACCACCAAGCAGGCGATGGCCTCCGTCTCCGCCGGCAAACGGGCGATGCAGTCCGTCCTCTGCGGCAGCATGGTCGGCTTCATCTGCGGGTTCGTCGGCGCGGGCGGCGGCATGATGATGCTCCTCGTGCTCACCAGCGTGCTGGGCTATGAGCTCAAGACCGCCGTGGGCACCAGCGTGTTCATCATGGCCTTTACGGCGCTGACCGGCGCGCTCTCCCACTTCGCCATCGGCGGCATGCCCGATATGACCGTGCTCGCGCTGTGCGTGCTCTTCACGCTGGTCTTCGCGCAGATCGGCGCGCGCATCGCCAACCACGCGCAGCCCAAGACGCTCAACCGCGTCGTCGGCGTCATCCTCGTGATCCTCGGCGCGTCGATTTTTGCCGTCAATCATCTAGGTTAACCCAGCGCTTGTGCGCATACACTATACGCAAGCTTACTTAAGGAGGCGTTTACCCATGAAAAACAAGTCTTCATCGACCAAAGGGCGTGAAATTCGCCTGAGCTTCTCCCTCGCTGCAATCGTCTATCTGCTCTTGGGCATTCTGCTGCTCGTCGCCCCGAACACGAGCCGCCGCCTGCTGTGCATGCTCGTCGGCGTCGGCGTGCTGGTCTACGGCGCGTTCAACATCCTCTCTTATGTCCTCGACAAGGGCTCCAGCGCCTATACGCTCGAGCTGCTGATCGGCATCTGCGCGGCGGCGTTCGGCGTTTTCGCCCTGCTCAACCCGGATTTTCTGGTGAGCTTCCTGTTCATCGTGCTCGGCCTCATCGTCATGGTCGGCAGCGTCAGCGGCTTCAAGCGCGCGCTGAACCTGCGCGCCTTCGGCTTCCCCTACTGGTGGGCGTCGCTGCTCTCCGCCATCATCACGTTTGCCGTCGCGCTGAGCATCGTCATTGCGCCCACGCTCTACGGCAACATGGCGCTCATGGTCATCGGCATCATCCTCATCGTGGAATCCGTCAGCGATCTGCTGAGCATCCATCGTCTCACGAAGATGATGAAGGATGTCGAGATTCGGTAAGCTCGCGCCCGTCTTCACATTTGCGGCTGATTGCATCCATTTTCCGCATGCAACGTTATAACTATGAATGAGCAAATTTGAAAAATTCCCTAATTGCAAGAACAAGTTGAACGTCGACCATCGGATAGAGCAAGAAAGCAGCGGAAAGGGGAGGATGTTCCCCGGCTGAGGGAGCCGTAGGCTCCCTCAGCCGGGGAACTTCGTCGCTCAGGCGACTGTCTTTAGGCTGTCCTTGATTCATAGCAGTGCCTCCTATCTGAGTGTTGTTTGTGGTGAACTTACTCTATCATAGTTTGGTCTGCTATGGATCTTTTTTTAGTTCAACTTCAGTTTACAATCAACCTAAACCGGGCGGACGAACAAGCGAGCCGTGTTTAACTTCGCCGCAACAGCCGGTTGAAATGCGCCGCTCACGATTTCCACATTCTCGGAATTGTGGTAGAATAGAAGAAATGAAACGATCCATCGGACTTGGAAGGGAGCGATCCACATGTTTGTCATTCGCGACGCTGCGCTGGAAGACGCACCGCGCATTTTAGAGATCTACGATTACTATGTAAAACATACGGCGATCACATTCGAAATCGATACGCCGTCTCTTGAAGCGTTTCAGGAACGAATGAAAAAGACGATGCAACGTTATCCGTACATGGTCATTTTGAAAGAGGGCCGAATCGAGGGATACGCCTATGCAGGCCCCTTTGTCGGCAGAGCCGCCTATGACTGGTCTTGTGAGCTGACGGTCTACCTCGATGAACATGCACGAAAATGCGGCATGGGCCGAATGCTGTATGAGGCATTAGAAAAAGCGCTGTATGACATGGGCATTCTCAACCTATACGCCTGCATCGGCTACCCAGAGCGCGAAGACGAATACCTAACAACGAACAGCGCCGACTTTCATGCGCATTTGGGGTTTGTAAAAGCAGGCGAGTTTCATCAATGCGGATACAAGTTTGGCCGTTGGTACAACATGATTTGGATGGAAAAGGTGATCGGAGACCATCAAGCCCAACAGCCTTCGATCGTTTCCTATCCGGAGCTGCGAAAAGCCTGAGGCGTTTCCATCAACCATCAAGAGGGCAACAGCGGCCATGCCTCTTTCTCCCGTCTTTGACAAGCGTAAAAAAGCCATGCCCCGGATTGCAGGTCATGGCTTTTAGGTATTTCAATCAACAGGCCTTACTCGGCGCGCTCAAAGATGTACGCGACGCCGATCTCGCCATCCTTCTTGGCCACGTTGTCATCGGAATAGCAGAGGATCAGCTGGCCTCCGTTGCTCAGGCCGATATACTTCATCTCTTCCATATCCTCGATCTCAACGCCCGTGATCTCGGTGAAATGCAGGGTCTCGTCGTCGCCCTTGACGTGGGTCTTGGCGGGGCCATAGTTGAAATCGCCGTCGTTCTCGCCGCGGATCACGTTGTTGGGCCACTCGTCCCAAGCGCTCTTGACGGTGTACTCGCCGTCGTCGCCAAGCTCGGCGGCGAAGGTCATCATGCCGGCCAGATCGTGGGTGTGGCCATGAATGTAGGAAGCGACGTCAACCATCGTGCCCAGCTGCTTGTCGTTCGCGCTGGCGTCGAGGATGGTGGTGATCTCCAGGGTGATCGCGTCGGGCATGGTGGCGATCATGCCGGTGGTGTCGACCTCGTATTCCTCGGCAAACTCTTCGCCGATGTAGGCGGCCGCCAGAACCCAGCTGCCCTCCCACTCGGTGACGTGGGATTCGCGGTTAAAGGTCAAAACCGTTTCGGGATCGGCTTCCATCACGGACTCCGCCAAGGCGGTGCAGGTGAACATCATCGCGACGGCCATGATCAGAACAGCAAACTTTTTCATAATGGTGTACACTCCTTTTCTCTCTTTGAGCATCCTCTTTCGTCAAGCGGCGGATGCCCGTTTCTACCTTAAATTATAACACATTTAAGCAAAAATGCAATCGCCTTTTTCCTTGGATCGACGCCGGGCGCGCACCCGGCATGCCCGCGGTTAAACCCCGGAATACGCGGCGAAGCCGCAGTCGATGGGCAGCACCACGCCGGTGATCGCCGAGGCGGCCTTGTCGTCCGTCAGGAAGAAGACGCCGCCGAGCAGCTCTTCGGAATCGACAAAGCGTCCCATCGGCGTTCCGTTCA
>JAUNPI010000054.1:16961-17498 GCA_030536875.1 Clostridia bacterium
TTCAGGATCTTCGCGCTTCTGGCCGTGGGCGTTCCATCCGGATTAAACAGGAGCGCGCGGTTCTGGTTGGAGACCAGGAAACCGGGAGCGATCGCGTTGCAGCGGATGCCGGAGCCCGCAAAGTGCGTCGCCAGCCACTGGGTAAAGTTGGAGATGGCGGCCTTCGCGCCGGAATACGCGGGAATCTTGGTCAGCGGGATATACGCGTTCATGGAGGAGATGTTCAGGATATTGCCGCTTTTGCGCGCGACCATGTCCTTGGCGAAAGCCTGCGTTGGCAGCAGCGTGCCCTGGAAATTGAGCTTGAAGACAAAGTCGACGCCGCTGGCATCCAGGTCAAAGAAGCTCTTCTGTCCTTCCTTCGCCTCGTGCTGATACTCGTTGTCGGTGGTCGCGCGGGGGTTGTTTCCGCCGGCGCCGTTGACGAGAATGTCGCAGGGGCCCAAATCGGCAAGCACCTGCTGGTGGACAGCCTCCAGCGCCTCCGGGTCCAGCACGTTGGCCTTATACCCCTCGCAGACAAAGCCCTGCGCCTTC
>JAUNPI010000220.1 GCA_030536875.1 Clostridia bacterium
TACCCGATACGGATATCCGAATACGGATACCTCATTCGGAAAAGAAAGGGGGGAGCGCGGCACGCGCCCTCCCCCCCTTTCAAAAGCAAGGAATTACTTCGCGATGAACTCAGCCGCGCGCTCTTCCATTTCCGCGATGCCCTCGTCCACGGTCAGCTCGCGGGTCATGATCAGCGAATGCTCCTCATTCACGATGGTCTTGATCTCGTTGACGCCCTCGCCAATCGGCCACTCCAGCGCGATAGAGGTCGGCAGCAGCGCAGCCTTGCTCGTCTCGTCGGTCGGGAAGCCTTCGGCGGCAGCCATCACGGCGGCGACCTCTTCGCTCACGTAGGCCGGACGGGTGCCGGTCTCGGCGATGGCCTTCGCGCCGTCCTCAGAGCACATCCAGGCCGCGAACTTCCAAGCCTCTTCCTTGTTCGCGCTGGCGGCGCTGATGGCGATGCCGGTCGGGGAACCGAAGGAGGAACCGGCCTCGACGCCCTCCAGATGCGGCACGGCGGTGATGCCCCAGTTCATGGAGGCGGTGCCGTCGTTGATGTAGCCGATCAGGGTGGAGACGTACCAGTAGCCCATCGGCATCATGGCGATGTTGCCCTGCGCGAACGCGCCGGAGTAGTGCAGGCCGGAGGCCTTGAGCTCGTCGAAGGTCATGCAGACGCCGTCGTCTTCAAAGCCGAGCACCAGCTCATAGAAGTACTTGAGGTCGGAATACTCGCCGTCGGCCAGCGTGTTGACGCCGTCGCAGACGGACCAGTTGGCCACGTCGGAGAGCCAGGTGTGGTAGTGGGTGCCGTAGGCGCCGGTCTTTTCCGTGATCTCACGGGCGATGGCGGCGTACTCGTCCCACGTCCAGTCGTTGGTCGGGTAGGCGACGCCGGCCTGATCAAACAGATCCTTGTTGTAGAACATGACCCAGTAGTCCGCGCGGAACGGCAGCGCATACTGCTCGCCGTCGGTCAGGCTCACGTAGCAGGCGTCCATGCCGGCGTACTTGCTCATGTCGTAGCCGTCGGCCTCGATCATGTCCTTCATGCTGACGATCAGGCCTTCCTTCGACCAGTTCTGCATGTCGGAAAGCTCCTTGACGCAGTAGAGGTCGGTGGTGTCGCCGCCGGCCAGCATCGTGCTCGCCTTGACGTTGTAATCCTGAGACGCAAGGTCGACCCACTCGATCGTCACGCCCGGGTTGGCCGCTTCGTAGCCCGCCTTGATGGCGGCGTAGTACGGCGTGGTGGAAATGTCCCAGCCGGCCACGGTCAGGGTGGTGTCCGCCAGCGCGGCGGAGCCAAGCGTCGCCAGCAGCATAGCGGCCAGCAGCACAGCAAACAGCTTCTTCATAAGAGATAGCCTCCTTCTGAATTTTAGGGCGCTTCGCCGAAAATGTCACCGGTAACATTTTCATTTTTCTGCGTGTGTACCCCTGACATTGTCGGTATTCGCTCCCTTTTTCTTAGACACATTATATCATCCATGCAAAATGATGTCAAGGATTTGTTCATCTTTTTCCCGTACTTTTTTGAAGTATCCGATACGTTTCCACATTTTGTCTGTGAACGCCATATTGTTATCGGTAACATTTCTTGTTGCCTTTTGCCGGAAGTTCATGTATAATGGACGAAAGACGCTTTTTCCCCCGCAAAAACCGGCAAGGAGACGACGGCATGAGCAAAAAGATCACCATTTACGACATTGCCCGCGAGGCGGGCGTCTCAACCGCGACGGTCACCCGCGTCGTCTCCGGTCACCCCAGCGTCAAGCCCGCCACGCGCGAGCGCGTCCAGCGCGTCATCGACGCGCACGCCTATACGCCCAGCGCCTCGGCGCGCGACCTCGAGCGCGGGCAGACCCAAACGATCGGCGTCGTCATGCCCTCCGTGGTCAACCCCTATTTCACCCGCATCTACGATACCATCTACGCCGAGGCGGAGACCGCGGGTTACTTCGCCTGGCTGTTTCAGATTCCGGAAAACCGCCCCATCCCCCGGGAGCTGGTGGACGAGCTGATCCGCCGCAGGCTGGACGGCGTCATCTTCGCCGGAAACATCTGGGGAACGGAGCGCTCCGGCCTCAGCGAGGCGCTCTCGCGCCTGCGCAATTACATGAACGTCGTCACCATCTGCCCGCCCTCCGCGCAGCTGGAATGCATCTGCGTTCACAGCGATCTGGTCGGCTGCTCGCGCCTGCCCGTGCGCCATCTGCACGCGCTGGGCCACCGGCGCATCGCGTTTATCGGCGGCTCCATGCATCTGGGGGACGCCAGCAAGCGCGGCGTCAACTTCCTGGAGGAGCTGCGCGCGCTGGATCTGCCGGACGACCCCGCCTATCACGTCGACGCGGGCTTCGATGCCGAGAGCGGCGAGCGCGCCGTGCTGCGCATGCTCACCGGGCTGGAGCGCAGGCGCTGGCCCACGGCGATCATCGCCTTCAACGACCTGATGGCCTTGGGCGCGATGAAGCAGCTCAAGCAGCTGGGGCTTCGTCTGCCGGAGGATATGGCGATCATCGGCTGCGACAACCAATTCTTCTGCCCCTACACCGACCCGCCGCTGACCTCCGTGGATCTGCACCCGGAGGAGATGGGCCAAAGCGCCGTGCGCGA
>JAUNPI010000055.1 GCA_030536875.1 Clostridia bacterium
GCGAACAGCGCCCACATACCCATTGGCATTCCGATATACTTCATACGCTCTCCTTAGAACCGATAATTTCATATAATGCCTCCTGCAAAATCATGCAGTTGCATAGCCGTTGCCAACGCACAAAAACGGTATTCACACCCTCCCAAAAAGCGGGAACAGAATCCCGGCAATAGCAGCTGCAATTAAGGGATTGCCGACAATGGTAATTCCCCACTTTACAATCAAAGTCTTTTGGGGAATATATGGCTTCAGATCCTCCGTGCCTGGGATCGTCCATGCTTTGGTATGACCGCCCCAGTACCCGTCGATAAAGAAGCGATCAAAGAGTCCTTCCGCCATCGTCAGCGTATAGATCTGCCAGAAGGGACTCCAAAATCCTCTCGCTCCATTGATGCAATACCCTACCTATCGTTTTTCCTTACATCAAAGTACATATCCATGCCGCAAGCAGGGAGCCTAAAAGGATCAGAGCTGTCTGAATCAGATGCGATTTTTTGTTATAGCCAAAAATCTCCGGACCATAAATACCCTTCACTTCCGGGTAATAGTGGGGAAAGAAGTTGGAACGGCATAAAAGCACCCAGTCGAAGAACAAAATATCAAACGCCTTAAGGAGAAGCAACATCATGGCAAATCGGATGAAGAACTGCCAGAATCCAAAATCCTTCTGCATCCCATCATATGCGCCCGCGATCACCGCCCCGCCCAGCAGCACAAGAGCGAGAACCATCAGCAGCCAGCCGACGGCGTGCTGGCCCCTGAAACGCTCGTCCTTCGGCTGAATCACTTCCTGTGCCGCCTTTGGCGCCGAAGTAAAAAAACGCTTATTCTGTATAAATCCCACGGCGGACCAAAGCATCAAAAACAGCCCGGCCATCATCACAATCGATAGAATAACCGTATATGCCACCATGAATGTCACGCTCTTTCCGTTCTATTCTTTTTTACCAAATCCAGCGCATAAGCAGCGCGCTGAACGCTCCTACCGCTGCAAAAACCGGAATCATGGGGATGCACACCTTCACATGGAACCATTTCTGATGGTATTCCTTTTCCATGTGCTCTGTCCCTGGGAGCCGAATTCGCTTCACATTGGCAAACAGCACCCAATCCAGAAAGAAGGTATCCCAAGCGAACAGGCACAAGATGTACACATAGGAGAGAAGCAGCCCCTCCACAAAGGTTTCCGCTCCCGCCAGATGCAGCATCCAGGCAAAGAGAAACATAAAGGCAATCAAAGCGACGAGCTTCTTGATCTTCATCGCCCATGTCAGCGTTTTCTTTGCCGCTTCTTTATGCTGCGTCCGGTAGTATACCTCCTGAATCTCCGGCGGATAGTCGCTGATAAAGGTCAGCGGGCTTATATAGAGCAGTCCAAACACGCAAAAGCCAAACACCAGAAGCATGATGATACTTTCAAGAACAATAACAGCAGGATTCATGAGTAACCTTCCTTACATTTTCATTCAGTCGAGAAAGCCGGGGTTTCGGACTCGCCCATACAGCAAAATCTCACTGCACATTCTCCTCATTTTCTGGTTTCGCAGTCCCCGGCGCGGCCGTAACAAGCCCCATCGTAAAGCCTTCCAACAGTTAGCTAAATCTAACCCCAAACCATTATAGCACCGAAAGAAAGCGATATCAATTCCTTTTTTTCATCTCAACGATGTACTTCGGTATGCGTCAGAAGTAAAAGCAAGGCCGCCGCGTAGACTTGCCCTCTACTTCGACGGCCCATGCTTTTCTTGTTCCGGTAATCGGTCATCCCGCAGGAGGGCCTTCACCAGCCCGTCAAAGGCGTTCCCTTGCCGGGTACCTCCGCTGCCCCTGTCCGCGCTTTGGGGATGGCGATCAAAGCTCGCTCAGCTCTCGGAAAGCCGCTCGATTCTCGCCCCGATTCCGCGCATTTCCTCAAAGAAGCGCGGGAAGGAAACGCCGACATGCTCGACGGAATCGATGAAGCTGTCGCCTTCGGCGCCCAGCGCGGCGCACGCGGTGGCCATCACGATGCGATGATCGTCATGCCCGTCGATGGCGGCCCCGTGGAGCGGAGAGTGATAGATCGTCATGCTGTCCTCCCCCTCTTCAATGTGCGCGCCCATCTTGCGCAGCTCGATGGCGATGGTATGCGCGCGATCGGTCTCCTTCATGCGGCAGGCCGCCAGATTGGTCAGGGTCATCTTCCCCTTCGCATAGCAGCCGAGCACGGAGAGCGCGGGAACGGCGTCCGGCGTATCCCCGCAGTCGATGTCGATGCCGTGGAGCTCGTGCCCTCCCTCGACGAAGACGCCCCCGCGCCCCTCGTCGGCGACGGTCACGCTGCCGCCCATCGCGTTGATCCAATCGACGTAATGGCGCTCGCCCATGAAATCGTTGATATCCATGCCGTCCAGACGGATCGTCTTCTTCTCCTTCATGATCGCGGCGGCGACCATCGGGTAGCTGGCCGAACACCAATCGCAGGCGGTGCGCTTGGTGAACGGATGATACTGCTGATTGCCCGGAATGACAAACTCCTCGTAGTCGTGGTTTTCGAGGTAGACGCCGGCGGCCTTCATCCAGTCCATCGTCAGGTTTGCATACGGGCGCTCCCCGAGGTTGTCAAACTTGATGGTGGTGGTTCCGTTCAGCGCCGGGCAGCAAACCATGAGGCCGATGGCCCACTGCACATTCTTGCCGTTCAGGTAGACGGTGTGTCCGCCCTCCAGCGGGCCCTCGATCATCAGCGGAGCCAGCTCGTTGTCGCGGGTCGAAACGCATTTCGCCCCCATCACGCGCATGGCCTCCAGCAGCGGCTGAATCGGGCGGTAACAGATCTGGTAATCGCCGGTGATGATGCTCTTTCCCTTGAGCATGCCGGCGAGGGTCGTCAAAAAGTAGAAGCCCGTGCCGGAGTTGCCGACATCCAGAACCGCGCCCGGAATCTCGAGGCCTTCCAAGCCGGGGCTGGTGATGACCCACTCCTCGTCGTTGGTCGTATCCACCGCAGCGCCCAAGCGGCGGCAGCATTCGGCGATATCATAATTGTCCAGGTTGAGCATCGGGTTCTGAACGCGGGTGGTGCCCTTGGCGAGGGTTCCCAGAATCAGCCCGCGCGCCGTTTGGCTCTTGGAGCCCGGGATCTTCACATGGCCTTCGAGCGCAGTGGTCGGATGAACAAAGTAATACATACGCAGTATCTCCTTTTTCCATTTGGGTCGTATGGGTTGTGTGTGCTCATATCACGCCTTCACAGCGTTTTGGGGGCTTCTCAGGCAGAGAATCAAGACGACGGCGCTCAGCGCAATGCCGACCACATCGGACCAGACGGCCGGCGTGACCAGCGTCACGGCGCCGGCGGCGAGCAAAATCCGCTCCGCGGCGCGCATCGGGCGCTTCAAATAGCCGATGGTGACGACGGCCATGTCGACGGTCGCCAGCGTAGCCACCGCCACCACCCAGATCGATTCCATCACGCCGGTGTCCACAAGCAGCAGCGCCGGACGGTAGACGTAGATAAACGGGATGATGAACCCGGCAAGGCCGAGCATGAAGGCCAGCACACCGGTCTTCGTGTTGTTGCTCTTGGCGATGCCGGACGCCGCATAGGCGGACATGGCGACCGGCGGCGTGATAAAGGACATGATGGCAAAGTAGAAGACGAACAGATGCGCGGCGATCTGCGGGATGCCCGCCTGAATCAGGGCGGGAGCGCCGATGGAAGCGGCGATGATGTAGGCGGCCGTGGACGGCAGGCCCATGCCCATGATGATGCAGGCCACCATGATCATCAGCAGCATGCCCAGCAGGTTTCCGCCCGAAACGCGGAAGACAATCGTGGTAAACTTGACGCCGATGCCCGTCATGCTGACGATGCCGATGACAATGCCGGCGCAGGCGCAGGCAATCGCTACGGGAACGGTGGTCTTCGCCGCGGCAACCAAGGACGTGTAGACCTCTTTGACCGGCAGGCGCTTCTCCTTGCGCAGCGTGTTGAAACAGCCGATCAGCAGCAGCGCAGCCATCGCATAAATGGCGGAGGTGTTGGCGGAATAGCCAAAGCCGAGCAGCGCGACGATCAGCACGAGGATCGGGATGGCGTGATACCAGCCCGCCTTCAAAACCTGTTTGACGACGGGAAGGCGGCTCTCATCCTCGCAGCCAAGGCCGTGTTTGCAGGCTTCCAGATAAACCGCAATGCCCAAACTTAAATAGTAAAGCAGGCCCGGAACGATCGCCGCGATGATGATGGTCGAATAGGAAATGCCGGTCAAATCCGCCATGACAAACGCCGCGGCGCCCATCACAGGCGGCAGCAGCTGCCCTCCCGTGGAGGCAACCGCCTCAACCGCGCCCGCAAATTCGGGCGAATAGCCGACCTTCTTCATCAGCGGAATCGTGAACGTACCGGTGGTCACGACGTTGGCCACCGCGGAACCGTTGATCGAGCCCATCAGCGCAGAGGAGACGACGGAGGCCTCCGCCGGCCCGCCCTTCATGCGCCCCGTCAGCGCGTAGGCGATATCGATGAAGAACTGGCCCGCGCCAAAGGCGTTGAGCAGCTCGCCAAAGATGATATACAGCGCGACGAAGGAAACGCTGGCGCCAATGCAGCTGCCAAAGATGGATTCGCTCGTCCACGCGACATAGCTCGTGATCTTCTTGATCGTGTAGCCCTTATGCGCGATGATGTCCGGCATGTAGCGGCCGAAGTACGCATAGGCGATAAAGATCACGGAGAGAAGGGTCAGCGCCATGCCGACCGTTCGGTAACTGACCCAGAGCACGATCAGAATCAGGATCACGCCGAAGATCATGTCGGCCTCGGTGATGCCGCGAACGCCGCGCTGGGAGAGCGCGCTGAGCGTGTTGCCCTTGACGAAATAGACCGCCAGCACAACGGTCAGGGCCACAAAGGCCAGATTGATTGCCGTCTTCCACTTGGGATCCTTCGTCCCTTTGGCCACCTGCCCCAGAAAGAACACCAGCAGGATCGCCATGACATGGATGACGCGCTGCTGCACGACGGAGATACTTGAATTCACCGCGACGAACACATGGAACAGGGAAACCGCAACGCACAGAGCGGCAAGCGCCCGCTCGGCAAGCTTCGTCAAGCCTGTAGATCCTGCTTTTTCCTGCATAAACGTTCCTCCTCTGCCGAAAAAAGGCTGCAAAAAGGGCCGCCGAAAGCACGATGGGTTTTCAAGGCCTCCGGCAGCCCCATGACGGTTGATTACTTGAGCTCCTCCGGCACCTCAATGCCGATCTCCTCAAAATAGCGGATCGCGCCGGGATGCAGCGGGATGGCGATCTCCTCGAGCACGGTCTCGATGACAGCCTGCGTCTCCACGGACTTGGCGCATCCGGCCCACTCGTCGCGGTTGTCCCAGACGGTCTTCACGATCTCATAGACCTCGTCGTCGGTCAGGCCCGACTCGGTGGAGGTACACATGATGATGCGCGAGCGCGGAACGACGATGTCCTCGTCAATCCCCTTGTAGGTGCCCGCCGGCACCGTGTAGGGCGTGTAGAGCGGGTAGACCTCATAGAAGTTGCTCTCGGAAATGTCGAGCAGCCTCACGTCCATCGAGGTGGTCAGCTCCGTCAGCGCGGCGGAGGCCAGCGGGTTGGTGGCGATCATCGCGTCGATATTGCCGTCCTTCATGGCCGAAGCGCCGTCGCTCTCGCCCATGAACTGCGCGTTCACGGTCGTGTAGTCCAGGCCGTAGGCGCCAAGCAGCGCGCGGGCGGCCATCTCTCCGCCGGAACCGGCGGAGCCCATGCTCACGGTCTTTCCGGCCAGATCGGCAATGGAGGTGATGTCGCTGTCCGCAGGAACGAAGACCTGCAGGAAGTTGTAGATGGTCGAATACAGCGCGCGGATGTCGGTAAACGCGTTGCCCTCGTAATCCATCTGGCCGTTATAGGCGTAATAGGCGACCTCCGATTGGCTGATCGCCAGCTCGGTATTGCCCTCATGCAGGTCGCGCAGGTTCTGAATGGAGGCCGCGGTCGCCTCTCCCGTCGCCGACATGCCCTCGATATGGTCGGTGATGGTCTGCGCCATCGCCACGCCCATCGGGTAGAGCGCGCCGGACGTGGCCGCCGTGCCGATCGTGATAAACTTGGTCGCGGCGCTGGCGCCGGCCGCACAGGTCACGCACATGCACGCGCACACAAGCAGAGTGACAAGCTTTTTCATGTTGACCTTCCTTTCTCCACAATTCGTGGATCGTCGTCTGTCAGAGGCGTCCGGCCTCGGGTTTCAGGGGCGGAATTCCGATGCTTTCCTCCCCTATTTGTTGATCACAGTATACCAAACCCGTCCGTCTTTGTGAAATACCAATTTATTATAGCTTTATTGTTATAATCTATAAATTCATGTGGAATATGGGCAAAAAACAGATTGTCACTGTTCTATTCTTTGATTTTCCAAATCGTGCTTGGAAGAGTCATACAATTTCTTAACGCATACTTTGCGTTCGTCCTCTTGCCTGTTCCGTTGTCCCGCGCGGCATTTATACAGATAAATATATAAAAGGGAAGACAAGCGAGTACGCCGTCCTCCCCTTTTGTTTGTTGCTTGTGATGCAAATTCCTCCGCGGCGTTTCAGCCCGCGGCTCCTTCGAGCGCCCGCTGAAGGAAAAAGTCGCGAAACTCCCGGATGACGGGCCTGCCCAGCGACTCCTTGCGCAGCACGATCGCCGTATAGGTCTTAATCGTCGGCGTGATCGAGATGAGCTTCATCCCCTCTCGCAGATAGGGCTGGGAAACATGCTTGCTCATCACCGTCGCCCCTCGCCCCGTCGCCACAAAATTAAACGTGCTCATGATGCTCGGGCATTCGTTAAACTCCGGAACCCCGTATCCCGCATTCTGGATGGCCTTTGCAAAGAAGATGTTCGCGCTGCTCCTGCTGCCCGGCATGAACAGCTGCTGGGAGAGCACCTCTTCCATCCCAACCACCTTTCTTTCATAAACCGGGCTGTTCTCCCCCACGACCAGATACAGCTGATCCTCCAGAAAGGGGTGGATATCCCACGAGGCGATTTCGGCCTGCGAAAGCTGAACCTCATCCAGATTCGTGATGATGACATCGGACTTTTTGCGCCTGAGGCGATCGAGCAAATCGACGCTCCAGCCGAAATACATGTTGACCGTCTCGTTGAGATGCAGCGCCTGATACTCCGCAATGATGCTGCTGATATTCAGCTGCGGATACACCGCCAAAACACCGATGTTCAGCTTCTTGCTGGATCGCCGCTTCTCCTCCTGCGTGATCTCCTGCATGCGGTTGGCGGCATCCACGGCCTGCTGCGCCAAATCGACGCATCGGGCGCCGATGGGCGTCATCTTCACGCTTCTGGTGGAGCGCTCGATGAGCTTTACGCCCAGCTCCTCCTCCAGCTTGCGAATCTGCTGGGAGAGCGTCGGCTGGGAGATAAACAGTTCCTCAGCCGCCTTGGAAAAGTTCAGCGTCCGGCTGAGCGCCACCAGATATCGAAGCTGCTGAAGTTCCATGTCTCCCCCATTCCTTATCCCTGGCGCTGCGCGCGCACGCTCTCCACCTCGACAGCCATGCCGCCGTTCCGCCTGGACCGCTCCGCCGCAAAGGCGATGTAGTGGCTCTCCGCGGAAGCCGCCAGCGTGCTCATCCTGCCGCCCGGCTCGGCGCCCTCGTGAAGCAGACGCAGGTATTCCGCCACCATGCGCGCGTCTCCGCCTCCGTGACCCGCCAGGTCCACGCCGATCTTGCTCACGTCGATCTCCACGCGCGGCTTGCCAAAGGGCTGGATGCTCAGCGTGTTGGCATCCATATCGCCCTCGATGGCGCCATGCGTGCCCAGCACGCGAATCGTCCGTCCTCCATGCGCCGTAAACGCCGTCATCATCAGCTGGCAGTGGGTGCCGTCCTCCATCTCCATATTGACAATCTGGTTGTCCACCACATCGTTGTCGCAGGCATAGACGCAGCGCCCATACGGCCCATGCTCGATCGCCTCGCGGATGCTCTGCTCCGTCGGCTCGAGCGCTAGCACCTCGCAGGGCCAGCCCGTGTGCCCATGCAGCACGCCCGTCTGCTCGCTGGTCAAGTAGATCTTCTCCGCGTCGTAGGGGCAATTCTCCTTCGCCTTGCAGCCCGCCGTGCAGCGCGGCGCGGCGCCCTCCGGGGCGCATTCCTTTCTGAAGTGGCGCAGGCTGCCGAACGAAGAAACGCGTTTGCATGCCTGTCCGCCGCAGAGCCAAACGAGATAGTCGATATCATGGCAGCATTTGGCCAGCAGCATGAACGTGGATTCCGCCTCGTTGCGCCAGTTGCCGCGCACAAAGCTGTGCGCCTGATGCCAATAGCCCACGTTCTCCAGCGTCTGAATGCAGACGACGTCGCCCACATCGCCGCGCTCGATGGCCGCGCGGATGGTCTCAAAGAACGGCGCGTAGCGAAGCACATGGCAGACCACGACGCGGCGGTTCATCTCCTTGGCCGTGCGTTCGATCAGCTGCACATCCTCAATGCGCGTGGCGATGGGCTTTTCCAGCAGCAGGTGATAGCCCTGCCGCAGCGCCGCCACGGCATGAACCACATGCTGCTGATCCTGCGTGCAGATGAAGGCCACGTCCGCCAGCTTTTCGCGCGCGAACATCTCCTCGCCCGTCTCAAAGCACATCTCCTCCGGGATGCGGTAACGCTCGCGGCAATACGCCCGCTTGCCCTCGTCCGGCTCCGCAATGGCGACAATCTGCATCTGTTCCGGGATGCTCTCGCTGATCGGCGCATAGGTATCCTTGCCGCGGTTGCCCATGCCGCAGATAGCGACGCGAATTGGGTATTCGAGCCTTTCCATAATCCTTTTCCTCCTGTACGGGGCGCATGCGCGCGCCCGCTTATTCGCCCTACATTATCGCCGCTTGCCGCCCGTCTGTCAAGACGGACAAATCTAGTATTAAAAACTAGATCTTAGCGTTTTGTAGTTGACACCCATCTGCAAAACAAGTATAATAATGGATAAAAGGCGGGCATACGCCCGAACCGATCTTTGGGAGGCCTTCTCATGAACATTCTTGTGGACAGTTGCTGCGATCTTTCCCCTGAACTATTGAAACGAACGGGGGCCTCCGTCGCCCCGCTGACGATCACCTTGGACGGCGTCGACTACCTGGACGACGGCAGCGTCGACATCCCCTCCTATATCGAAGCCATGCGCGCGTGCAAATCGCCCGCGCGCTCCGCATGCCCCGCCGTGACGCTCTACGCGCAGGAGATGGAACGGGATGGCGACTGTTTGGTGGTGACGCTCTCCAGCAAGCTTTCCGGTTCGCACAACGCGGCGCTCATCGGGCGGGATATGGCGCTTGAAAGCGTGCCCGGCAAGCGCATCCACGTCTTCGACAGCGAGAGCGCAAGCGCGGGCGAGACGTATCTGGCCCTGATGCTGCGCGACCTCATCGACGCGGGCAAGTCGTTCGACGAGATCGTCTCCGCCGTCGAGGAGAAGATCCGCTCGCTGCACACGCTGTTCGTGCTCGATTCTCTGGATAACTTGGTCAAAAACGGCCGCGTGAGCCGCGCCGTCGCGCTGATCGCCGGCGTCCTCTCCATCCGTCTGGTCATGAGCGACGACGGCAGCGGCGCCATCAAGCAGATCGGCAAGGCCCGCGGCATCAAGGCCGCGCTCGCGCAGATGGTCGACACCTGCCGCAAGCACACCGAAGGCCTCGCCGCCGGTTCCCAGCGCCTCGTCCTCTCCTACTGCAACTGCTTGGAACGGGCCAAACAGGTGCAGCAGCTGATCCGCGAAACCTGCCCGGCCATCGGCGAAATCGTGATGACGCCGACCTCCGCGCTCTCCTCGATGTATGCCTATGACGGCGGCATCGTCATCGCCTACTGAGCGCCCGGCCTAAGGCCGCCGGCCCGGCGCACACGCCTGCAAACCATCAAGGAGCGTCAAGACAGCGACATCTTGACACTCTTTTTTTCGTCAAATCGTTTGGCAAGCGACATGGAATGTCCGTCCGCAGGCTTGTGCTGCCCATGTAATATTGGTATAATGGACTTAGGCAAAAGAAAGGAGTTGAAAGACCATGATGCCCAAGCACATCGATCAACCATCTCACAGCTATCAAACCTCCGCTTTGCCCGACAAACAGCAAAGCCAGAACCGTCAAACGCGAAAATTCAATCACACCTTCCACACCCTTCAGGATCTTAGCCTGCCGAAGGAGCAGCCGGATTTGCAGCAGCCGGATGCGCCGATGCGGTTTAATCACACCTACACGCTGGTCAGCCTCATGATGTACCTCATCGGGGTGGAAGAACGTCACTTCACCGAACACATTCCGGATCTCGGGGATAGCTTTCAGCGATATCAGGCCAACGCATGCGCCCGCGTCATCCGCAATCTGTGCATCATCCGCACGGCGCTCCAGCGCAACTGCAAAGATATTTCGTATGAATTCCAATACAACCTCAAATCCATCGCGTCCATTCCCGCCTATGTGGATCCCGACGTTGTCCGGCAGCTCTACACGGACGGAGTCAGCCTGCACAAATCCAAACCTGCAGTGGACGATTATGTGATCCTCATCAATCAGGAAATCTCCAATCGGCTTCAAACCGTACAGCCGCTTTTCCCCGAATGGATCAAGTGGGCGTATGTCAGGCCGCTGTTTATCATGCCGAACGGCTTCAAGCCCGAGGGCGTGAAAGCCGCCAGAGCGGACTACAACGCGGATAGAAACCGATTTCCCTTTCAATGCTATATCAACTGGGACGAAAACAACTGCGGCAACCTTCTTCACTCGGATGACAAGTTCACCCGCCTTCTTTATACCAAAAACAACGACTGCTTTGAGGACAGGAGTCTCGTCCGGGGCGCCGGCGACCGGCTGTTGGACGATTTATATGCATTTATCGGCCAGAGCAGGAAGACGCTTGTCGTGGTGGACTGCGAGAACAGCAACCCGATCAAGCTTGCCGCCGCGCTCTCCAGCCTCAACCGCCTCCAGCGCAGCTTGATTCACAAGATCATGCTTTTTGATTCGGATTACACCACCGCCGCATGGAAGGTTCTGACGCAGTCCGGTTTCACGGAGGAATTCGAGACCGAGCACATCGTCGTCAAGCGGCTGAACGAGCGCAAGTCTCAGGTGGATATGACGCTTGCGGCGAGTACTTGCCGGGAGGTTTACACGAACGGCGTGGATTCGGTGATCTTGGTCTCCTCCGATTCAGACTACTGGGCGCTGATCCAATCGCTCCCAGGCATTCACTTTTTGACGATGGTCGAGCGTCATAAGGCGGGGCAGCATATCATCAGCGCGCTGGAAGAGAACCACTACCACTACTGCTATATCGATGATTTCTGCACGGGCGCGAGCTACGCCATTAAAACGCGCACGCTGCTCGGGGAGATGCAGGACAGGCTGGACGCCATTGTAGACTTTAACGTCAAGGAGATGCTCGACGAGGTCGTCGGCAGCACATGGCTGCGGATGTCCCCGAAGGAAAAGGAGATGTTCTACGACCGCCATCTCAAAAAGATGCAGCTGAAAATCGAGCCGGACGGTCAGGTGAAAATCACGTTAGAATAGGTATAGATCCTCATCATTTAGGAGCCTATCTGCCGCATCGGTGGCCTGCTCCATATCAACTGTTTGAATCCATGAAAAGGAGCATCAAGACTTTTCCGTCTTGATACTCCCCTATCGCGCTTTTAGCGCTTGATGTCGTAATTCATGTTCATCAGGTTCTTGATGCTGCTCACGTCGTCGGTGATGTTCGCGTCGCCGTGAATGGTATGCTTGATGACGCTGGAGGCCACCGCGAAGTTGATCATGTCCATCGGGCGGTAATCGTGCAGCATGGCGTAGATGAGGCCGCTGGCAAAGGCGTCGCCGCCGCCGACGCGGTCGAGGATCGTAAAGGTGTACAGGCGGCTCTCGAAGGTATGCCCCTCATACCACATGAACGCCTTGAGGCTGTTCTCGCTGCCGGAATGCGCGTAGCGCACATGGCGCGCGATGCACTTGATGTTCGGATAGCGCTCCACGAACGCGCGGAAGATTTCGTCCTGCTGCTCGTAGCTGGGCTGCATCGGGACGCCGTCCTTCCAGTCGCCCTTGCTGTGATCCTCCTCGTCCTTCCAGAGGTGATAGGGCTCGATGCCCAGCAGGATATCGACATACGGCAGGCACTGCGTGCAGAAATCGCGCGCCTCTTCCCATGTCCACAGCTTGCTGCGGAAATTGCCGTCGAAGCTCACGGTAAGCCCCTTCTCCTTGGCAACCTTGAGCATATCCATGATCAGCTGGCGGCAGTTCGGCCCCAGCGCCGGCGTGATGCCGCTCAAATGCAGCCAATCGAAGCCCTCCAGCAGCGCGCCCAAATCGTAGCCGGAAAAATCGTACTCCGTCAGCGCGCTGTGCTGGCGGTCGTAGATGACCTTGCTCGGGCGAATGCCGTATCCCGTCTCCAAGTAATAGGTGCCCAGCCTGTGGGAGGGCGTCTGTTCCGGGGTGGAGAGGATCATCGGCGTGCAGTGGACGTCGTTGGAGCGCAGCATGCGCACGGCGCTCTTGCCGAGGCTGTTGTTGGGCACGACGGAAAAAAACGTGCTGTCGATGCCGAGGTTTGCCAGCGCGAGCGCAATATTGGCCTCGCTGCCACCATAGCTGGCCTCAAAGCTGGAGGCCATGCGGATCTTCTCATAGTTGGGCGGGGTCAGGCGGAGCATGATTTCGCCCATCGTGATGAACTTCTTCTGGCCTTGATTTTCCTTGAGCAGGGGATTGGAATGGATCATCGCTGTAACCTTCTTTCCTCTTTTTCTGTCGCATCTTTCTGTCGCGTCTTTTAGACATATCAAGCCGGCGAGCGCGCCGCCGCCCTGTCGCTCCCGGCGCGGCGCTTGGATAATTTTAGTATAACACGAAAACGTTTTTTATTCAATCCACAACAGGCGGCGGCCGGAAAAAAACGCATCCGCCCCGCGCGCAGCCTTGCGCCGCCCTCCCGGCGCATGCTACAATAGGGGCATCCCATCAGAAACGGAGGGCCTGTGTCATGGCCGATAAGACGAACGTCATGCGCATTCTCGAGCGCGAGGGCGTCGCGCACAGCGTTCACACCTATTCCCCCGAAACCGGAATCGACGGCGTGTCGGTCGCCCGCGCGCTGGGCCAAGACCCGCAGGCCGTCTTCAAGACGCTGGTGACGCAGGGCAAGAGCCGCGCGCTCTATGTCTTCGTGATCCCGGTCGCCCAGACGCTGAGCCTCAAGCGCGCGGCTGCCGCCTGCGGCGAAAAGGCGATCGACATGCTGCCCCAAAAGCTGCTGCTGCCCAACACGGGCTATGTCCACGGCGGATGCAGCCCCGTCGGCATGAAAAAGCCCCTGCCCACCTTCATCGACGAGACCGCCGAGCTCTTTGACACCGTCTGCGTGAGCGCGGGCAAGATCGGCGCGCAGGTCGAGCTCGCCCCGGACGATCTGCTGCGCCTGACGGGCGCAACCTATGCCGCGCTGACCGAATGACGGCCGCCCACATCGCCCGACGGGCTCATGCCCCCGCCGGCCGCCACGCCCCGAGCCCGAGGAGGTACCCATGAAGATATCCATCAGCGCACTCTCCATCGCCTATGGCCTGACCCCCGAAGCCCTGCGCTACTACGAGGAAAAGGGGCTGCTCTCCCCCGTGCGCGCGGCCTCCAGCGGGTTCAGAAGCTTTACGCTCGAGGACGTCCACCGGCTGGGCATCATCAAGAGCATGCAGCGCCAGGGCTTCTCGCTCGAGGAGGTGAGGCACATCATGACCGGCTGCACGCAGGATGAATTGATCGCGCTCATGGATGAAAAGCGCGCGCAGATGCGCGAGCAGATCGCCCTCTCCCGCGCCATTTACGACCGCCTGAGCGCAGCGACCGACCTCTTGCGCGACGCGCGCGGGCAGACGATGCAGCCGCGCCTGTGCAGCGGGGGCGCGGCCTATCTCCTCGGGTTCGACTCGGCGAGCAAAATGTGGGAAACCGTGCCGAAGACGCCCCTTCTCAAGGCGCTGCTCGACGCCCTGCCGCTGACCAGCTACAGCACGATCGCGCCGCTTGCCCGCCTTCAGGGGCAGGAGGCCGCCCTCCGCTCGGGCATCTGCGCGCCGCTGGAATACCTGACCGCGATCCGCGCGGACTTTTCCCAGATGGCGATGAGCGCGGGGCCGCGCAGCGTCCGCGTCAGCTTTGAGCTCTCCCCTCCGCACCGCAGCACGGCGCTTCCCGCGCTTGCCGCCGCCCAGAGCTTCATGCGCGAGCGCTCGCTGACCCCCGTCAGCGACGGCTACACCCGACAATACGCATGGTTTTTGGGGGCGGACGGGCGCAAGCACCAGTTTGAGGAATGGATCATCCCGGTCATGTGAGCCTAGCCGATGAGGATGGAGAGCGCCTCGACCAGCGTCTCCACGCCGTAAACGCGCATGTCCTTCGGCACATGAATGTGCCGCGCATTCTCCCGCGGCATGACGCAGGTGGTAAAGCCGAGCCGCCGGCATTCGGCAAGCCGCCGCTCCGCCTGCGAGATCGCGCGAATCTCTCCCGCAAGGCCGACCTCGCCCATGACCGCCCAATCCCCCGGCACACATGTCTCCCGCACGCTGGAGGCCACCGCCGCGCAGAGCGGCAGATCCGCCGCAGGCTCGCTGATATCCAGCCCGCCCGCCACGTTGATGTAGACGTCCTGCCCCAGCAGCGCCAGACCGGCCCGCTTTTCAAGGACGGCCAGCAGCAGCGCCAGCCGCCCGGCGTCAAAGCCGTTGGTTGTCCGCCGCGGCGTGCCGTAAGCGGTTTGCAGGGCGAGCGCCTGCACGTCCACCAGCATCGGGCGCGAGCCCTCGATGGCGGGCAGCACGCAGGAACCCGGCACGTTTTTCGCGCGCTCGGAGAGCAGCATCTCCGAAGGATTCTCGACCTGCTGCATGCCCGTCTCGCGCATCTCGAAGATGCCCAGCTCGTTGACCGAGCCGAAGCGGTTTTTGACCGCGCGCAGAATCCGGTACTGATGCTGTCTGTCGCCCTCGAAGTAGAGCACGACGTCCACCATGTGCTCGAGCACGCGCGGCCCGGCGATCGCCCCCTCCTTGGTCACGTGACCGACGAGGAACACCGCGCAGCCCGTCGTCTTCGCCATGCGCATGAGCACGCTGGCACACTCGCGCACCTGCGAGATGCTGCCCGGCGCGCTCGCCATGTCCGGCCTGTACATCGTCTGGATGGAGTCGATGATCATATAATCGGGCGCGACCGCCTCCCAGCGGCGCTCGGCGGCGTCCATCGCGTTCTCGCTGAGGATGAGCAGGTTGTCGCTCTTGGCGCCCAGCCTGCGCGCGCGCATCTTGATCTGCCGGGCCGATTCCTCGCCGGAGATATAGAGCACCTTCGCCCCGCCTCGGGCCAGGTTTTCCGACACCTGCAAAAGCAGCGTCGATTTGCCCACGCCCGGGTCGCCGCCCACCAGCATGAGCGATCCCTCCACCACGCCGCCGCCGAGCACGCGGTCGAGCTCGCCGATGCCCGTCTTGGCGCGCTCGGCGCTTTCCTCCGGAATTTCGCTGAGCCGAAGCGCCTGCGAGCCGATGCCCGGGCGCTGCTTGATCGCCTTGGCGGGGGCGGCCTGCTGCTGGGGCGCCTGCTCCTCCATCGTGTTCCACGCGCCGCATCCGGGGCATTTGCCCATCCACTTCGCGCTCTCGTAGCCGCATGCCCCGCAGAGATAAACCGTCTTTTCCTTCGCCATGTCGCCGTCCTCCCATGTGTTTTCATTCGCCGATATTGTATCACACTCCCGCAGGCGCGGCGAGTCTTTTTTTTCGCGACCTATCCAAATCGGTCTGTTCTTTAGTTGATGCCGCTCCCCCGATCCGCTATACTTTTGGCTATCCCATCATCAAGAGGGAGGAACCCCCAGCCATGAACAGACGCCCTAACCAGAGCCGCAGCGATTACGACGCCTTTTCCGCGAGAGACGCCTCCTTCAAGGCCGTCTCGCCGGATAAACACTTCTTTGATCCCAAGGTGAAGGTGCCCCTCGGCAAGCGTCTGCGCCGTCTGCTGCTCGCCTTGGCGCTGCTGTGTCTGCTGGGCAACTTTCTGCTCAATCAATTTGTGCGCGTGGAGCGCGTGGTCGTGCCCATCAAGGGACTGAGCGAGGCGTTCGAGGGCTTCACCATCCTGCACATCTCCGATCTCAAGGGCGCGCGCTTTGGCGACAAGCAGGAGCTGATCACCTTTGCGCTGGGGGACGAGAAGATCGACGCCGTCGTGCTCTCGGGGGATATGGTCTCCGCCCGGGGCAACGCGGAGCCTCTCTACGCGCTGCTCGACGCCCTTCACGAGCGCAGCAGCGCCACGCCTATCTACTTCATCCCCGGGGACAGCGACCCCGCGCCCGCATCCATGAGCTATGCGGCGGGCGGCAGCCCGTTTGCCCCGTGGGTGCTCGGCGCCAAGCAGCGCGGGGCGACGTTCCTTTCCTCGCCCGAGAGCATCACGCGCGAGGATCAGACGCTTTGGCTGACGACCAACACCCACCTGAGCGTCGACATGGACACGCTGCAGCGCCAATACGAGCTCCAATACCTCGCCGCGCTGGACGGCGGCGACGAAAACGAAATCGAGCTGGCAACCTACAACCTCCAATGGCTGGAAAACACGCGGAGCATGCGCAAGGCGATCCAAGAGGACGACATCCTGCTGACCGTCTCGCACGCGGCGCCCGCCGTACACGAGCTCTCCGGCAGCCTGACCAGCCGCATCGACCTCGTGCTCTGCGGGCACTATCTGGGCGGGCTCATGCGCCTGCCGGGCATCGGGCCGCTGTTCGTGCCCTCCTCAAGCCAGCCGCGATACGGCCTCTTTCCCGGCGACGGCACATACGGCGGCCTCTCCCGCGAGGGACACACGTGGATCTACACAAGCCCCGGCCTCGGCAGCAGCGACACGCTCTATCCCTCGTTCTTCTTCCGGCTTTTTAACCCGCCGACCGTGACGCTGCTCTCTCTGACGCCTTCGGCGCTGTAAAAAACAAAGCGACGCTTTTCATTGCGGCTGCCGCGTTGGGTCTATCGTCTGTCTTGATTTTCGCCCGAAAGCGGTGTATAATAGGGGCGAGCGAATCGCTCGATGATTTTTCGAAAGGAGGATTCCGTCCTATGGACTATGCCTGCCCTACCGATCGTGCTTTTATAACGAAAAAACAAATCAAAAGAACGATTGTCCTGTCTGATGACACAAAGGCTAGAAGGGCTTATATCGCCCAGCATCGTGTATCCGTCAGTTGGAATCCTTCTACCCAAGAATATGAGGTCTCCTCATCAGAAAAAGAACATGTCTAATCCATTTCTTACGGTTCCATATCATGCCAGCC
>JAUNPI010000056.1 GCA_030536875.1 Clostridia bacterium
ATATTCCAGCGTGATCACGCGCCCCTCGTGGTCGTGCAGCTCGCTGCCGATGCCCATTGCGGCGGACAGGGGCTTGTGTTTGGCGAAAATCGCGGTGCCGGAATAGCCCTTTTTCTCCGCGGAGTTCCAGTACTGCACATAGCCTTCAGCGGAGATTTCGGCCTGCCCAGGCTGCATCTTTGTTTCCTGAAGGCAGAAAAAGTCCGCCTCTTCCGCCTTGAAATAATCCATAAAGCCCTTGCCCAGACACGCGCGCAGTCCATTGACGTTCCAAGAGATCAGTTTCATAGCTCCTCCAATTTGAGCGCATAAAATGCACCGTATGCTGTTATTATACAGGAAGAGGACCCGTATTGAAAAGGGGAGAAGGAAAAAAAGAGGTGCAAGACGCATGCTGATTTGGGTGGGAATCGTCTATCTGGCGCTCAGTTTGCCGGTGACGGTAAACCTCAGCATGAGCGTAAACGAGAGGCAGAGCACCGTGAGGGCGTCGCTGTTTGCCTTGGGATTAGGCGCACGATTTGACGCGCTGCTTGCAAGACGCGGTTTTTCGCTCAGCCTGAACCCCCGTTATGGGCAAAAGCGCGGGCATAAGAAAAAGCCGCGTGTGCGCGCCATAAAGACCTTGGAGCCCATTTTGCGGGCGGCGCTTATGCAGGTGGACGTGAGGCGGTTTGACCTTGATCTGCGCGTGGGGCTGAGGGAAGCGGATCACACGGCGCTGACGGCCGGAGCGCTGCGCTTTGCCGCTACAGCGCTGCTTGCGCGCCTGCCGATGCCCAAGCCATGCAGGATCAACGTTCAGCCCAGCTTTGACGGCGCATGCTTTTTGATGACGGCTCATTGCATATTTCGGGCGATGCCGGGCGACATTATCTTTGCGGCCCTCAAGGCTGCGATCAAAACGACGCGAAAAGAGGGATTCGGATGGATCAGCAGCATCCCATTGAGAGCTTGATGGGCACGTCGATGGAGAGTATCCGCGAGATGGTCGATGTCAATACCGTTGTGGGCGATCCCGTTCAGACGCAGGATGGATCGACGATTATTCCGATATCGAAGGTCTCGTTCGGCTTTGTCGCCGGAGGCGGAGAATACGCGGGCGGCGTCGCCTCGCCGATGACGGACGGCCTGCCGTTCGGCGGAGGCGCCGGAGCGGGCGTATCCGTGCAGCCGATGGGCTTTTTGGTCTGCTCGCAAAACGGCGTGCGCCTGCTCAGCGCAAGCTGCGCCTCGCCGATGGAACGCATTGTCGAGATGATTCCCCAAGCGCTTGACAGTCTCAAGGCGATGGAGGAGCAGGAAAAACGAGAGGAGAGGCCGCGCGTGGATGCGGCTTACCAAGAGAACTGACGGGCGGACAGCCCTGGCGGGCATGGCCCGCTTTTTTCTTAGGCGGATGCTCTTGACGCAATGGAACGGGCCTCTTTGCAAAAACATAGGATACCACAGGCAAAAGAGACGTGTACGGCCGAAAAGGCCGAAGGTTGGTCGCGGCGCCTCGTTCGGCGCAAGCGATTTCAAGGCGCGGGAGCGCCGCTGTCATGGCCGTCATAACCGCCATCGTGAAAGGCTTGAAATCTTCGGGTTTCTTTTCGGCAAAATGCGCGTTTTTTTCCGCCTGTGCGCGAATAACTCTTGACTTTGCGCAGATCATTCTATAGAATGATATCGCTGTTTGCTTCATGCATAGATTAACATGGAAATCGGAGGGCTTCCGAATGGGCATCAAGGTTTCAAAGTTTGGCGGAAGTTCGCTGGCTGATGCAGCCCAGTTTCAAAAGGTCAAGGAGATTCTGTTTGCGGACGGGGACAGGCGCATTGTCGTGCCCAGCGCCCCGGGCAAGCGGAGCAAAACCGATGTCAAGGTAACCGATCTGCTTTACGAGTGCAACCGTCTGGCGGGAGCCGGACAGGATATCGAGCCCGCCTTTTCGAAAATTCGAGAGCGGTATCAGGGCATCGCGGCACAGCTCGGGCTGCATGTCGATCTGGACGCACAGCTGGAGGAAATCGCCAAGAATATCAAGCTGGGCGCCGGGGCGGATTACGCCGCCAGCCGGGGCGAATATCTCAACGGGATTCTCTTGGCCGACTATCTCGGCTGGGACTTTGTCGACGCGAAGACGGGCATCTTCTTTGACGAGGAAGGCCGTCTGGACAGCGAAAAGACGCAGGAGCGCCTCGGCGCAATCCTGAAACAGCACGCATATGCCGTCGTTCCCGGGTTTTACGGCTGCGATACGCATGGAAACGTCAAGACATTCTCGCGCGGCGGCAGCGACATCACGGGGGCGATCGTGGCCCGCGCCGCAAACGCCGACCTGTACGAGAACTGGACGGACGTCTCCGGCTGTCTGATGGCGGACCCGAGGATTGTGCGCAATCCCGAGCCGATTCGTTATGTGACCTATCGGGAACTGCGAGAGCTCTCGTACATGGGCGCGTCCGTTCTGCACGAAGACGCCATCTTCCCGGTGCGCATCGCGGGTATCCCGACCAATATCCGCAACACCAACCAGCCCGACGAGCCGGGCACGATCATCGGCTACGAGGCTGAAGATTACGAGAGCGAACACATGATCACCGGCATTGCCGGACACAAGGATTTCGCCATTATTGCCGTTGAAAAGGCGATGATGAATGCGGAACTCGGCTTCGGCCGCCGCGTGCTTCAGGCGCTGGAGGAGGAAGGCGTCTCCTTCGAGCATATGCCCAGCGGAATCGACACGATGTCCGTCGTCGTCTCCGAGGATTCCGTCGAGGGGAAGAAGGAACGGCTCATCGCACGGATTCATGAGCTTTGCTCGCCGGATTCGGTGGAAATCCACTCCGGCCTGGCGCTGATTGCAACGGTGGGCCGGGGCATGGTACGCTCGAAGGGCACGTCCGCCAAGCTGTTCAACGCGCTGATGAAAGCCGGCATCAACGTCCGGCTGATCGATCAGGGTTCCAGCGAGCTCAACATCATCGTCGGCGTCGACAACCTCGATTTCGAAAATGCCGTGCGCGCGATCTATCGGGCGTTTGTCGTCAAAGAGCCCCGCTGGTAACAGGTCAGCCCCTTCAAAGCCGCTTGTGAAAGCGGCTTTTTTCGCACATGCCCATCCCACTTGCTTCATATTCGAGGAGGGAAACACGAATGATGGTCGACGAGAGGGACAAGAACAGGCGAATTGCGCGCAACATCGCCGCCAATCTCGTCTATCAGGCGGTTTCGATCGCCGCAGGGCTGATCATTCCCCGGCTGTATCTGACCGGCTTCGGTTCCGAAATCAACGGTCTGATCGCCACGATCAAACAGGTCTTCGCCTACTTGGCCCTGATGGAGACCGGTATGAGCATGACGGCAAGCCAGGCCCTCTACCGGCCTGTAGCGCTCGGCCAGACGGACAAGATCAACGGGATTCTCTCTGCGGTCAACCGATACTACAGACGCGTGGGGCTCATGTACGGGGGAATCGTGCTTTTGTTCGCACTGGCATATCCGGCAGTCACGCGCGTAGGGCTGCCGAAACAAACGACGGCGCTGATCATCTTGATCTATGGATTTCCGAGCGTGCTGTCGTTTTGCGTCCACGGGAAGTTTCAGATGCTCATCGACGCGGAGGGCAAGAGCTACATGCTCGCGGGTTTTCAATCGGCGCTGGAACTTACGGTCAACGCGGTGCGAATTGTGCTGCTGCTCTTCTCCGATAACCTCGTGCTGATTCAGGCGTATTACTGCATCGGACCGATTGCGCGCTGTGTGTTCGTCATGGGATATGCGAGGAAGCACTATCCGTGGCTGAACATGCGCGCAAAGTCCGATCAGGCGGCTGTTTCGCAGAAAAACGCCGCTTTCGTTCATCAGGCTGCGGGCATGATTTTGAGCAACACGGACGCCATCCTGTTGTCGATTTTCTGCGATTTCAAGGTTGTAAGCGTATATGCGATTTATCAGATGCTCCTCTCGCACATAGAGCGCCTGATCACGGCCGTCTCATCGGGCGCAACCTTCCGTCTGGGGCAGATGTTCCATACGGACAGGCAGACGTACACACGCTGGCACGATCTATACGAGACGCTCTATTTGACGGGTGCGTTTACGCTCTACACGATGGCGGCTCTGTACGCCTTGCCGGTTGTCCGCCTGTATACGGCGGGAATCGGCGATGCGAACTATGCGGAGCCCGCCCTTCCGCTTTTGTTTGCCGCCGCGAATCTGCTTTCGAGCGGCAGGCAGCCCGCTATGCAGACGATACAGTTTGCGGGCAGATTCCGCCAAACCCAGCGTCACGCCGTCCTCGAGGCTGCGATCAACGCGGCGATTTCCGTCGCCGCGGCAGCGAGATGGGGCATAACCGGCTGTTTGCTGGGGACGATTGCGGCGGCGGCCTACCGTGTGGCGGTTTCATCGCGCTATGCAAACAGGCGCATCCTGCGCAGAACAAGCCGGCAAACGCTGCGGCGATGGCTGGTCAATGGGGCGGTGTTTGCGCTGCTCATGGCCGTATGGGGAGGGCGGGAAGGCGAGGCGGGCGGGGCGCTTTGCCTGATCGGGCGGATGGCCGCAACCGGCATCGCCGTGTTTGCAGCGTATGCGGCGGCGAATTTCGCGTCAGAATGGCGGACGTTTGCGTTTCTTCGGCACGCCGTGATATTTAGGGGGCGAAAGAGCGGAGAATTCATTTCACCGACCGACAATGAATCACACAGAAAATGATGAAAAATGAGATTGACCGTCCAACCTGTCCATGTTATAATGTTAATCATTATGGAGATTGTTTAATGTAGGAGGGTCTATCCGACTATGAGTTTTCAAAAACCGCAGGAAACCGTCCTGCGGGAGACCAAGCGAATCGCCATCGGCGAGGTCGTTATGCTTTTGCTCATGCTGGCCGTTTATGCGGCTTTGGGGCGGTTTGCGCTGCCCGTCGTGCTGGGTGGGGTCATCGGCGCGGCGTACGCGGTGTTCAATTTCTTTATGCTGGGCATGACGGTACAAAAGGCGATGGGGCTGAGGGAGGAGAACGAGGCGCTTGCCACCATGCAGCTGCGTTCATCCTACAACATGCGCATGATCGGCATGCTCGTCGTCGCGATCATCGCCTTTGCGCTGCCGTTTGTCGACGGCTTGGCATGCATCATCCCGATGGTTTTCCCGCGGCTGACGATCCTTGTCTTGCAGCTGACGGGCAAGATCAAGGACGAATAAACACGCGGCTTTCAAACGAATACACCGGCGAATACATCAATAACGAATACATCAATTTAGAGAAAGCGGGTTGACGGTTATGGATTTGGATATCACAGGCGCAAGAATACTGATCTCCATTCCGGAGTTCGGCGGGTTTATGCTCACGGAGACGGTGGTCGTCACGTGGGGCGTCATGCTTGTGCTCATTCTCGCCGTGCGCTTTATGACGAAGAACCTCGAGGTACACCCGACGAAGAAGCGCCAGATCATCGCCGAGTATCTGGTCGGCGCGGTGCAGAATCTGGTGGGCTCCAACATGGGCGAAAAGTACACGCAGACATGGTACCTGCCGTTTATCGGCGCTATGTTTGCGCTCTCGGCCGGATGCAGCCTTTCCAGCCTCGTGGGCTGTTACGCGCCCACGAGCGACCTTTCGACCGTGCTCTCATGGGCGCTGCTGGTGTTTGTGCTCATCACCTACACCAAAATACGGACCAACGGCATCCTCGGCTACCTGAAGAGCTACACCGATCCGATTTTCATCATGACGCCGTTCAACATCATCGGAGAGATTGCCACGCCGATTTCGATGGCCTTCCGTCACTTTGGCAACATTGCCAGCGGCAGCGTCATCACGGCGCTGATCTACGGCGGTCTCTCGGCGCTTTCCGGGCTTGTCTTGGGGCTTCTGCCGGGCGCGTTGGGCGATACGCTTTCGCATATCCCGATCTTCGCCGCGGGCATCCCCGCCGTCTTGTCGCTCTATTTCGACTTCTTCTCAAGCGTGCTTCAGGCGTTCATCTTCTGTATGCTCACGATGATGTATATCGCCGGCGCGGCGGACCCGGGAGAATAAGCCGGATGATTTTGATGCTTTGCGCACCTAGCGGCGCGCTGCATAGAATAGTGAATCTAGCAACAATATTGAAGGAGGATTCAATTTATGGACACGACGATTCTTGCAAAGGCCATTGTTTGCGGCTGTTCCGCGCTGGGCGCCGGCGTTTCGATGATCGGCGGCCTTGGACCGGGTATTGGCGAGGGCTACGCCGTCGGCAAAGCGCTGGAGTCTATGGCGCGTCAGCCTGAAATGAAGGGCACGCTCACGACCACGATGTTCATGGGCTGCGCGGTTGCCGAGACGACGGGCCTCTACTCCCTGATTATCGCGCTGCTGCTTCTGTTCGTCAATCCTTTCGTCGGTCTGTTCTGATAGGGCAAGAACCGACTGAAAGGAGGGAACTTCCGTGGAAGTTCAAGCGTTTATATCGATTGCGCCGTGGACGATGATCTTTCAGCTGATCAACCTTCTGCTGCTCATGGTGGCCTTTAAAAAATACCTCTTCAAGCCGGTGACGGAGATCTTGGAAAAGCGCCGCGCCGAAATCGAGGGGCACTATGAAGAGGCTGAAAAAGCCGAAACGGCCGCCAAGACCATGAAGGCTGATTATGAAAGCAAAATGGCGGGCGCGAGGGAAGAGGCGGACCGCGTGATCAAGACCGCGACGGACAGCGCAAACGCCATGTCCCGCGGCATCGTGGAGGATGCCCGCGCGCAGGCGGCACAGATGAAGCGCCGCGCCGAGAGCGAGATCGAGATGGAGCGCCGCAAGGCGTTTGACGAGGTCAAGGGCGAGCTGTCCGGCATCGCGCTGGATATCGCGCAGCAGGTCATCGACCGCGAGGTCAAGGAAAAGGATCACGAGACATTTATCGAGGAATTTATCAAGAACGTGGGTGAGGCTTCGTGACAGAGCTTAGCAAGGCCTATGGCGGCGCGCTGTATGCGCTGGCGCTGGAGGAAGGGCTGGAAGATGAGCTTCGCGCCCAGATGGACGCGGTCTGCGGCATTCTGGCCGAAAACCCGGAATATGTCCGCCTGATCGCAAGCCGCGCCATCGTTAAGGCAGAACGCATCGCGCTTTTGGACGAATCATTCGCCGGGCGCGTCCATGTGTACCTGCTCAATTTCATGAAGATTCTCTGCGAGCGCGGCGCGTTCGAGCAGCTGCCGCAATGCCGGGACGCCTATGTGAAACAATACAATGAGCAGCATGGCATCGTGCCGGCTACGGCCGTCACGGCGTCGCCGCTGACGAGCGAGCAGAGAGCACGGCTCATTGCCGCGCTCGAAAAGAAGTCCGGGAAGACGGTCGTGCTCACCGAGCGCGTCGACGCTTCCCTCGTGGGCGGCATGCGCGTGGAGATGGAAGGGCATCGGTATGACAATACCGTCACTGCCAAGCTGAGCCAGCTTCGCCGCGCGCTGCTCGCCAAATCCTGAGCGCTTTTCGCGTTCGGGCGGTTTCAATTTATAGTTGAAGAAAGCCGGTGAACCGATGGATCTGAAACCTGAAGAGATTTCCAAAATCATCAAGGCCCAAATCAAGCAGTACGACAAGAAGATCGAGCAGGATGAAACCGGTTCGATCATCCTCGTCGGCGACGGTATCGCCAGAGCCAGCGGGCTTGATAAGTGCATGGCGAACGAGCTGGTCGAGTTTGATAACGGCGAATATGGCATGGCGCTCAACCTCGAGGAGAATTCCGTCTCCATCGTTATCTTGGGCAGCGATGCCGGGCTGCACGAGGGCAGCACTGTCAAGCGGACGGGGCGCGTCGTCTCCGTGCCTGTCGGCGAGGAGATGATCGGCCGCGTCGTCAACGCGCTGGGTCAGCCTGTCGACGGCAAAGGCGCCATCCGAACCAGCAAAACCAGACCGATTGAAAGCCCCGCGCCGGGCATCATCGAGCGCAAGAGCGTCAGCGTGCCGCTTCAGACGGGCATCAAGGCGATCGACAGCATGATCCCCATCGGTCGGGGACAGCGCGAACTGATCATCGGCGATCGCCAAACGGGCAAAACGACGATCGCAACCGATACCATCGTCAACCAGCGCGGCAAGGATGTCATCTGCATCTACGTAGCCATCGGACAGAAGAATTCGACGGTGGCCCAGCTGGTGGAGCAGCTCACGCAGGCCGGCGCGATGGAATACACCATCATCGTCAGCGCCACGGCCTCCGAGCTCGCGCCGATGCAGTATATCGCGCCGTATGCGGGCTGCACGATGGGCGAGTACTTTATGGAGCAGGGCAAGGACGTGCTCATCATCTACGACGACCTGTCCAAGCATGCGGTCGCTTACCGCGCGCTCTCGCTGCTTATACGCCGTCCGCCGGGACGCGAGGCGTATCCGGGCGACGTCTTCTATCTGCACAGCCGCCTGCTTGAGCGCGCCGCGCGCATGGCGCCGGAGTATGGCGGCGGCAGCCTGACCGCTCTGCCGATCATCGAAACGCAGGCGGGCGACGTCTCCGCCTACATCCCGACGAACGTCATCTCCATCACGGACGGGCAGATCTTCCTGGAGAGCGAGCTGTTCCACTCCGGCGTCATGCCGGCTGTGAACCCGGGCATCTCAGTCTCCCGTGTCGGCGGCAACGCGCAGATCAAAGCGATGAAGAAGGTTGCCGGTTCCCTCAAGCTGATTTACAGCCAATACCGCGAATTGCAGAGCTTCGCGCAGTTTGGCAGCGATCTCGACGCGGACACCAAGGCCCGCTTGTCTCGGGGCGAGCGCGTGGTGGAGGTGCTCAAGCAGGGGCGCAGCGCGCCGATCGACGTGGAAAAGCAGGTCTGCATTCTCTATGCCGTGACGCACGACTATCTTGCCGAGGTGCCCGTGGAGCGCGTGGCGCTTTACGAAAAGGGGCTCTACGCCCGGCTTGACGCGCAGCACGGCGATATTCTGGAGACCATCCGCACGACGGGCGAGTTTAAAAAGGAAACCGAAGAGAAGCTCGCATCTGCGCTTGCGCAGTATACGAAGGACTTTCTGGCCAAGTAAAAAGGAGGGGTGAGTGATGGCTGGCGCATCCATGAAGGATATCAAGCTGCGCATCCGAAGCGTAGAGAGCACCATGCAGATCACCAAAGCGATGGAGCTGGTCGCCTCCTCCAAGCTGAGAAAGGCCAAGGAACGGCAGGAGCGCTGCCGCCCGTATTTCATGGAGCTGAAAGAGACGCTCGACGAGATCGAAGCGGCGACAAGCGATTTCGCCTCCCCTTATCAGGGACGCAGGGAGATCAAAAAGCGCTGTCTGATCGTCATCGCGGGCGACAGAGGGCTTGCCGGCGGCTACAATGCCAATGTGTTTAAGGCCGCTGCAGCCATCATGGAGGACGGCATGCCCACCTGCGTGCTGCCCATCGGCAAGCGCGCCGTGGAGTTTTTTGCCCGCAAGGGGACTGAAATCCTGACAAGGGAGTTCGCCGAGGCGGCGGATATCTCCGTGGCGGATTGCTTTACGATCAGCCGCCTGATCTCCAAGGGATATCTGAGCGGGCAGTATGATGAGGTTTCCATTGTATTTACGCAGTTTATTTCGATGCTGACGCAGACGCCTGCCAGCGAAAAGCTCCTTCCGCTTGAACGGCAGGAGCGCGCGCGCGAGCAGGGGCTCCGCCCGCTGGTGCTCTATGAGCCGGATCCGGTCGCCGTCTATAACGCCATCGTGCCCAATTATATCGCAGGCATGATCTACGGCTCCATGTGCGAATCGGTCGCCAGCGAGCTGGGAGCGCGGCGCACGGCGATGGACGCAGCCAGCAAGAACGCGGCGGAGATGATCGACGACCTAAGCTTGCGTTACAATCGCGCGCGCCAAGGTGCGATCACGCAGGAGATTACCGAAATCGTCGCCGGCGCAGAGCATTGACGCGCAGAATTTTAATAAGGAGCAACGCTATGGCAAAAGGAAGCATCGGTACCGTGGTGCAGGTCATCGGCCCGGTACTGGATATCAAATTTGGAGACGGCGAACTTCCGCCGCTGCTCAACGCCATCGAGGTGAGCAGCGGAGAGAGGAAACTCGTCGTCGAGGTTGCCCAGCATATCGGCGACGATACCGTGCGCTGCATCGCTATGAGCAGCACGGACGGCCTGACGCGCGGCGCGTCTGCGCTGGATACCGGCAGTTCCATCACCGTTCCGGTCGGCGAAAAGTGTCTTGGGCGCATCTTCAATCTGCTTGGAGAGCCGGTGGACAACCAGCCTGCTCCGCAGGATGTGGAACGCTGGGCCATCCACCGCAATCCGCCGCCATACGACGAGCAGGAGACCTCAGCCGAAATCCTGGAGACGGGCATCAAGGTCGTCGACCTGATTGCCCCGTATGCCAAGGGCGGCAAGATCGGCCTGTTCGGCGGCGCGGGCGTGGGCAAGACGGTTCTCATCATGGAGCTGATCAACAACGTCGCCAAGCAGCACGGCGGTCTTTCCGTCTTCACGGGTGTCGGCGAGCGCACGCGCGAGGGCAACGACCTCTACAACGAGATGAAGGAAAGCGGCGTTCTGAGCAAGACGGCGCTGGTTTACGGCCAGATGAATGAGCCGCCGGGAGCGCGTATGCGTGTGGCTCTCTCCGGCCTCACGATGGCGGAATATTTCCGCGACCGCGAGGGGCAGGACGTGCTTCTGTTCATCGACAACATCTTCCGTTTCACGCAGGCGGGTTCCGAGGTTTCCGCTTTGCTGGGGCGCATGCCCAGCGCTGTCGGCTATCAGCCGACGCTTGCGACGGAGATGGGCGCTTTGCAGGAGCGCATCACCTCGACCAAAAAGGGGTCGATCACGTCCGTTCAGGCGGTTTATGTCCCTGCGGACGACCTCACAGACCCGGCCCCGGCGACGACGTTCGCGCATTTGGACGCGACAACGGTTCTCTCGCGAAGCATTGCATCGCTGGGCATCTATCCGGCGGTTGACCCGCTGGAATCCACCAGCCGCATTCTCTCCGCCGATGTCGTCGGCGAGGAGCATTATCAGGTTGCGCGCGACGTTCAGAGAATTCTTCAGCGTTACAAGGAGCTGCAGGACATCATCGCCATCATGGGCATGGACGAGCTCTCCGAAGAGGACAAGCTGATCGTCTCCCGTGCGCGCAAGGTGCAGCGTTTCCTGTCTCAGCCCTTCAGCGTCGCCGAACAGTTCACCGGTATGGAAGGCAAATACGTGCCGATCAAGGAAACGATTCGCGGCTTTAAAGAGATCATTGAGGGCAAGCACGACGACCTGCCGGAGAGCGCGTTCCTCTTCGTGGGAACGATCGACGAGGCGGTTGCCAAGGCCAAAAAGGGTGAGCAGGCATGAGTACGTTCCACCTGAAAATCAGCACGCCGGACGGCATGGAGTTTGACGGCGAGGTCGAACGCGTGCGTGTGCGCATGATCGACGGCGATGTCTGTCTGCTTGCGCACCATGCGGACTATGTGTCGGCTGTGGGCGCGGGCGAGGCGGCCATCGTCACGGCGGATGGACAAACGAAAACGGCGGCCTGCATCGGCGGCATGCTCGCGATGATTTCGGGCGAGGCGAACCTGATTGCCACGACGTTCGAGTGGTCGGATGAGATCGATCTCGAGCGTGCTCAGCGTGCAAAGGCGACCGCGGAAGCCCGCATCGCCGCGGCCAAGAACGACAAACGCGAGCTGATGCTGGCGGAAGCCAAGCTCCAGCGCGCGCTGGTTCGCATCAACGTGAAGCACTGATGAAGAAAATGTTAGGCTAATCGAATACAACAAAACAGAGGCTGTCAGGATAAGAATCCCGATATTCTAAGAAAAAAACTAAGGTATTTGCGCCCGAAGGTTTCCAAAGAGGTTTTCAATTGTCGCCGCCAGTGGCGGAAACAGACAATTGAAAACGAAAGCCCTTTGGCGGGGCGTTGGGGCAGAGCCCCAAGCTCTTCAAAAGCTTGATTTGCTTAGTTTTTTCTTTCTCAGAATATTCGGAATGATCCTGACAGCCCCGTTTTGTTATATCCATCCTTCTGCAAAACGTCCGTCTCGTGTACAAAGCAGCGTCACCGGCAGCATGCCGGTGGGGGGATTAAAGACGATATCCCGTCTTTTCAAGGTCGCAGTGCGTTTCCAGAAGGCAAACGAGCGCGAGGAGGCTCTGCTCGTCGACAGCGTCAAACCGGTTCAGCGCCGGGCTATCGATATCGAGCACACCGACGACGCGCCCCTGCGCGTGCAGGGGAATGACGATTTCCGAGTTGGAAGCGCTGTCACAGGCGATATGCCCGGGAAAGGCGTGAACGTCCGCCACGCGCTGCACACGGTCCGTCGCCGCAGCCGTGCCGCAGACGCCGCGGCTAAGAGGGATGCGGACGCACGCGGGAAGGCCGCAAAACGGCCCCAGCAGCAGCTCGCCGTCGTTCATCAGATAGAAACCGCACCAATTGACCTCGGGCATTCCATGAAACAGCAGCGCGGCCATATTCGCCAGATTGGGCATCGGGTGGGACACGCCGTCCATCAGCGCATGAGCCTGATCGAGCAGAAGCGCGTAACGTTCAGATTTGTCATTGGGATAGGCGAGAGAATCAAATGCCATCGTGTATGCTCCTTGAGCTCAGATTAAGCTTTCGTGGTGGAACCAAAGCCGCCGTTGCGGATGCCTTGCGCGTCGTCGTCAAGCGTGATGCCAAAGGGCAGGAAAATGCCTTGGGCAAATGCCGCGCCCACAGGCACACGCAACCCCTTGCCCTCGCGGCTGTCATTCGTCATGCGCAGGAAAATATGGCCTTCGTTTTCGGAGCGGGCGTAGTCGCTGTCGATCACGCCGACGGAATTGTCGAGCTGGAAGCGAAATTTGAAACCGAGGCTGCTGCGGGGATAGAGCGTCAGCACCCAGCCGTCCTCGATCAAAGCGCGGATGCCCGTCGGCATTTTGATGCTCTCGCCCGCCGGAAGCTCAAAACCTACGGGCGTAAAGAAATCATACCCGGCGGAACCGCTCGTCGCACGGCGTGGAAGCTGAATGCGCTCGTAAGCCATCACGGCCTGCTCGACGCTCTGCTGGGGAAAGTTGGAAATCCAATCCGCTACGAAACGCTGAACGGAAACCTTTTCAAATCTGGCAATGCGAAGCATAGGCTTTCAATCCCTTTCGAAGTGTATGTTAGTTTGTTCTGTGAAGCGATGTCATCGGCAGCATGCCGGCTAGGCCCAGAGCACGACACGCCCGGCGGCGAGCGTTTTCTTGACATCGATAACGCGTTGGTTTTTGCTGCCCTTCCAGTGCAGCTGCGTGTCGCGGAGCGCCTCGATGTAGGGACCGTCCACGATCACGTCGATCAGCGGAATAAAGGGGAGCTTGCGTATTTCCTCAAACAGACTGCCGGTATACAGCCAAATGGTCTTGTTCGGAAATTTCTCATGGATTTCCGTGATGAGCGAACCGACGGTCTCTCGATTGGCGGGGAGAAGCGGATCGCCGCCGGAAAACGTGACGCCGCTCATATAATCCCGACCGATTGCCTCAAACAGCTCGGCTTTCGCCGCGTCGTCAAAGGGAATCCCGCTGTCGGCAGGCCAAGTCTGCGGGTTCTGGCAGTTGCGGCAGCGGTGATCGCACCCCGATACCCACAGAACGGTGCGCAGACCGTCCCCGTTGAGCATGTCGTCCACGGTGATGTTGTGAAAGTTCATATCGATCCGCCTCACATGCTCTTGCGCTCGGCGATTTCCGCCATCTTCGCATCGTTCAAACGGCTTTCGCCATGCACACGGGAATAGGAAAGATAGCCGTTCATGCGATCGATCTTCGTCAGGTTCTTGCTGCCGCATTTGGGGCAGACATCCATCTCCAGCTCTTGATGACCGCAGTCGTCGCAGTAGGCCAAGGAGAGATTGACGCCCTCGTAAAGTCCCAGCTTCATCGCCCGGCGCACAAGCGTCCGGATGGCCTCCTTGTTGTAGCCGATGGGATAGCGGACATATTGGATCTTGCCGCCGTTGGAGAGATCCCAGAAGCGTTTCTCGCTGTTCTGCTTCTGGATGGGCGTGAGATCTTCGGTGACATGGCAGTGGAAGGAGTTGGAGACATACGGGCGGTCGGAAACATGCTCCACGATGCCGTAAAGGCTGCGGAACTGCTCGATTTGAAGACCGCAAAGGCTCTCCGCAGGCGTGCCATAGATGGCGTAGAGATTGCCGTCTTCCTTTTTGAACTCGTTGATCTTGTCGTTGATATGCTGCATGACCTCAAGGGCAAACGCGCCGTCCTCGTAGATGCTCTTGCCGTTGTAGAGTTCCTGAAGCTCGTTGAGCGCGGTATAGCCGAAGGAGGCGGTCGCCGTCTTGAGCAGCGGCTTGATCTTGTCGTAAAGGCCCAGATGGCCGCCGTAGAAGCCGCCCTCGCAGTAGGCCAGAGGATTGGTGCTCGCGCGCATCTCGCCCAAATAGGCGTATGTGCGGATGTGCAGCCGGCGGATCAGCTCGAGATAGTAGTCGAGAACCTCGTAGAAATCGCGGCTTTCCTTGCGCGCTTTGGCTAAAATGAGCGGCAGATGCAGCGAGACCGCGCCGATATTGAAGCGGCCCACAAACACCGGCTGATCCTGATCATCCGCCGGCTCCATGCCGCCGCGCTCATACCACGGGGAAAGGAACGCGCGGCACCCCATCGGGCTGACGACTTTGCCGTATTTTTTGTACATCGAGGCGACATAGCCCTCGCCCGTAAGGCTCAGCCAATCGGGATACATCGTCTTGGCGGAGCATTCGATGCCCGCCTCAAAGACGTCCTCGAGCGGCTTCCCCGGGCCGTGCAGGTTTTCGTCGTAAAGGAAGACGAGCTTGGGGAAGAGGACGGGCTTTTTGTTGCCCTTCTTGCCCTGACCGCCCGCGTGTACCTTGAGAAAGAGCTTGCTGGCAAGTTTGGCCATTCGCGTCTGCCCAAGGCCCAGCGTCATGGTGATAAAGGGATAATCGCCGCGGCTGGAAGCGACGGTGTTGAACTTGTATTCCCAGCCTTGGAAGCCCTGTTCGAAGTCGTTGACGATATCTTTCATGGCTTCCTCTTCGGCGCGCTGGTCGGTAAGGCCCATCGAACGATACCGCTCCGTAAAGAGCACATAGCTCGCCTCGGCATATTTGTCCAGCAGCTCGTCGACACAGGAGACGGTGAATCCTCCATACTGCTGACTGGCGGCGGAAAGCACGATGTCGCCGATGACGTCAAAGGCAACGTTGAGCGTCTTAGGCTCGTTGTACCACAGATTTCCCATCTCGAAGCCGCCGCGCAGGACGGCCCCAACGTCAAACAGACAACAGTTCATCGTATCCCGGCGAGCCGACATGTCGTGGATGTAGATATAACCGTCCCGCTGGGCCTGCAGCTCCTCGACGTTGAGGAAAAACTTTTGATAAAGCTGCTTGTTGAGCTGGTTGAAAATCAGGCTGCGGCGCGTGGAGACGAGCGCGCTGTCCGCGTTTGAATTCTCCTTGTCGCCGATATACATGATCGACTGAGATTTTTTATAGACCGTATCAAGCATTTGGACGAAGTCCGTTTTATAGTTGCGATAGTCCCGATAGGACTTGGCGACAGCCGGATTGATGGCATCCAGAGCGCCCTCGACGATGTTATGCATTTGGGCAATGTGGATGCCTTTGCTGCCCAGCGCCTCACACTTTTTGGTCACAAACCGACATATAAAATCAATCTCGTCCGGTGTGAAGGTATATAAGACGCGCTCAGCGCTCTTGTTGACCGCCGCAACCACCTTGCTGACGTTGAAAATCTCGCGGGTTCCGTCTTTCTTGATGATGTACATGAACACTCTCTCTTTTCTCAATTGAATTCTTCCCGGCCCAAGAGCCTATACGGGGGATTTCAGGGGTAAAACCACAACATCTAGTTTTTGAGGTGAAAAAAAGACACCATATTTAGTTGGACGTCGATGACCATCTTATCACGAAAGGCTGTGCCCAGTCAAGTCAAGAGACCATGAAAAAAATAAAATATGTGGGGCTCGAACGTTAAGAAAAAGATGGATTTACGGGGAAGGAAAGGCCATGTATGACGGAATCCTGCGCGTTCATTTCACAATTGAACGATTTTGGAGGAATACCTGCGCTATAGGTCTGCGTTTCCAACAAAAAGGAACTGAAATTTGATGACAAAAACGTCACGAATCGTCGTCTCCTTAGGCAATTCTTCCGAATAATCTTGATTTTGTTTCTTTTATTGTTCGTATATATGTAGAGACCTTCGGTCGGTTTGCTTTTCTTCTTTTGTTTTAAATGGAGAAACAGCAAATTACGTGGAAAATCGGCCGAAAAAAACGGACTTTGCGTTGACCGCCACGCGCGAACGGTGTATAATAAAAATGAATAATGTGAAGGTTCGAGCGATTGCCGGGCGCCCGTTTGAAGCGCCCATTTAAACCAGAACAAATGAGCAAAATGAAAGAGGGAAATGCTATGCCTACTCACTATCATATGACGATTGCCGGCTGCGAACGCGATTTGCCGATTTGCCCGCTGAACGACAAGCTTTCCATCGGCGCGTTTGTCATTTTCGGCGACTGCGAGCTGACGCAGGCCTGTGCCTCCGAGCTGATCAAAAAAGCGCCGGCGTTTGACTACATCCTCACCGCCGAAAGCAAGGGCATTCCGCTGGCCTATGAGATGGCGCGCCAGCTCGGGGCCAAGAAGTGGCTGCTTGCCCGCAAAGGGGCCAAGCTCTACATGCGCGATGTGTTCAGCGTCGAGGTTCGATCTATCACCACCGATCATGTGCAAAAGCTCTATCTCGACGGCGAGGATGCCGCGCTCATGAGGGGAAAGCGCATTCTCATCGTCGACGACGTGATTTCCACCGGCGAGTCGCTCACCGCGCTTGAACGTCTGGTGACCGAAGCCGGCGGAGAGATCTGCGGGCGTATGGCGATCCTCGCGGAGGGCGACGCTCAGCAGCGCGAGGACATCATCTATCTGGAGAAGCTGCCCCTGTTTCACCCGGACGGAACCGTTCTCGAGTGATCGGCTAGGTCAAAGACGCCTAGCGGTCACAGACGCCTAAAAGTAAACTTCACAAAACAGCCCCCGGCGCATAAGCTGTTAGCAGAACGTCGAAAGGGGCTGTTCTTTATGGAAAACTCGATGGACACTCAGAGCATGAGCGAAGAGCTCATCAACCAAGCGGCGCAGGAGAGGGCGATTGCCGCCTGCACGTCCGGGCAAACATACCGCGTACAGCGCGGCGACAGTTTTTACCTGATCGCCAGAAAATTCGGCGTCAGCGTCCGCGCTCTGATGAATGCGAACCCGGAGATTTT
>JAUNPI010000221.1 GCA_030536875.1 Clostridia bacterium
GACGCGCGACCTCGTGGAGCGCACATGCGGCCCGGTCAATCAGGTGATGACGGATGCGGCGCTGACGATGGGGCAGCTTTCGCAGGTGCTGCTCGTCGGCGGAAGCACGCGCATGCCCGCCGTGCAGGAGATGGTGAGGCGCTTGACGGGCAAGGCGCCCAGCCGAACCGTCAACCCGGACGAGTGTGTCGCGCTGGGCGCCGCCCTGCAGGGCGGAAAGCTTGCAGGATCCTCCGGGGGCCTGACGGTCGCCTCGCCCGCCAACGACATCATTCTCATGGATGTGACGCCGCTTTCGCTGTCGATCGAGACGGTCGGCGGCGTGGCGACGAAGCTCATCGACCGCAACACGACGATTCCCGCGCGCCACAGCCAGATTTTTACGACAGCCGCGCCCTTCCAAACGGCGGTGGACATCAAGGTTTTGCAGGGAGAGCGCCACTTCGCGCGCGACAACAAGCTGCTGGGCAACTTTAGGCTCAAGGGCATTCGCCGGGCGATGGCGGGCGTACCGCAGATTGAGGTGACCTTTGAAATCGACGCCAACGGCATTGTCAAGGTGTCCGCCAAGGATTTGGGAACGGGCAACTCGCAGGAGATCACCATCACGTCGGCGACCCATATGAGCGAAGCCGAAATCCGCCGCGCGACGGAAGAGGCCAAGCAATATGAAGCGTGGGACAGGGAACGCAAACGCGCGATGGACGCTAGGAACGAGGGCGAACGGCTCGTCTACGAGGCCGAGCAGGCGCTGAGCGCGCACAAAGAGCTGGATAAGGAGCGAAAGAAGCTCGTGAAGGAGGACATCGCCCAGCTCAAACGCGCCGTCCACCGCGCCAAGCCCGAGGAGACGACCGCCGAACAGGCGGCGGAAATCCTGCGCCTGTGCGACAAGCTCAGGGCAAGCGCCGGCGATCTTTTGCGTAGCGGGGAAGAAAAGCCGCAGGTATGACTCCTTTGATCTTGGCTACGAGGGGCAGGATCGGTCGATTTGTTTTGATGGCACGAGAAAAGCGCCGTCTCCCGACGTATCGGAGGCGGCGCTTTGTCTGCCTTGATCAATAGAACAGGCTGCTGGCGAAGAAGGGAAGGATCGCCGTGAGCAGAAGCGCGGCGCAGGCAACCACGGCGACGACGCGCACGGTCTTCGCCTTGCGTTCCTCGCGGGCCGATTTGGTATTCTTAGAAGCCATGAGACTCAACCTCCAATGCTAGATTCTGACTTATTATAGCACAAACGCGTTCAGGCGTATAGAGGAAATTGTTTAGAATTGAGGGGACGAAAGGGCGCTGCTTGCTTTTTTCGGCATTTTTGCCTCTCGATGCAGGGAAATGGGCGTCTCATTCGTCAAATGAACGAGGGCGCTGGAAAAGGCTGGCAGGCCTATTCAAAGCGCAGAAGATCATGGGCGATGGGCGTTTGGAACAGGCTGCTGATTTTGCCCAGATCGCGCGACTGCGGAAGAATCCACATCAGCTTGGCGACCACGGCTTCCACCGTCATCGTCTGGGCCTGAAGGACGCCGGGCATGCCCGCCACGCGCGCGCCGACCTGATAGACCATCAGATCGCTCCCCTCGTGAGGGACCTGCGTGGTAATGACGATGGGCTTGCCCGCCTCGCTCCACGCGCGCACGGCGGCGAGAAAATCCTCCTGCTCGTAGCAGGGCAGGCCGCCGACGCCGAAGCTCTCGATGACCAGCGCGTCGTAGCGCGTGAGCAGGAGCCTGAGCACGCCGGGATCCATGCCCGGAATCAGGCGGAGCACGAAGACGCGCGGGTTGAGCCTGTCGTAGAAGACGGGCTCTCCGGCGGGCTTTTGCTCCCGGATGTAATGGAGGATCTTCCCCTCGCGCAGCAGGGCGATATCGGGATAGTCGATGCTCGAAAAGGCGTTCATCGACTTGGTTCGCGTCTTGCGCGCGCGCGTTCCGGCGATCACCAGACCGTTGAAGACGAGCAGCACGCCAAAGAGCGCGTCGTCCTGCGCGGCGAGAAAGGCGTCGTAGAGGTTTCGGCGTGCGTCGGTGTCCTCGGAATAGATGGAGCGCTGGGAACCGGTGAGCACGATGGGCTTTGCGCTGCCCTGAATCAGGTAGGAGAGCGCGCAGGCGGTATAGGCCATCGTATCCGTGCCGTGGGTGATGACGAAGCCGTCGAAGGCGTCGTAATGCCTGCGCACGCAGGCGGCGATGCTCAGCCAGCAATCCGGCGCCATGTTTGTGGAGTCGATATTCATCAGCTGGAGGGCTTCGACGCGGCACAGCTCGCGAAGCTTGGGGACGCTGCCGAGGATGTCCCCGGCGCGAAGCTGAGGCGCAAGGCCGTTTGTCGTGGGCTGGCTGGCGATGGTTCCGCCGGTGGCGATGAGCAGGATGTGCTTCATGGTGAACGCTCCTCGAATCCTATAAGAGCAGTGTGGATAGATCGTTCTTTCACAGGCCATTATACCACACCGGGCGCAAAAGCGGGAGCCTTTGACGAACGGCGTGAGCGATGCTATAACCCGAGTTTGCCACTTGATGAAGAGAAAACAGAACCTATATAAGCC
>JAUNPI010000057.1 GCA_030536875.1 Clostridia bacterium
GTGCCTCGAATCTGCTGTCGTAAGCGCCTCACAAAGTTGCTCGTGTCCTGCCAGCCGCATTGGCGCGCGATATCGGCGACGGAGCGCTCTGTGCTTTGCAAAAGCAGCTTGGCGTGCATCAGCCGGCTTTGCATGGCATACTGCATGGGGCTCACCCCGACCAGCCGCCTGAAGTGGGCCGATAGGCATCCGGGGCTGACGAAATACCGCTCCGCCAGCGCTTCCAGCGAAAAGCCCTGCCCGTGGTTTTGATCCAGCTCGTCGAGGATCTCCTGAATCGGCAAAAATGTGACGGCCTCCGGCGGCAAAAACATGTCCGGGCGCAGCTCTCTGGCGTCTAGGAGCAGCAGCGTCATCAGCGCCTCCACCCGCGTGTCCGCATCCGGCCCTCCGCGCCGGGCCGCCTCCAGCAGCAGCGCGAAATACGTGTCAAACCGCGGCTTTTCCGCCCCCGTGGGCAGCACGCACGCGAAGCTGTCCCCGTGAAAGCGGAATACGGATAAAAGCGCCGCGTCATTGTGAAACGCTTTAAACTGGTTTGGCGGTATCAGCAGATAATACCTTCTGTAAACCGGCTCGATCATCTTGGTGGCGTGCTCGTCAAAGGGGTTCAAAAACACCAGCGATCCCGCCTCCACGCGCCTCTCCTTGCCCCTTAAGATCATGCTCACCGCTCCTTCGAACACATAGAGCAGCTCGTAATAGACATGGGTGTGGCTGGGATGGTTCAGCGGCTCCTCGCTGTATCGGATTTCGCAGAGCACGTTCGCACCTCGTCTTTCCGTCTGATCGGGCCCGCACGCGTCTGCGGCGGATCAATACTTGCCCGATCCGCCGCATTGATAGCATTGGCCCATGCCCATGCAGGTCGTGCAGGTTTGGTCGACGTATTCAAACGTGCCGACAACCCACTTGGTCACATGCCCGCTCCCGCCGCATGCTCTGCATCGGCCGGAGCCTGAGCACACCGAACAGTCGGGCTTGTCCCATTCGTAGGTTGTGCCGCCGACAGACGGGCTGTTCTTGGGCGCCTTCACCTTGTATGCCTTCTCCGGCCGGTCGCCGGTATCCTTCAATTCCAGATCGTCGCTGACGGTAATCTGCACAGCCTTACCGGCGTTGCTATAGTTGTATAGAACGATCACATCGTCGCCCTTCCACAGCCGATCATTCAGCTTGCCCACCTTTTTTGTCCCGACATAGTCATAGCGATACGCTTTCTTCGACGTATTCACCAGCTTTAAACTGAACCGGCTGTCCTTGAGCAGCGCCGCATATTCCTCAAAAGCCCGGCTGCAATCCTCTTCCGTCTCAAAGGCATAGGTCATCCATATTTCGCCGTCGGAGGAACCGCTCTCGTTGGGTTGAACGCCGAAAAAGGCCGCCGGGTCGGGGATACAGGCGGAATCCTCCGTCGTCGCGGCCACACGGTTCGCCGCAGCCTGCGCGATCCGTGAACTGTTCCCGCGGGGATCAGCCTCCGCCATCGCGACCGCATGGATCGCCGCAACGGCTAGAGATGCCGCCATCGTCAGACATAGAAGCCAAATCTTTCGTTTCATCTTCATTTCTCCTCTCAAGCGCGTACCTGCCAGCATAAAAGGGTATAGGCAGCAAAAGACGCTCTTATTATACACGATTCAGACCCAAATGCCAAATAAATCAAAAAATACCAGCCAAGGATTGACCCTGACTGGATGCTTTGGTAGCGGCAATGTGATTCGAACACATGACACTTCGGGTATGAACCGAATGCTCTGGCCAGCTGAGCTATGCCGCCTCATGGTTGCGGGAGTAGGATTTGAACCTACGACCTTCGGGTTATGAGCCCGACGAGCTGCCAGACTGCTCCATCCCGCGATGCGAAGTCGCTCTGACGACGGAGGATATTATAGCGCAGATTCCGCTGTCTGTCAAGACATTTCCTGAAATTTTTTCTTGAGATATCCGTCCATGTTTCCGTGTGCCGAAAGGCGAAGCGCTTCCACCCCAAAGCAGCGCATGGAAGCCTCCAAAATTGCAATGCCGCTGGGGATGATGTCCGCGCGGTGCGGCATCAGCCCGATGATTTGCCGCCGCTCGGGAAGCGAGCGCTCCGCCAGCCGCCTGCCCCATCCCGCGACCTCGTCAAGGGTCATCGTCATCCCCTCGCACTCTCCCGCGTCAAACAAGGGCACGCGCTTTTGCATGGAGCCCAGCGTCGTCATCGTCCCGCCGACGCCAATCCAGCAGCGCCTCGGCGGATAACGCAGCAGCGCCCCTGCCTGCGCGCGAACCAGCGCGGCGCAGCGTTCCATCGTCGCCGCATAGTCGTCCATACTGCGAATTGGCTGCTGGCCGTTCATGCGCACGGCGCCCATCTGCAGGCTAACCGCGCCTAGGACGCGCTCGCCCTCGCCCAGCGTGAACTCCGTCGATCCGCCGCCGATGTCGATCACGCCGCAGGCTCCGCCGTCGCTCGCCCCGATGTAAGAGAGCACGGCCTCCTCTTCCCCGGTCATGATCTCCACCTGCGCGCCGCAGGCTTCCTGCGCGCGGCAGGTAAATTCCCGCCCGTTTGCCGCGTCGCGCACCGCGCTGGTCGCAAAGACATAGAGCGCCCGAGCGCCGTCCGCCCGGGCGAACGCCGCCAGCTCGTCGACCGCCTCAACCGAGGTTCGGATGCTGTGCTCGGTGAGCTCCCCGTTTTGAAGGCCCGCAAACAGCCTTGTGCCTCGCCTCTCGCGGCGAACGGCACGCAGCGCCTCCCCGGACCACTCCGCCGTCAGCAGGCGAATCGCGTTGGAACCGATCCCGATGCAGGCAAGGCGCATGCGCATCCCTCCAAATTGAAGCAGGGCGTCCGTATGCCCGTATTCCGGGCCGCAGCCGCCCGCGGTCTCTCGTGTATGGGCGCTCAGGGAGCGCCGTAAACGTCAAACTCCTGATCGGCGAGAATCTCGTCAAGGTTTCCCACCTCGTAAATCGTCTCGCCATACCAGCAATAGCCGTATTCCCGGCGCGCCGTGCGCTCGATGAAGTCCGCCGAATCGATGCTGCTCAGCTCCGCCGTGAGCTGATTGTTGGCGGACTGCGCGTCCAAATACGCCTCCGCCGCGGCGGTGCGCTGCGCGCGCTGCCGCTCCAGGCTGACCGCCTTCTGCGGGAAACGCGAGAGCATGAGCACCATCGTGGCCCCCAGCGCAATCGCCAGCAGACGGTAGGGCTTCACGCGCAGTCTTCTTTTGTTCTTTTTCTTATTCAAGGGCGCTGTCCTCCGAATACTCCATCCCCTTGGGATTCGTTCGCGTAATATGTGTAGAATTCTTCCTCCGAGGCTGTTTTCCTGCCTCATTTCCCATCTTCTCCCCTATTTTTTGCCTTTTTTCGTCTCCATGCCCATCCCTTTTGGCAAAGCCAGCGGACAAGCGCGCCCGCAGAGGCAAAGTAGAGCCCCATTCCGCCAAGCACGCCCGCAAACACATACCAGCGGAATGCCTCCGTGCGCATGATCAGCGCGGATAAGCAGATTCCCGCCGCGCACATCGCGCCAAAGAGCAAGTCCAGCGCGCCGGTCAGCATGCGCCCGGCGTTTAGCCCGCGCCGCAGGAGCATCAGCGTGTCGTAGACCGCGCCCAGCAGCGCGCCCGTGAGCATCATGCCAAGGAAGACGCGCGCCTGCTCCAACGTCTGCATCTCATTTTCCCCTTCTTCCGAACAGGCCGCGCCTCTCCTTCTTGTGCGCCGGTTCGCTGTATTCGATGCCCGATATCGTGCCGGTTACGTCCAGCCTGCCGTCTTCGAGGTTCAGCTGCTCAATGTGCAGCTCGTCGCCCAGCAGCGCCACCTCTCCCAGCGAAGTCTGGAGGACCACCTCCTGTTCGTTGAAGCAGCTGACAGCCGTCACCCCGGCGAGCTTGGCCCGGCTTCTTCCCTCCAGCGTCAGCGTGTGCGGAATCATTTCCTGCGTCTGTTCCATGCCATCGCCTCCATGCCAAAGCCTATGCGCCGGGCGCGCCGGAAAGACCAACCACCGGCAAAGGGGTGCAAATCCCGCCGCTTTCCGCCCGTGGCCGATGCTCAGCAGGCGTATCCGCAAAGCAAAAGGACGGCCTCCGCCGTCCTTCATGCTCTGCGCTTTACTTTCCCTGAAACAGCGCGACGAGCTCATCGCTTCCGGCCGCTTTGAGCTCCGCCAGCCACGCGCTATAGCTCTCGTCCGTCAGCTCGATCTCGCCCGTAGCAAAGCGCGCAATGCCCCTGTCAACCAAGTTGCCGATGGCCGCTGCCAGCGCGTCGGCCCGCCTCTGGTCCTCCGCGCCGAGGCAATAGGCGTCGGTCACGCGCTCGCCGACCGCCCGCGCCTTGGCCGCAGCGCCAAGCACATGCACGTCGATCTCGCTGTCCACCTTCTCCAAAAACGCGGTGGGCGCTATTCCCGGCATCGTTCCCCCGGTGTACATGAGGGACTGCGAGCGGATATCCGTGACATCGCGCAGCGTATCGGTGATAAAGCTCCATTTCCCGTTCTCGTCATAGGCGTAATCCTCGCCCTCTTTTCCCGCGTAGGCCAGGATGGCTCCCTCCTCGGTATAGAGCGCATCCGCCCAGCGCAGCGCCTCGCCCGGGTCCTCGCACGCGCTGGTAACGGCGAAGCACCCCGTCCAGATTTCGCCGAGGAAATCGCGCCAGCGCGTGACGCCGTCCGGCCCCGGCATGAGCAGCGGCTCATACTGCGTCGCCGCGTCGATCTGCACATGCGTGTACGGCGCAACGCTGACCAGCAGCGCGCTGACCACGGGCGGGTCGTCGTCCTGCTGCGTGAGGCTCGACGCGCTGTGAACGGCGGTAAACGCCTCCCGCGGCAGGATTCCCTCCGCATACCACCGGATCAGCAGCTCGATAAAGTCCCGATAGCCCGGCAGCTCCGGCGCGAAGACGATCTGCCCGTCCTCGCCGCGCGCGAGGTTGTAATCGTCGGCGACGATGCCGAAATAGGGCAGCAGCCAGCGCATCTCAAATACGCCGGTCAGATCCGCGCCGATTTCGTCGCGCTTCAGGTTGCCGTTGGGGTCGCTTTCCGTCATCGTCCGCAGCGCGTCGGTCAGCTCGTCCGTCGTCTCCGGCATGTCAAGCCCCAGCTGCGAAAGCCACGCGCTGTTGATCCACACCAGCACCTGACGCTCGCCCTCGTTGATCAGCGGCAGCGAGGCGATGCGCCCGTCCTCCAGCGAGATGATCTGCCTCCACTCGGGGTGCGCCTCCAGCAGCGCGCTGAGGTTGGGCATGTTCTCCTCGATCAGCGGCGCAAGGTCGACGATCGCCCCGCTGTCCAGCAGCGAAATCTCCTGCTCACGCGTGAGCCCCGCTTTAAACAGCGCGTCCGCGCCGATCTCTCCGCCCGCCATCGCCTCAAGCGCCTTTTGGTATTCCTCCTCGTCGGTGATCGCGCGCGCGTGCGTCTCAATGCCCGTCAGCTCCTGCATCCGCGTAAAAAAGGCGCTCGTCTCCCAGTCCCTTGTCACCGTCTCCGTCTCCAAGCCCGTGAGCTCCAGCGCAAGCGCGAAGGGCGCCTGCATGCACAGCAGCGCCGCGCAGCAGACAGCAATCCATTTTTTCATAGGCAGCCTCCCGATTCCATTCGTCTTGAGCCATTATACCACAACCTTCGGCGGATAGAAAGAGTGTTTCCCCGCGAGTCAGGGCAGACTAAACGCGCGCGCCGCGCCATACATTGGTCCATTCTGATATCGGGAGGAATCGCATTGATCGATAAGCTCTATGAAAGCTGGCGCGCCCGGCGTGTGCTTCTCGTCGGCGGACCGGATTTACAGACGCTCTTCACCCAATTTCTGCTCGAAGAGTTGGGGGCCAAGGCCGCGCGCATCCCGGCCGGCGCAAGCTCGGAAACGCTCTGCCGCGCCCTGAGCGCGGCGCGCATCGGCGCGGTGGTCGTCCCCCGCGCGCATGCCCTTGCCGAATCCTCCGACCCCGTCGATCATCTCTCGGCCCTCAAAACGCTGATCACCGAGGTGCGGGAGGCCGGCGTTCCGCTGCTCATTCTCTGCTCGGATGTCTCCGTCTATCGCGCGCGTCCGCGCCCTTGGTATGCCCGCGAGGAGGATCTGACCGGCGGGCAGACGCGCGAGGGGCTCTGCCAATCGCTTTTGCAGCTCTACGCCGAGGGCGCGGCGCGGGGCCTGCTGGGCGACGCGGTGTGTACGCTCATCGTGCGGCACATGCCCTGCTTGGGCAGCAGCTCGCCGCTGTCCAAGCAATATACGGCGTGGTGCCGCGCGCTGCTTCGCGGCGAATGGATTCCGGTGGAGCATCCCGCCATGCAGGGTGTGTTCCTGCATCCGCTGGAAGCCGCCTGCGGCGCGCTCATGCTCGGCGCCCGCTTCTTTGCCGGGGACACAGGAGCCGGCGAATCCTGCGTCTTCAACCTCGGCGCGGGGCCCCATAACCTGTGCGCCAACCGAAGCGCCGCGCTCCGTTTCGTCTCCCGGCAGGGCGGCACGCGGCCGATTCAGGAGAGCGAACCGCCGCTTTGTGTCACCCCGCCGCTGCTGGACGGCTCGCGCGCCCGGCTTTTGTGCGGCGCGCGCTGCCTCTTTTCCGCCGACGAGGCGCTCGACATGCTGCTTGCGCTCGAGCGCGCCAAGCAGGAGGACGAAAAAGCCCTGCTCGGCGCCATCCGCGAGCAGGTGCAGCAATATGCAAACCGGTTAGCGTAAAATCCTCATCTTGCGCATCACCCCGCGCGCAAGCTCCTTCTCCCGCTCGTTCATCGCCAGCTTGTACACGCACAGCGCGTAGATAGCCGCATACGGCACGGCAAAGGCGAGCACGCCGCCATACCCGGAAAAGTCGTGCATCCGCACGGCGACGCACCCCAGCAGCGCGGGCGGCAGCAGCGCGGGCACAATGGCGAGAATGCTCTTCCAGAAAAAGCGCATGTCCAGCCCGATGTGGCGCTGGTAATACCAATTCATGATCAGGCCGTTGCCCACCAGCATCGAGATCGCCGTGCCCAGCGCGCAGCCAAAGCCACCGTAGCGAAGCCCCAGCGGGATGGAGACCGCCACGTTGCCCAGCGCCATGCCGAAATAGACCTTCGAGCGGAATTGATGCTTGTTCTTTGCGCGCTGGATCTCGATGCCCAAATTCTGAATCAGCGGAATCGTGGTCGGGGCCATCAGCGTGAGCGCGATGGGGTACGCCCCCTCGTACTCTCCGCCGCCCCACGCCTCGATAAACGGTTCGCCCACAAAGACGAAGCCCGTGAGCACAAGCATGAGCAGCATAAACTGAATGCGCCCCACGCGGGTAAAGAGCTCCGTCAGCGGCGCGTCGTCCTCCCCGCGCGCAACGATGCGGTTGATCTGCGGCGTAAAGACGCCGGAAATCGAGGTGGACAGCGTCATGTAGTAGCGATGCACCTGCGAACCGACGCCGTAAACCGCCGTCGCCGCCGTGCCGCTGATGATGCCCAGCAGCGTCGTGTCGACCGTCCAGTTGATCTGGTCGATGATCATGTTGAGAAAGATGAAAAACGAAAAGCCGCCCATCTCCCGAAGGAGCCCAAAGTCAAAGTGACCGAAGGACAGGCGCATGCCCAGCTTCTTGAAACAATAGCGGATGCTCAGCGCGTCCGTCACCACGCTGAGCACGATGGTCACCAGCACCAGCGAGATGGAGCCCAGCCCCATCAGCAGCAGCGGCAGCATGACGATGGGGTTGAGCACCGTGCGGATCATGCTGACCACGCGCTGGAAGAAAAAGCGCTCCTTCGCCGTGATATAGGAGGTGAACACGCTGCAGGGGAACGAGACCGCGATGTTGAGCACCAGCAGGGCCATCAGCACGCGCGCCGTCTCAATCTCCCGCGGCGTGAGCTTGGCGGCAAAAATATGGTGTACATTGGCAACCAGCACGCCGCCGACCAACAGGCTCAGCGCCGCGATGACCAAAAAGATCGTCATGAACATGCCGTTGATCCGCGCAACGCCTTCCTCGCCCTCCTGCGCCTCCGCGCGGGCATAGTAACGCACATATGCGCTTCCCAAGCCGAAGCTCATCAGGCTCAGGTTGCTGATAAAGCCGTTGACCAGCGTATACAGGCCATACTCGCTCTGCCCGAGCAGCCGGAGCATGACCGGGGTGTAGACGAGGGATATCGCCGTAGAGAGCGCCGTCTGCCCGTAGGAGAGCAGCACCCCCGCTTTCTTTTGATCCATATCGCATGCCGCCGGACCGTATCCGGCACTCCTTTTGAGCGTATATGCTATAGTGTACCCGTTTTTTCGACGATTTTCAACCCGCTTTTGCGCCGAATCGCGCGCGGGGGATGAAAACCCGCGCCATTCATGCTATCACCCGAGTTTGCCGCTTGATGAAGAGAAAACAGAACCTATATAGGCCTGTTTTTTTCTTGTGCGAATGCGCGCGAAACGCACGCCGCCCCATCTTTTTCTCATCTAAGAGGTCAACGCGGATCGCTCATCGGCATTCCTTCAGAATCTCAAACACCTCATCGCGCGTGAGCTGCCTGCAGCAGCCTGCCGTCAGGTTGCAGGTATCGGCCACGGCCCGGAGCGTGCGCTCGTCGGTTATGCCCATTTCGCCGAGCGTCGTGGGCAGGCCGATCTCCCGGATGAACCGCGCCAGCGCGTCCACACCGGCCAGAGCCGCCGCCTCGTCCGTCTCGCCGTCCACATGCCATACCTCGCGGGCGAGTCTGGCGAACTGCTTCGGCGCGTCTGGGCAGATATGCCGGTACAGCGCCGGGTGAATGACGGCTAGCCCTTGGCCGTGGTTGCAGTCCGTGTACGCGCCGAGCTGATGCTCGATCTGGTGCGCCTGGAAATCCGTCGTTTTGCCGAGCTTGAGCAGGCCATTCTCCGCCATAGCCGACGCCCACATGAGCTCGCTGCGCGCCTCCAGGTTCTGCGGGTCACGCAAAAGCGTGCGGATGTGCGCAATCACGCTGCGCATGACGGCCTCGTTCATCTCGTCGGAGAGGTTCGGCTCGCGCGGCGTGCCCAGATAGGTCTCCATGCAGTGGCTCAGCGTGTCAAACGCGCCGGAGATCACCTGCTTCATCGGCAGGGAGAGCGTATAGGACGGATCGAGCACAGCGAAGGACGCCGCCGTGCCGAAGATCGCCCCCTTCCACCTCTTCTCCTCATGGGTGATGACGGCGCCGGCGTTCATCTCCGCCCCCGTGCCGGAGGCGGTCACCACCGCGCCCATCGGAATTCCCTGCGCGGGAAAACGGCGCGCGCCGTATTCCATCTCGTAGATGTCCTCGTCCAGCATCGCCTGCGCGGAGATCACCTTGCAGCAGTCGATGACGCTGCCGCCGCCCACCGCGAGGATGAAATCCACATGCTCTGCGCGGGCCAGCCTCGCGCCCTCCTGCGCCTTTGCGTATGTCGGATTGGGCATGATGCCGGGAAAGTCCACGACGGTCTTCCCCGCATCGCTTAGCCATGTTTTGATCTGGCCGTATACGCCGTTGCGCTTGACGGAGCCGCCGCCATAGGCAAGCATGACCTTCCTGCCCATTTGGCCGAGCTCCGCCTTGAAGGCCTTTTCGGCCGAGCCCTCGCCGAAATACACCCTTGTGGGATACGAGAAAACAAACGAATCCATATCAATTCCTCCTGTCATTGTGGCTCGTGCGCCTCGCGTCCGCAGCCCTTGCCGCGCGCATCGCGCCATAGCCTATCACGGCAAACAACACGATGATGGCCGCGTAATCCAGCATAAAGAAGACCAGCGGTTCATCAAAATCGAAGAATACAAACGGGATGCGCAAAACCATGTAGTCGATCACCTGACGCTTGACCATCGCATACGCGCCATAAGCCGCTGCCAGCAGCGCCCCCGCCCGGATCGGCATCGCGCTCCTTTTGCGCGGCTTCCCCTTGCGGAGCATCTGGCCAATCATGTGCCCATGCAGGCCCAAGTGAATGGACATGAGCGCCATCCCCCAATAGGCCCCGACGACATGGAACGACCTTGCGCCAAAGCGGCCTCCGTGAATCGGAAGGAAGGCGAGCGCATGGCGCGAAAGGATGACGCCGCTGACAAACTGCATGGTCAAATCAACCAACAGCGCCAGATTGACCGCCGTCTGCAGGGCGCGCACGGCTGAAAAGCGCCCTTTGGTCAAATTGCGATACCAGCGCCAGTTCAGCGCCTGATGCGCGATCACGCAGACGAGCATGGCGATTCCCACGATTTCGTGCGTCGCTTCCCCGATGAGCTCATAGGTCATCAGCAGCATCAGAAGAATCAGCATCACCGCGTCCAGCCCGCGCCGGATCATCTGCCTGCGGTTCAAGGGATATCCTCCTTTCCTCTGTGCCCATGCCGGTCAGCCGCCCAAGCCGTTCGCATAGCCCAGCCCGCTCAGCCATGCGACGATGTCGTTTCTGGAATCGCCGACTGCGTTGCGGGAAACCGTGAAGCCGTTTGTGACGACCTCGGCATTCGGCTGAAGCTGCGCAATCGTCTGAATGGTGCGGGAGAACTGGCTTCCGCCGTGCGTGTTGAACGGGATGATCGTCTTGCCGCTCAGGTCGTACTTTTCAAGGAACGTGTACAGCGGCATGGGGAGCTCGGCGTTCCAGTTCGGATACCCCAGGAAGACCACGTCATAGGCCTCCAGATTCTCCAGCTCGCCGGACAGCTCCGGTCTGGCATCCTCCATCAGCTCATTGTAGGCAAACTCCAGAAGCGGCTCGTGCGTGCCGGGATAGGTCTGCACGGTTTCGATGCGCCAGAGATCGCCGCCGGTGACCTCCTCAATCACATTCGCCACAAACTGCGTATTGCCCACGACCTGTCCATCCACCGCCACGCGGCTGGCGGAGGCCACCGTGTCCACGCCGTCCGTTTCCGGCACGGAGAAATAGGCGATCAGGATCGAGCTGCCGGCCTCCTGTACGCCGGCGTCCGCATCCGAAACAGGCTGAGCGGTCTCCCCGGCGGGCTCCTGCGTGGGCAGGGCGGCGTTTTCCGCCGTGCCGCAGGCGGTCATGGTCAGCAGCAAGGCGATCAGCAGCATCAGGTTCATCATGCGTTTCATGGATTTTCCTCCTATTTCCATATCTCTATTTCATGTCTTGATGTCGTTCCTTTTTTCAGGGATGTCGCCGGCGATGTTCGCGGCGTTTAAGCCGCGCGCAGGCGCTTTCTCCAAAAGCGCGCCTCTTTCACGGCAAGCCGACTGGCGGTGCCGCCCGCTGCCCGCTTCTGTCACGGGGTCTCCACAAGCTCCAGCCGGATCTCTCCCGTGCAGTTTCTCAGCGCCTGCGCGCCGCTGTCCGCGTGGCCCAGCGGGATCACGTCCACGATGGTCTTTTCGTAAATATCGTCATAGAAGATCGCCAGATCCGGCCCCGCCGCCCAGTAGCCAAAGTCCCCGATGACATAATCGCGCGTGGTCGGCTCCTGATCGGAGAGAACCTCCGGCAGCGTCATGCCCTTGGCAAAGCCGTTGCGCTCGATCAGCGTCAGCGTAAGCGGCAGCATTTGGGCCAAATCCTCCGCCGCGCGGGAACCGTTGAGCGTGACGACGACCTGCGTGTCCCCCGCAGTCAGGCGAACCTGCTTGCCCAGCGCGGCGCCTTGCCGCTCGCCCGCCTGCACGGCTTGGGCCCAGTTCGCCAGCCGCGCCTCGTCCGTAACCGTCAGCCCCTGCGCAAGGTTCGCATCCGGGCACAGCTCTTCAAAGACGTGCAGGCTGTTGTCGATGGCGCTGTACGCGCTGGTGCAGAACGGCGCGACGGTCTTCCCGGAAAAGTCATACGAATCGAGAAAGGAGGCGATCATGGCCGGCGCGTCGTCCCACCAGATGGGATAGCCGACATAGACGATGTCGTAATCTGCAAGGCCGGTCAGCTCCCGGCCGTCGGAAAGCGTCACCGTGATCTCCGGCTTAGCTCCCTCCTTGATCTCTTGCTCGGCCAGCTCAAGAAAGGCGTCGTTGTCCTCGGGGTACGCCTGCGCCCGTTCGATTCGCGCCAGGTCTCCGCCAGTCAGCCCCGCCAACTCGGTCGCGGCCTCCTGCGTATTTCCCGTATGGGAGTAGTAGGCGATCAGCGTCCGCGGCTGCGCATCCTCCGCGAGGGCCGCCGTCCCCAGCAGAGCGCACAGCGCGGCAAGGCAGGCAAGCATGCATCGAATTCCAACCTTCATCGTTGTTCATTCCTTTCCGTTTGTCGGTTCTGTGTGTAACCGCGCATCCAGATAACCGGCGATGGCATCAAGCGCAAGCGCCTCATCCTCGCCATAGAAGCCGTGGCCGGCCCCTTCGATCACCTTGAGCTGCGCGGAAGGGTAGACGGATACCGCTTTTTCCGAATAGGCGAGCGGCACGATGCCGTCCGCATCCCCGTGCAAAATCAGCACGTCCTCCGTATACGCCGCCACGTCCGCATATACGTCGTAATGTAAGAGGGGCTCAAAGTAGGCCCGCCCCACCGTCATCCACAGGTGAAACGAGGTTTCCGGGATATCGTCGGCGCTCTTGTAGAACTGCTGCGCCGTATCCACCAGCACGAAGGCCGGGTAGAGCAGGATCAGCCCCCGCACCTCCTGCCGGCGGTGCGCCGCAACGATGGCCGATACCACGCCGCCCTGACTGGTGCCCATCAGGAAAACCTTGTCTTCATCGACCTCCGGAAGCGAACGGATTTCGTCGAGCACCGCCGTCAGGTCATCCGCCTCGGTCATGATGGACATGTCCAGCACGGAGCCGTCGCTCATGCTGCCGGGGCTGCCTCCGCGGAAGTCAAAGCAGTAGACGGCGTAGCCCATGCCGGCCAGCGCGCGGGCATAGGGATCGCCCACGTCGTGACTGCCGCCGAAGCCATGAGAGAAGATCACGGCGGGCAGCGGCTCCCGCCTCTCCCGCGGCAGATAGAGCAGCCCGTAGATGCGCTGTCCGTCCAGCAGCACCGTATGCTCCTCAACGTCATAGGGACCTTCCTGCGCGCGGCCTATCCCCGCGGGCACAATCGCCAGCATGACGAGCAGCGCGCACAACATTTTTTTCACGGGCATTCTTCCTTTCTTGATCCAAGATGTACGTGAGCGCCGTGCAAACCGCCTCCGCCCCGGGATGAAATCGAATCATTCCCTCTTGACCGCTCTCTCGTTTTCATGTACAATGGGATTGTATCAACCGGTTCTTACAACCGGTCAATACCTTTTTGATGAAAAAAATTTGAACAAATTGTGAACATGGAGGAAGCCGTCATGTATACGATGCTGCAAGCCTGCCGGGAAACCAACATGACCTATGAAGCCCTGAAGTTTTACTGCAACGAGGGGCTCGTGCCCAACGTCAAGCGGGATCAAAACAACCGGCGTGTATTCGATTCGCACGATGTGGCATGGATTAAGAGCCTCACCTGTCTCAAAAACTGCGGCATGAGCATTCAAGAGATGAAGGAATACCTCGATCTGTGCCTTCAGGGAGAGGCGACCATCCCGATACGCAAACAAATCCTTGCCAGAAAGCGCCAGGAATTGCTTGATCGCATCGCCCAGCTCGAGGAATCCGTCCGCTACGTGGATGAAAAGCAGCAATTCTACGACGACGTGCTTTCCGGCAAGCGCCCCTATGTCAGCAACCTGATTCGCATAGGCGGCAAAGAGTCCTGACAATGCCGCCGTTAGGACAGCTAAAATAAAGAAGCTTTTTTCACCCCCAGCTCTTGACATTTCAAACCATTCGATGTAAACTAATCGCGTTAGCTAACGCAATTAACTTACAGGGAAAGGAGAGGGCCACATGCCGCGGGATAAGACCGTCAGCCATGAAAAAATCGTCAAAGCGGCCATGCGGGAATTTCAGGAAAAGGGCTTTGAACAGGCGTCCATGAAGGCCGTTGCCGACGCGGTGGGGATGACCAGCGCCGCCCTGTATCGCCACTTCGCCAGCAAACAGGATATGTTCTCGGCCTTGGTTCAACCCGCTCTCGACGAGCTGAAAGCTTGGAAAGACAGGCATATCGCCTCCAGCTACGACGCGCTCGCTCAAAACAGCACCGATGTGCTGTGGGATTTTAACGCGGAATGGAGCGACGCGCGCATCGTCCTGGACGTCATGTACGCGCAGCCGGAGGCGTTCCGCCTCCTGATCTGCTGCGCGCGCGGCACGCCTTACGAGCACTTTATCCACGACATGATCGAGGAGAGCACCGACAGCATGCTGCGCTTTCTACAGGCCTGTCAAGAGCGGGGCGCCGCCGCGCGAAACGTCACCCGAGACGAGATGCATATGCTGGTCAGCGCGTATTGCGCCGCGCTGCTTCAGCCCATTGAGCATGGCTATGCCAAATCGGACGCCGAGCGCTACCTCAAAACGATGGTGGACTTCTTTACCCCGGGCTGGCGGATGATCACGGGGCTTTAGCGCATGCCCCGTCCCGTCCGCCCGGCGGGGCCCTTCTCCCTTTTTTTATTCCCAATCGTTAGAAAAAGCTAACTTCAAAGGAGATGAAACCGCATGAATTCCTCTTCCCCCAACAAGCGGTCCGCAGCCTCATGGCTCTTGGAGCTGGCAGGCCCCCGCGCAGGCGAATATCTGCTGAGCATATTGGCGGCGTTGGCCGGCGTAGCCTGCTCCCTGATGCCCTATATCATCATGATCGATCTGATCCACGCGCTCCTGAGCGGGACGGCGGACAGGGCATGGTGCCTGAACCGCTGCCTCGTCATGGGGCTGTGGTGGGCGCTGCGCTATGCCCTGCATTCCGTTTCCACCACGCTCTCCCATCATGCGACCTTTCACGTGCTGGCCGACACGCGCATGCGCCTGATGGCCAAGCTGGCGACGCTGCCCCTCGGCGTGGTGCTGGATCAATCCTCCGGGTCGTATAAGAACATCATCGTCGAGCGAGTGGATTCCATCGAGACGACGCTCGCGCACATGGTGCCGGAGATGACCTCCAACATCGTGGGGGCGATCGCCGTGCTGGCGCTTCTCTTCCAAATGGATTGGCGCATGGGGCTTGCGACGCTGGTCGTTCTGCCTTTGGGGGCTCTGTGTTTCATGTCCATGTTCAACGGGTATGAGGCCAAGTTCCAGCGTGCCGTCCGTTCCACCAAGGCGCTGAACGACACGGCGGTGGAATACATCAACGGCATCGAGGTCATCAAGGCCTTCGGGCAATCCAAAACCAGCTACGCCAAATTCGTCTCCGCGGCCAAAGAGGGCGCGGATTGCTTCATCGAGTGGATGCGCAGCTGCATCTTCGGCCAGTCCGCCGGTATGGCGATCTTTCCCTCCACGCTCATCGGCATTTTGCCCGTCGGCTGCCTGCTCACCATGCGGGGAACCCTGACGGCGGAGACCTTCATCGCGGCGATCATCCTCTCTTTCGGCATCATGCAGCCGCTGATCACGGCCTTCTCCTTCTCGGACGACCTCGCGCAGGTCGGAACCATCGTGGGCGAGGTCGCCGAAATCCTCTCCATGAAGGATTTGCAGCGTCCCGTCAAAGCCCATGCTCTCCCTTCCGGCAACGCCGTCGAGCTTGCAGACGTCCGCTTTTCCTATCGCGACAAAGAGGTCCTTCACGGCGTCAGCCTGCGCATCGAGCCGGGCTCCGTGTGCGCATTGGTCGGCCCCTCCGGAAGCGGAAAGTCCACCATCGCCCGCCTGATCGCCTCCCTGTGGGACGTGGACAGCGGCAGCATCACGCTGGGCGGCGTCGATATACGCGATCTTCCGCTCAAGGAATGCACCGACCGCATCGCCTACGTGTCGCAGGAAAACTATCTGTTCGATCTGTCCGTCATGGACAACATCCGCATGGGGCGAAAGGGCGCGACCAACGCGCAGGTCATCGCCGCGGCCAAGGCGTGCGGCTGCCACGATTTCATCATGAATCTCGAAAACGGCTATGAGACGGTCTGCGGCTCCTCCGGCGGCCATCTGTCCGGCGGAGAGCGCCAAAGGATCTCCATCGCCCGCGCGATGCTCAAAGACGCCCCCATCGTCATCTTGGACGAGGCCACTTCCTACACCGACCCCGAGAACGAAGCGGTCATCCAGTCCGCTCTGGCCCGGCTGATCCGGGGCAAAACCCTGCTGGTGATCGCGCACCGGCTGTCCACCGTTGCGGATGCAGACTGCATCTTCGTGGTCAAAGACGGCCGCATCGCCGCAAAGGGGACGCAGGAGGAGCTGCTCCAAGCCTGCCCGCTCTACAGGGAGATGTGGAACGCGCATATGAGCGTCAAGGACAACGACGGGGAGGTATCCTAAATGATTGAAACCCTCAGAAAATTCTTCGCCTTCTGCGGAGAGGCAAACCGAAAGATGTTTTTCACCTCCATCGGCCTTGGCGTGCTCAGCGCCATCTGCTCCGCCATGCGCATTCCGGCCGCGTACATCGTCCTGCTCGCGCTGCTGGAGGGGCGCGTGACCTTAAGTACCCTGTGGGCGAGCCTTGCCATCATCGTCTGTTCCGTCGCGGCCACCACCGTCATCAACATGAAATCTACCATGCTGCAAACCCGCGGCGGCTACCGCGCCTGCGCGGAAAAGCGCATCGAGATCGCCGAGCACCTGCGTTACCTGCCTATGGGCTGGTTCAACGCAAACAGCTTGGGCGAGGTGACCTCGGTCACCACCAACACGATGGAAAACATGGCCAATGTGGCGACCCGCGTGGTCATGATCACCACCCGGGGCTTTTTGACGGCCGGCATCATCGCGCTCATGATGCTGGCTAGCGATTGGCGAATCGGCCTGATCACGCTGGCCGGCCTGACGGTCTTCATGGCCGTCAACGCGCTCATGCAGCGCAAAGAGCAAGCCGTATCCCAGCGCAAGATGGACGCCGACGAACGGCTGGTCGCCAAGGTGCTGGAATATGTTCAAGGCATCGCGGAGGTCAAGAACTTCGATCTGACGCAGGATTCCGCCACACAGACGGCAGCCGCAGTGACCGAATGCCGCAAGGCGGCTTTCGCTATGGAACTCCCCTCCGTGGCCTTTATCTTTTTGCAGTTCCTCGCCAATAAGCTGACCGGGGTGGCGGTGTGCGCCGCGGCGCTCGTGTTCTGGTTTGACGGCTCCATGCCGCTGGTCAATTGCATGCTGTTGCTGATCTGCTCGTTCATCCTCTTTGAACAGCTGGACAGCGCAGGCAGCTTTT
>JAUNPI010000222.1 GCA_030536875.1 Clostridia bacterium
GACGATCTCATAGACCAGATGGTGCAGTCCGCGCTCATCGGTGGAGCCGATATACATGCCCGGGCGCTTGCGCACGGCTTCGAGCCCCTCGAGCACCTGAATCTGGCTCTCGTCGTAGGTGCCCTCCGGCCTGTCCTTATTCTCCTGCTCCGGATAATTCAAATTCTCTTGATCCATTCCGTCAACTCTCCCTATAACTCATTTCCAGGAAAGGCGCCCCGCCCTTCTTCCTGCGCTTCGCCCCCGCTTTGTCCGCCTCCCGGCATGCCGGGGAACGGACAGGCGCCGGGGAAGGCGTTTTCGTGCGCGCGCGCAGCCAGCGTCGCCGTCGAAATCGGCGAGAGGTAGACGCGCGGGTTTTCCGTTGCGCTGCCCGCCCGCCTTGCGCCCGCGCAGATGACCGCGCTCTTCGCCGCGATGCCCTTTCTCTGAAGGACTCGGTTCTGCCTGCGGATTTCGGCGAGCATAGCGCCCGTCACGGCGCTGTGGCTGTCTGTCAGATCGATAATGGCGATAATGTCGCCGGAATGCACCGCGACGTCGTCGCCCAGATGAAGGATCATATCCCCCTCCGTTTTGCAGCCGGAAAGGGGAGGTCTCCCCCGACACGACCGCACATTTTCTTACTATATGAGTATACCAAATTTCACAGGTTTTTTCAAATGCTTGCACGCCTTTTTTGTATCGAATTCAGGCAAAAAAGCACACAAAAAAAGGCGCCCGATTTCGGCGTCTTTTCCAAGCCCCGCAAGGCCTTTAAGGGGCTCAATACGCGTCGTCCGTCAGGCAGTGGATGCGCCCTGCGGACGGCGTCATGCCCAGCCGCTTTTGCAGCGCGTGGGAGGCCGCGTTGTCCTCAAACACCTGGTCGTAGGGCACCTGGCCCAGCAACATCGTCCGCCGGATGGCCGCGCGCTCCAGCGCGTAACCCAGGTGATGCCGCCTGTATTCGGGCATGACGTGCAGAAGGCCCATCGAGCCCTCGATGTGCTCGCCGATAAACGCCGCCAATTCGCCCTCCACATACGCGCCCAGCATCACGCCGTCGCACAGCCTCTCATGCAGGTACTCGCGCGAGGCGTGACCGTAGTTCGCAAAGACGAAGTCCAGCGCCTGCGGCCCGAGCGGGCGGATATCAAACGCCCTGTCCTCCTCGGGCAATTCGCCGTAATAGGCGTATTCCACAAAGCGGTACGCGTGGCGCAGGCCATAGCGGCGGCGCACGCGCTCCACGGTCGCCTCGTCCAGCGTGCCGTGCAGCAGGATGCTGGAGGCGCCCGGCGGGACGAGGGAGAGCATCTGCTCAAAGCGCGCCCACGAGTGCCCCGCGAGCATGTACATGTCCGCGCGGCGGCTGTAGAGCGCCACGCCGCCCTCGCCAGCGTCCAACCAGCCCGCGTAGCCGCGCACAAGCGTCTGGATCATCTCCTCGTAGCAGGCGGGGTCACCGTAGCTGCGCAGGATGTCACACGCGTGCCTTTCCTCCGGGGTCACGTTGCTTCCTCCTTGTTCCGGGTTTTCGTCTCCGCTCACCACGCCGGGGCCTCGAAGAGGCAGACGCCGCCCGTGGCCAGCGTCTTCGGCATATCGATGAGCCGCTGGTTCCTGCTGCCGCGATAGAGCAAATCCAGCGAGCGCTCGTGCGAGAGGAACGGGCCGTCCACCAGCACGTCCACATGGCGGAGCAGGCGCAGGCGGTCCTCCCGGCCCTCGGAAAGCAGCTGCTCGAGCGTGAAGCCCGTGTAGCACCACACGTTCATGCCCTTTTCCTTCGCCGCCCGGGCGATCAGGGAAAGCGGCTCCGGCTGCATCATCGGTTCGCCGCCCGAGAGCGTGAGCCCCCGAACGAGCGGGTTTTTCCCCATCAGCGCAATAATCTCGTCGGTGTCCCGCAGCATACCGCCGTCAAAGGCGTGCGTCTGCGGATTGTGGCAGCCCGGGCAGCCGTGAGGGCAGCCCTGCGTGAAAACCGCGAGCCGGTAGCCGGGGCCATCGACGATGGATTCCGTTTCGATTCCAGCGATGCGTACTTGCATGGTCTTTTCTCCCGCTCAGACCCCATGCTTGACGCGGTCGTGTTCCTCCGCGCGCTTGGCGTCGCCCCAGCGGTTCATTGTGCCCACGAGATAGCCCGTGATGCGGCGAATGCGCTCAAAATGAACCTCTTCCTCCTGCCGTCCGCAGCAGGGGCAGCAATCGCCGATGATGCCGTTGTAGCCGCAGACCGGATCGCGGTCGACCGGATGGTTGATGGAGCCATATCCGATGCCCGCGTCGTGCATGGCGCGCACGACAGCCTCGAAGGCGTCAAGGTTCTTCGTCGGATCGCCGTCCATCTCGATGTAGGAGATGTGCCCCGCGTTGGTGAGCGCGTGATACGGTCCTTCCAGGCGGATCTTGTCAAACGCGCTGATCGGGTAATAGACCGGCACGTGGAAGCTGTTGGTGTAATACTCGCGGTCGGTAACACCGGGAATGACGCCGTAGCGCTCG
>JAUNPI010000058.1 GCA_030536875.1 Clostridia bacterium
CGGAGACGGGGCGGGGGACGGGCTCGGCGTCGGCGTCGGGGCGGCCGTCGGAACCTGTGTCGGCTCCGCCGTAGGCTCGGCCGTCACATAGATGATGACCGGCGTAGGCGTGGGCGTCGGCACGGGGGTAGGCGTGATCTGTGCCGTCGGTTCCGGCGTGGGTACCAGCGTCGGCTCCGCCGTCACATAAATGACAATCGGCGTGGGCGTGGGCGTCGGTTCCGCCGTAGGCGTAGGTTCAGGCGTAGGCGTCATCATGACGACCGTCTGTCCCTCCGGCGCGCCGGCCTGCAAAAGCTGAGAAAGCAGCTGATTGCGCTGCTGCGGGAAGACAAACCATCCGACTGCGATGACGGCAATCAGCAAAATCAGCACAATTAAAACGCCTAGCAGGCATCCGCTTGACCCGCCGCGCCGGTTTCCACGGCTGCCGCGGGAGGAACGCTCATCGCGCCAATCCTCGTCTTCCTCCTCGTCATCCCAAACGGGCTGAACGGGCGGCGCTTTTCGCGGAAGCGGCTCAATAGGGGGCTTTTTCTCCGCCTTAGGCGCCGCCGTCTGGCGCTCAGGCCTCGCAGAGCCTGCCGGCCCCTGCTGTTCGGGCGCGGCGCTTTCCTCCTGCTCTCTCGCGTAGTCCTCAAAGGCCCTCTCTTGGGCCGCCACACGCCTGCGCCTGCGCGGCTCAGGCGTTCCATTCTTCTGTCCGTCCAAATCGTACACCTCATTTCAGAGATTGATCTCGTATCCTCGTATCATTATACAGGAAATTTTCCCTTTTCTCAATCCCATTTTAGAGAAAAGGTGGGCATTCCGTCATTTTTATCCGTACCCTTTGCGCCTCTGCGCCATAAAATGGATCTGACGGAACGTAAAGAGGAGGTTGTTTTCCATGTCTCAGATCATTTCGCCCTATGCGCTGCTTCAGGCCAGCAAGCCCGCCCCCAAGATCGTCACGACCTATGATCTCTACAGCGCCGTTCAATCCGCTTCTCCCGCTTCTTTTCCCGCCGCGCCGCCTTCTCCGCAGGCACAGGACGCTTCCAACCCACGCCGGCAGGAGCCGCCTGTTCAAGAGGCGCAGCAAACCGCAGCGCGCATGCCCCTTGTGCCCGCCAAGCGCACGCACTACATCGCCGACATCAAAAACCGGCATAACGCGGCTCTTCGCCGCACGCTGCCCAACCAGCGTCCGCCTATGGCGTAACCCTTTTCCTGATCTACATCCGCCATCGCCCTTCTTCATAGCGCGCCTTGGGCGCGCAGGGCGGCGGGGGCCATCTGCGTTCGGGCGCGGCATCTTGAAACGGCGCATCTTCGGCATCCTTCCGCGCCTCTTGAAGCGGCTGGGACGCCTGCGCCGCATGCTCCGTTTCTTCGCTCGCTGCGCGCCCCGCTTCGGCATCCCGTAGGCCGTTCGGCCCGGCGGACGGCTCCGCCGGATTTTCCGCCTCCTGCAGGCATTGTTCCGCCCCGCCGTCCGGCTCGTTTTCCGGGCGAGGGGGCGGCGTCCGGCTCGCGCGGCGCGCCGCCGTTCGGCGCTTTGCTTCGGCGCGTTCCAGCGCCGCCTTAAATGCGCGCCGCCCCTGCTCGCCCGTGCTCATGATGAGCCTTTCGCCCTTGGCGACAAACGCCGCCTCCGCGTTTTTCCCCCGGTCAGGCCAGACAATTTCGCGCTCCCCTGAAATCGCGCGGCTTTCCCCGGCCCCGTCGGAAAACACCAGCGTGAGCTCGGCGCCATCCTCGGGCAGCGCATGTGCCCGAAAACAGATTTTTCCATCTCCCTGCACGAGATAACCCGCCAAAGAGCCGTCGGGCCGCTTCATCACAAAGCTTTTACCCACAGAATCCCTCCTTCGCATCAAACTATGCCGGATTCACGCTTGCCTTGCCCATCATTTGGCTGTATAATAAGATGATTCCATTTTCGTTATTTGGAGGAAATTCTGTGCGACATCCATGCTTGGCGTTTTTGCTCGTCCTGTCCGTCTTGCTGCCCTGCACGGCTTGGGCAGACGACACGGGCACGGCGATCTGCCTCGATTACTTTCTCTCTTCCGCCGATTCCAGCGGGCGGCCGCAGATTCTCTACACCGCGCGCACAAAGATCAACATCAAAATGCGCAGCGGCCCCAGCCTCGAGAGCGAACCCTTAGGCGCGCTGAGCGCAAAATCTCTCGTCAACATCTTCGGCTATGATCAGACGTGGCTCTTTTGTTGGGACGACGATGTTGGCATCTACTACATCGGCCGCCACAACGTGGATTCTATCGAACCTGTAGCCGGCAATACGCAGCCTTACGGCGTCATTCGAAACAACTTTGTCGCCGTCACGTCGGTCGACACGTGTTTGCGCTCCGCGCCGGACATGGACGCCGAGATCATCGAGTCGTATCCGGCGGATACCCGCATGAGCCTCTGGCTCATCGAAGACGGCTGGGCCGTCGTCCCCTATAAGCGCATCGTCGGCTATCTATACGTGGGGGATCTCAAGGATCTGACGCCTGTCGCGCCCGATGTGGAATACGCCCAGGAGGGGGACATCATCTCCGCCTTTACCACGTTTTATTCCACCAAGCAGACGGATCTCAATATCGGGCGCATGGAAAACATGCGGGTAGGATGCCAATATATCGACCAGACTTACGCGCCGGGCTACGTCTTCGACTTTAACGGGGTTGCGGGGCCGTATCGCTACAACCGCGGTTACAAGGATGCGCCCGTCCTGATCGACGGGCAAACGGTTCCCGGCTCGGGCGGCGGCACCTGTCAGGTCTCTACGACGCTTTACAACGCGCTCTTGCAGCTTCCCGACGGCATCACCATCCTCTACCGTCATGCGCACGGCCCTGGCGGAGCCTCCTACGCGCCGCATGGCGTAGATGCCGCAGTCGGCCGAAATGCCGGCGACGGTGTCATTGAGTTGAACTTGGAGTTCCAAAACGATTTCCCCTTCCCCATCACGATCGATTCAACCGTTCAAAACGGTTCGCTGTGCATCTGCATCCGGAAGGGAACCTACACGGCGGATTGATTTATTTCCCATGCGCATAAAAAACGGCACCCTCTTGGGCAACATTTCATAAAGAACTTTACAGAAAAAACGGCGTAGCAAAAAAGGTTACGCCGGTTTCTTTTTAAAAGAACGATGAAGGCTTTTTATGCAAAACAATCATATTATCCGCAATGCAGAATACAGGTTTTCCGCTTTTTCAGGATTTCCCATCAATTCTATCAACGGCTTACTTTCTTGAGTTTTGAGCGTCTAGGTGAAGGAAGCCCTTGTCTCTCGGACAGGTTTGAGGCTGAGGTTCGGCTTTCAGCCATCAAAAGCAGAGAGAGCCGGATGGCTGAGCTCCGGCTCTCTCAGTATGTTGCACTCAGTAGTTGGCATTGAAGAATTCGAAGATCTTCGGTAGCGCAATGCACCAGCCTGTGTTATGCACGCCGCCGGGCGCTGCGTAGAACTGCGTGTTGTTCAGATACGTCCTGAGGATGTTGAAGTTTTCCACAGCCAGATCAAAGCCATACTGATCCTCCGTGCCCTCGACAAAGAGAAGCGGCATATCCACAAGATTTGGATAGATGTTTTCGCCGATGATCTTCATGTTGACCATCATGCCGCTTGGCGCAATCGCGTCCCACATGTCCGCATATTTGTTGCCAAGAAACAGTGTGCCGACGCCGCCCATCGAGTTGCCCATGAGGTACAAATGCTCCTCATCTACGTTGTACAGGTCCTTGATCAGTTCCAACGCCGTGAGCGGGCTCTTCTCAGAGAGCATGCACAAGCGCTTCTCCTCGTCTGTCAGCGTCTGCCATGCGTCCTGATCCATGAAGGGTATGCCGTCCACGTTGCCATAGCCGCCACCAACAAGGTAAGCCGTCGCTGTTACGACGATGTAGCCATATTCTTCGGCAAAGGATTCCAGCGTGCGGAACTGGACAATCGCACTCTGCGTATCCGCCCAGAAGTAGTTCTGACTGACCGAATTGCCATGCAGAGCCAGAATTGTACGCATCGGCTTCTCCGGGTCATAACTGGTCGGCACGTACAGGCGAACCGGCAGCACCTTCTGATCCGGATCGTCCGGAATCGTGTAGGTCAGGTAGATGAAACCGCGGGTCTTGCGTCCAGCAAGCGTCTCGTCAAATAGAGAGAGTCCGCGTCCGTACAGCGAGGTGTTCAGGTCGTCATAGCCGTAAGCAATGGCAAAGTAATTCCCGTTTTTGTTCTCGACCAACTGGGTCTGCTTGCCGAAACCAACGCCCATCAGTTCCATCGCCGGTACCATAAGAACGCCTTCAACATTCCTCGGCGCATGTGCAAACGTATACGCATTGGAATCGACCGTTGCCTCCGAACTGTCTGGCTTGAGAGCGACCGTCAGGCCCGCATGCCGCACCGTTACGCCACCGTCATCGCCCGTGAAAACGGCAAAGTCCGGTGCGTAGATGCGTTCAAGGTCTGCGAGCGCGACATACACGTCATCCCCAATATCCTCGACAGGCACGGTCAAGCGGTCATAGATGTACTTGTCCATAAACGCGATGGTTTCGCCACCCTTGAACAACACCATATTGTATTTGTAGGAATAATTTACACCCTTCGGCGGGTTTGGCGTTACCGTAAAGCCGGGTTCTGCCGCGGCGCTCACGAAGATCACCAGCAGCAGCGCAGTCAGCAGGATACAGAGCGTTCTTTTCATAGCGTCCTCCTTGGTCTGGTCGGTGAGGAAAAGGTGACAGGAGCCACATCAGCCCGGGCAGCTTCCGTTAGCTCCATGATAGGCGCAGTCAAATGAATGTGCAATGGTCACCTTTATCACCCTGAAAAAAACGCCGCATTTCCCCGCGTGGGAACCTTTGATCCGAAAAAAACGGAAAAGAAAAGCAGGCGCTGCAGCGGGCTGACAGGCATCCTGATGGAGGTTGGCTTTTTCCGGGCGAATTGATTGAAGATGCGTTTCCTTTCGTAGGAAATGAAAAAAATGAAGCATCGCGGCATCCAATTTTCAACATCAGAAGGACATGTTTTAGAAAAAGCGCTTAAAAATTTTGCTCGGAGTCTGTGATATAATGCTTTTATGTATACGGATTAGAAATAGCGATACGCATTCCGACTATATGGAAAAAGTGAATGCCACGCGCATGCTGAGGAGAGAGCGTTTCGCGATAAAACGGACGGGCTAGATAAATAAAAACTCCTTCTGGACAGTCGATCAGAACAAAGCGTCCAGCTTCTTTTTCAGGGAATCCCGATACCGCTCGGTTAACATTTGCAGTACGTCCGATTTCGGACTCATTGTCAAGAACAAAAGCGAGAAGATGGATTTCGATTAAAAAAACGCCATGCAATCGGCGAACCTCTTGCACAGCGTTTGGGGCTATTTATGTCCATTGTATCAGTTATTCATTCTGTGATGTTCCCACATGGGCTGCCTTCATCCTTTGCGGCGCCGTTTTTTGTGCTCATGCTTTTCGATAGGCTTCACGCAGCGCTTGCTTGCGCGCCTGCGCATCCTCAAGCATGGTAAAAGCATGGCGAATGCTGCTCTCGCTCTCGCATGCCGCTCCCCCAACCATGCGCGCGATCTCCTGCGCGCGCTGCGTTTGATCCAGATGGGTGACCTGTGTGCGCGTCACGCCGCCCTCGTCAAACTTGCGAACCAGAAACTGTTCGTCCGCCATCGCCGCAATCTGCGGCAGATGCGTCACGCAGATCACCTGATGATGATCGCCAATCTGGCTCATCTTCTCGGCCACGACCTGCGCCATGCGCCCGCTGATGCCGGTGTCGATCTCATCGAAGACCATGCTGCGGGGAATCCCCGGCTTCTGCGCGGAGAGATTCTTGAGCGCCAGCATGATGCGGGAAAGCTCGCCTCCCGAGGCGACGCGCGCCAGCGGCTTGAGCGGCTGGCCGAGGTTGGCGCAAAACATCATCTCCATTCGGTCGACGCCCTGCGCGCTGAATCGGTCGCTGAGCTTTTCTCCCGCGCCAAGCGGGGAAAAGGCCATCGCGAGCCGTGCATTTTTCATGCCCAAATCGCGCAGCTGTTCCTCCATGCTCTTTTCAAACCGCCGCGCAGCGGTCTCCCGCGCATGCGTAAGCCGAATGGAAATTTCCTCAAGCGCCCTGCCGCTTTGGCGAAACTCCCTTTCCAGCCTTTCCATCGCTTCGTCCGAATCCTCGAGTTCGCCCAGCTCAGAGGCGATCTTGTCGCGATAGCGGATCATATCGCGCGTGGTCGCGCCATACTTGCGGTTCAGCCGCCGGAGCAAATCGAGGCGGCTTTCCACCCGCTCGGCCTCTTCCTCGTCGTAATCCATCTCCTCGCGCAGCCCGGCGAGATCCCGCGCCGCGTCCTCCACCTCATAGCACAGGCCGTCCAGCCGCGCATAAACCGATTCGTATTTTTCGTCGAGCGACGCCACCGGGGAGAGCGCGTTGACGCCCTCGCGCAGCATATCCACGGCGGAACTTGCCCCCTCCGAGCCGTCGCTGATCAGCGCGCAAGCCTCGTCGAACGCGGCCATAATCTTTCCCGCGTTGCGGAAGAAAACCTTCTGCCGCTCGAGCTCCTCTTCCTCGTCCGCGACAAGATGCGCCCCTCGAAGCTCCTCCAACTGAAAGGTGAGCATATCCAGCCTTTGGGCGCGCTCGGCCACGCTCTTTCTGAGCCGGGCAAGCTTCTGCCCCGTCTGCTTCCACTCGGTATACCGCTGCTCGTTCTCGCGCAGCAGCGGCATGATTTCCTCAGCTGCATATTCGTCCAGATAGCCGATGTGATTTTTGCTGTCCAGCAGGAGCTGGTGCTCATGCTGTCCGTGGATGTCGAGCAGCTGGGCGGAAACCCTCTTCAGCGTTTGCAGCGGAACGATGGTGCCGTTGATCCGGCATATGTTCTTGCCCGCGCTGGTCAATTCGCGCGAGATAGACACCATGTCCTCATCTCCGGTGAGCTCCATCTGCATCAGCAGCTGCTGAACCTTCTCGTTGTCGGCCAGGTCAAACACGGCCTCTACCCGCGCCTTGCTCTGCCCGTTGGCGATAAGCTCGCGGTCGGCGCGTTCCCCCAGCACAAGGTTGACCGCATCTACAACGATGGACTTGCCTGCGCCCGTCTCGCCGGTCATGACGTTCATGCCGGGCGAAAAATCAAGCGTCATCTCATCGATCAGCGCCAGGTGATGAATACTCAGCTGCAGCAGCATCTTCAAACCTCCCTGCCACAAAAAGCCGTCGGTCGCGTTTTCGGCTGTCGGCGCGCATCATCTGCGCCCCGCTCATTTAATGATGTTTCGGAAACGTTTGATCACCGCATCCACCTCTTCGTTGGATCGGATGATGACCAAGATCGTGTTATCGCCCGCGATGGTACCGATGACCTCGGACCACTTGAGGCTGTCAATCGCCTCTCCGGCCACGTGCGCGCTGCCCGGAAGCGTCCTGATGACGATCAGATTGTTCGCGTTGGCAAGGTCGACCACCGAATCCGCCAGCATGCGGATCAGCCGGTCGTTTGTCCCCTGCTCCTCCTTGTCCATCGTGGCATAGCGATAGCTTCCGTCTTCCGCCAAAACCTTGAGCAGGTGCATTTCCTTGATGTCCCTCGAAACCGTCGCCTGCGTGACCACCATGCCGTGTTCGCGGAGCGCTTGGGCGAGCTCCTCCTGCGTTTGGATGCTCTGCTCCTCGATGATCTCGCGGATTAAAGCCTGTCGTCTTGCCTTCATGAACAGCCTCCTTGATTTACAGCCTCACAGACTCCACTGCGAAAGCTTGTCCTTCAGCAGCGAAAAGAAATTCCTCTCCTTGGGAAAGCGAATCAGCAGCGCGTCGTGCGGCGAGCTGCTGACGGTGATCTGCTCTTGGTTGAGCATCTGGCAGATGGCCTGGCCGTCGATGGACAGCTGAATTCCCTCGCGCATCTCCTTCATGTTGATGCGCAGCGTCACCTGCTCCTTGCATGAGAGCACGATCGGGCGGGATTGCAAAGAATGCGGGCAGATCGGGTTCAGCACAAAGCATGGCACATCCGGGCTCACAATCGGCCCGCCCGCCGAAAGCGAATAGGCCGTGGATCCCGTCGGGCTGGCGAGCACGACGCCGTCGGCGATGTAGTGATCCACAAGCGTGCTGCCCACATACGCATCCAGCGCGATCATCCTCTGAGACAGCGCACGGGAAATGGAAACCTCATTGGTCGCATATGCGCTGACGGCCTGCCCGCCGCAGCTCGCCTCGACATGCAGCATCATCCGATGCTCAATCTCATATTCCCCTCTGTGTAAAAGCTCAAGCGCCTCCGCCAGCTCGTCCACCTGTGTTTCCAGCAGAAAGCCCAAGCGCCCCAAATTGATGCCCAATATCGGAATTCCACAGCTCACATAGGCGTCCAGCGCCCGCAGCACCGTACCGTCTCCGCCAAAGGCGAAGAGCGCGTCGATCTTTCCGGGAACCGGAGCCGGCAAAAAAGCCGCGCCGTCCACAAGCGACGGCAAGCGCTCTAACAGCTCCTCTCTATCCTCTTCGAAAAAGACAGGCTCAATTTCCTTGCGGCGGCAAAGCGCCACGCAGCCGGCCACCGCCTCGTAGACCGTGCCCTTGTTTTTGTTGAGACAGAACATCGCCCTTCGGATCATGGCCTGTCACCTCCTTCAGCATTGCCTCAGCTCTGTGTTTTAGATATCGGAAAGCGTCTTATGCGCGTCTTTGACCACCTGCTCGGCCTCCTCCGGCGTCACATGATGCGTCGCCCGGCTCTCGGGCAGGATATACGCCAGAAACTCGATGTTGCCCTCCGGCCCTTTGATGGGCGAGAAGGAAAGCCCCTGCACGCGCCATCCCAAGTCCTCTTGAATAAAGCGAAGCATCTCGGCAAGCACGTCTTTGTGAACCTGCGCGTCACGAACAACGCCCTTTTTGCCAACACGTTCCCGTCCCGCCTCAAACTGGGGCTTGATCAGCGAGATAAACGCGCCTTCCTCGCCCATGATCGCAGCGGCCGCGGGCAAAACCTTGGTGATCGAGATAAAAGAAACATCCATCACGCTCAGCGTGGGGCGCAGAGGCAAATCCTTCGCCGTCAAATACCGGGCGTTTGTCCTTTCCATGACCGTAACGCGCGGATCATTGCGGAGCTTCCAGTCCAATTGCCCATAGCCCACGTCGATCGCATAGACATGTTTGGCCCCGTGCTGAAGCAGCACATCGGTAAACCCGCCTGTAGACGCCCCCAAGTCCATCGCCACGACGCCCGTCGGATCGACGGAAAAGGCCTCGAGGCCGCGCAGCAGCTTGAGCGCTCCCCGGCTGACATAGCCCGTTCCGCTTTTGCGGACAATCAGCTCGTCCGTCTCTAAGACGGAAGCGGACGGCTTGATCACCTTCGTCTCGCCGATGTAGACAACGCCGGACATCACCAGCGCCTGCGCCTTTTCCCGGCTTGCGGCAAGCCCGCGCTCCACCAGCGCGACATCCGCCCTTTTCCTGTCAGACATGCGCCTCTTGCACCCTCGTTTTCCTTTCCAGCGCGCCCTTGATGCGCCCGGCGATCTGCTCAGGCGCAAGGCCGCATTCCTCAAGCAGCTGCGGAACCGAACCGTGTGTGATAAACCGGTTGGGGATTCCCATCATCTCAAGCGGTTCCTTTGCCCCGGCCTGTGCGCTCAGCCGCGCGATCTCCGACCCGAACCCTCCAATCAGCTCCCCTTCCTCAAGGGTGATGATCTCCGTTCCGGCCTCAAACAGCGCGTTTAAGCATTCCATATCCATCGGCTTGAGCGAACAGCAGTCGATCACGCCAACCTCTATGCCCTCGCGCTTGAGCATTTCGCTGGCGCGCACGGCATGCAGCGTCATGCGGCCATAGGCCAATATGCACGTTTCCCTCCCGGAAACGAGCGTTTGCCAGCGCCCCACGGCAAACGTTCTTCCCTGCTCATCCTTCGCGTAGGGTTCAATCCCGTCCTTGGGATATTGGATGACGCACGGGCCGTCCACCTCCAGCGACGCGCGCACCGCAAGGCGGATTTCCCGCGTATCGCGCGGGGCAAGCAGCGTCAAATTCGGTATGGACAACAGCATGGGCACGCTGAGCACGCCGTGATGCGTCTTTCCGTCGTCGCCGACCAGACCGACGTGATCGGAAAGGATGCATACCGGCAGATTCTGCAAACAGACATCGTGAATAATCTGGTCATACGCCCGCTGAAGGAACGTCGCGTATACTGCAAAATAGGGCCTCATGCCCGCGCGCGCAAGCCCCGCCGCCATGCTGACGGCGTGCTGCTCCGCGATGCCGACGTCAAAGAAACGCTCCGGATAATAGGTCGCAAACTCGCTGAGGCCCGTGCCTCCCGCCATCGCCGCCGTGATCGCGACGATGCGCGTATCCTCCGCCGCCATTGCCACAAGCGCTTTTCCCGCAGCCTGAGCGGCGCTCTCCTTGCCGGATTGGTTTCGTTTGAGGCCATTTTCCACGCGAAAAGGCGCCACACCGTGAAATTTTTCCGGCTGCCTCTCCGCCAAGTCATAGCCGTATCCCTTTTTTGTGATCACGTGGATGAGCAGCGGCATGTCGGAAACCTGCTTGGCCTCCTCAAATACGCGGGTCATCTCGTCGATGTTATGTCCGTCGAACGGGCCAAGATAGCGAAAGCCCAGCGCCTCGAACAGCTCGCCCTCCGTCACAATGGATTTGAGCATGTTCTTCATCTTCTCTATGACATCCACGACGCCCTCGCCGATCAGCGGAATGCCCTCCAACACGCGGCGAACGCGCTTTTTGCCGCCGTACCACGATGCGCTGGCCCGCAGATGCTTGAAATAGGAAGAGAGCGCGCCGACGTTCTTGGAAATGGACATCTCGTTGTCGTTGAGCACGACGATGAGGCGGTTTTTGCCGTTTCCCGCGTCGTTCATCGCCTCATAGCACATGCCGCCGGTCAGCGCTCCGTCCCCAACGACGGCCACGACGTGATAATCCTCTTTTCGAAGATCGCGCGCGCGAGCCAGCCCCAGCGCCATCGAAATCGCCGTGGAGGAATGCCCTGTATCAAACCAATCGTGTTCGCTCTCGGCGCGGCACGGGAAACCGCTCATGCCGTGATATGATCGCAGGGTCGAAAACTGTTCCTGCCGCCCGGTAAGCAGCTTATGAGCGTAGGTCTGATGGCCCACGTCAAAGATCAGCTTGTCTTTCGGGCTGTCGAACGCTCTGTGCAGTGCGATGATCAATTCCACATCGCCCAGATTCGAGGCCAGATGCCCCCCCTGGCGGGACACCGTATCGATAATCGTCTGCCGCAGCTCTGTCGCCAACGCGCCGCACTCCTCACGGGAGAGCCGCTTGACGTCCTCCGGGCCGTGAATGTCAGGCAGAATCGGCATCGGAACGCCCCCTTTACGCTTGTTTCTTTGGTTTCTTTGGTTTTTTTCCCTTGGAGCCGCCCTTTCTCTCGAAGACGGCCATGATCTTTCCGACATAGAGCACGATCTCGGCGCTTTTCTCAATCGCGATCCCCTTGCCGTAAGCCTTGCCTCCGATCATAAACGCAGAGGTGAACGCCGTGGTCAGCATGGAGGAGATCGTGCTTTGCAAGCCAAAGCGCGTCAAATACACCGCGATCACCGCGCCCGCCGAGCCGGAGATGATGCCCACGATATCGCCCACCACATCGTTGAGCAGGCTGGAGACGCGCTCCGCCTTGCGAATCAGCCTCAGCGCCTGCTTAGCGCCGGCAATGCGCTTGGACGCCATCGCAATAAACGGCTGATCGCTCGCCGAGGTGACGGCCGTGCCGGTGACGTCGGTCACGATGCCGATCATCACGAGCACGATCAGCGAAATCAGCGCGACAAAAAGCCCCGCCGATTCCACAAAGACGCTGGTGACCAGCGACATCACCACGGACAGGCCGAACGACAGACAGACCACCGTCAGCACCCAGCGCTGCTTTTCCTGCTTGCCCTTTTCCTTTTTACCGCTCACAAACTCCACTCCGATTGATTTGAAAAAGCCCACGATCTGCCGTGGGCGTTTAAGCAATGAAAGGTGGTGATACGACAAATAAACCTTGCGGCATAGGTTCGGTAGGATTTCCCCGTCCATTACTTCCTGTCGCCATAGAAGCGGTTTCCCTTTAAAACGAACGTCACGCCGTTTCCGTGCGCGCGACCGAATTACCACTGAGTCCACACTGTAATCTCTGTCATATCCTTCATCGACAGTCTAGGAGCTTTCCTCGGCAGCTAGGTTCCTTCCTAGTCTCTTTTGCAGTCGAGGTTTCACACAGCGATCGCGGCGGCTTCCGTGAGCCTTTGGTCACCGCGCGTTGTTCCATGATCCACCACAACCACTCAAGGCAGGCTACACTGCAGGCAGATTTTGTACCACCATGCAGGTTTTCATGACGGCAGTCCGTCATGCCTCCACGAAAAATGGGTCGAACTCCGTCATGCCATTGACGGCCGCCCATAATTCTTACTCCCAGCACCGACCCCCGACTGGGCGTCAGCAGCCGGCACCAGAAACTTCATCGATATGCCCTTTAACGGATTTTTAGCCCCGTCTTCAGAGGGAACTTCGCTGACTAGAATACTGCACCACCTAATTCCCATTATAGCACACTTGTCAAGCCTGCGCAACCGGCAAAACCGTAAAGCCTCTGCGGGTCAATCCCCTTCCGATCAGGAGCGCGATCAGGAGCGTCAGGCGATCAGCGTGCCGATCAAAATGCCCAGCAGCGCGCCGCCGAGAACCTGAATCGGCGTATGCCCGACGAGCTCCTTGAGCCTCTCTTCGTCAAAGGAAAAGCCGTTGCCGGCAAGACCGTCCAACAGATGGTTGATCACCGCCGCGTTTCGCCCCGTCGAGCGGCGCACGCCAGCGGCGTCATACATCACCACGCCGGCAAAGCAAAACGCCAGAGCAAAAATCGACGATGCAAAGCCCTCTCTAAACCCGATCGTCGTGACCATCGCACAGGCCATCGCAGAATGCGAACTGGGCATACCGCCCGATCCAAGCACTCGCGTGCGGTCAAACTGCTTGCTGACGGCAAGCGTCAAGATCACCTTGAGGCCCTGCGCCACGGCCCATGCCAGCGCGGCAGCCTGAATCGCCCGGTTGCTGATGATTTCAAACAGTACCCCCACGTCGAAAGCCTCCCTGTCAGTTTTTCCGCTCTCTAAGCTGCCCGGCAAACGCGTGCATAAACCACGCGCGCTCGCCAAAGCAGGAAAGCGACGCCTCCGCCTCGCTCCATAGCGCGCGGGATTTTGCACGCGAGGCTTCCACACCCATCAGCGCCGGCCAAGTCATCTTTCCCCGCTGGGCATCCATTCCCGTCCGCTTGCCCATCAGCTGAGCGTCGCCCTCCACATCCAGCAGATCGTCGTCAATCTGAAACGCGAGGCCCACGCACATGCCAAATTTCGACAGCGCCTTAAACTGCGCGTCGTCGGCTCCGGCAATGCAGCCCGCCGCCAGCAGCGGCGCGGTCAAAAGATCCGCCGTCTTATGCGCGTGAATGTAGGCTAGGCGATTAAGATCAGGGGGCATATGCTCGCTGAGCAGGTCAAGGCTCTGTCCTGCGATCATGCCGCTCACGCCCGCGCGCCCGGCGATCGCCTTTGCCGCCAGCACGTGCCCTTTAAGGTTTTCCTCATGGCCCATCGCGTTTTGCAGCAAGCACTCGTAAGCGTAGTTGAGCAGGCCGTCTCCCGCCAAAATGGCGTGACCCACCCCGTAAACCTTGTGGTTCGTCAGCCTCCCGCGCCGGTAATCGTCATCGTCCATGCCCGGCAAATCGTCGTGAATCAGCGAATAGGTGTGTATCATCTCCAGCGCCGCTGCGGGAACCTTCGCTTGCTCGATATCCCCGCCCAGCATGTCGCACGCCGCCAGCAAAAGCACGGGCCGCACGCGCTTGCCTCCCGCAAGCAGGCTGTAGCGCATCGTCTTGCACAGATGCGCGGGAATCATCCCGTCCACGTCGGGGCATTCCCTTTCCGTTTGCGGTAAAAGCCTCTCAATGGTTTCCTCCACGGCGGAGACATAGCGGTCGTATTGCTCACGATACTCCATAATCCTTCTCCTCAAACGGCGTCACTTCGCCCGTGTTCATATCGATCTGTTCAATTCGCTTTTTGTGGGCGTCCAGCATGCCCTGAAGCTGAGAGACAAGCGCCATGCCCTCCTCATAGGCCTTCATAGACCGCTCGAGATCGAGCTCGCCTTCGTTCATGCTGTCGATCAGCGCCTCAAGCGTCGCCATGCCCTCCTCAAACGAGGGCTTTTTCTTTCTGGCCGTCACAGCGTTTCTCCTCTCTGGGTCGTCTCTTTACGGGGTTTTCGTCGGCCTGCGTCGCGTTTGTCGTCCGTCCCTTCGCCCTTGCCGATCACGCGCGCATCTCTCACGCCGTCTTTAAACCTCAGCGCGATCGTCTCTCCCTCGGCAAGAGACGCTGCGCTCTGGACAACGGCTTCCCCTGCCGTTACGATTGCATATCCCCTCGAAAGCGCGCCGTATGGGCTGAGCAGCTGAAGCTCTCGCCGCTTCATCTCAAGCCGGCTCCTGCCTTCCTGTAAACGCCGCCGCGCCGCATCGCGAAGCAGGCCTTCCAGCCGTGCAAGCCGTTCTTGCTCTCGCGCGACGCGCCTGTCCGGCCTCTGCGCGCCAAGCCGCGCCGTCAGCATGCCCAGCGCTGCCTCCGCCTTGGAAACGCGGCTTTCCGCCGCCGCGCGAAGCTCTTCTCTCAGCGCTTCCAGCCTCTGTTCGGTCTGCGCGCGAACGGCAACCACGCATTCCGCAGCCGCAGACGGCGTCGGCACGCGGAGATCGGCCGCCAAATCGCAGAGCGTCACATCCGTCTCATGCCCGACGGCGGAAACGACCGGCTTTGAGCACGAGGTGACGGCGCGAACGACGCGTTCCTCGTTAAACGCCCAGAGATCCTCCAGCGATCCGCCTCCGCGCGCGACGATGATCACGTCGACATCCTCCATCGCCTCAAGCGTGCGAATCGCGCGCGCAATCTCCTCCGCCGCGCCGATCCCCTGAACGCGCGCCGGACACAGGCGAATTCGCGCCTGCGGATCCCGCCGCAAGGACACGTTCAGAATGTCGTGAATCACCGCTCCCGTCGGCGAAGAGACGACGCCCACCGTATTGATCAAACCGGGAATCGGTCTTTTCCTCGCCTCTTGAAACAGGCCCTCGGTCTCCAGCTGCGCTTTCAGCGCCAACAGCCGCTCATAGAGCACGCCCATGCCCTGAGGGCGCAGCGAATTGGCGTAAAACTGATATCTCCCCGCGCGCGCATAGAGCCCCACGCTGCCGGATACCACGGCGCGCATGCCCTCAAACGGCTCCGTCGAAAGCGCCGCGGCTTCCTGCGCCGGCATCATGCAGGCAATGGCCGCCTGTTCGTCTCGCATGGTAAAAAACAGCATGCCCGACTGATGGAACTTGAGGTTGGCGATCTCGCCCGTCAGGTCGATGCGCCCGAGCATGGGATCCAGTTGGAACAGCTTGCGCACATATTCGTTGAGCTGCGAGACGCTCAGCGTCAGCTTACTTGCCACGGCGCTGTGCCGCATCCAACGTATTGTGCAACAGCATGGCGATGGTCATCTGCCCGACGCCGCCGGGCACAGGCGTCAAATATCCCGCCTTCTGCGCCGCCTCCGGGGTGACATCGCCCGTCAGCACGCCGTCCACACGGTTGATCCCCACATCGACGACCACGGCCCCGGGCTTCACCATGTCCGCCGTCACAAAGCCTGCTCGTCCCACGGCGGCAACTAGGATATCCGCCTGCCGTGTGATCTCCGCCAGATTTTTCGTCTTTGAATGGCAGACGGTGACCGTCGCGCTCTCGTTCAGCAGCAGCATGGCCATCGGCTTGCCGACGATATGGCTGCGCCCGATGACGACGGCGTGTTTCCCCTCGACAGCAATGTCGTATGCCTCCAGCATTCGCATGACGCCCAGAGGCGTGCAGGGAACAAATCCGCTTTGCCCGCTTGCCAGCCTCCCCACATTCATCGGGTGAAATCCGTCCACATCCTTGTCCGGATCGATCAGCCGCAAAATCGCCTGTTCATCCATATCTTCGGGCAAAGGCAGCTGAACAAGGATGCCATGCACGCCCTCGTCCGCATTCAGCTCGCAGATGGTCCGCACAAGCGCATCCTGCCCGCAATCCTCCGGCAGGCGAATGACGGTCGAGCGAATGCCGGCCTTCCGGCAGGCGTTTTCTTTATTTCGGACGTAGACCTGACTGGCGGGATCCTCGCCGACCAGCACAACCGCCAGATGCGGGATAATGCCCGCACCTGCAAGCCGCTGCGCGCGCGCAGCTGCCTCTTCCTTGATTCTTCCCGCAACCGCGCGCCCATCCATGATCATCGCCGGCATCCTCACGTCACTCCTTTTATGATGTTCCGTCCAAGGGCGTCCGCTCCCAACAGCGCGACGCCGACCGCGTTATCCCCGGAGAGCTCCGGCCTGGCAAAGTGAAGTTCGCAGCGCAGCTTTCTCTTTCCCGCCCGCTGCACAAGCATCGAGCGGAAGAGCTCGGAAGAGGCGACGCCTCCCGCCAACAGCGCCTGAGCGCATCCCGTCTTCTCGCAAGCCGCCTCGATCATCCTCTCAATCGATCGGCTCAAAAAGTCAAATATCTCGGCGGCAATCTGCTCGCGGGGCATTTCTTCCCGCTC
>JAUNPI010000059.1 GCA_030536875.1 Clostridia bacterium
ATGGAGGGTTATTCGTGTTCGGCTAGCCGGTGGGCGAAAGAGAAAATCGGCAGGCGAAAGGAAAACCGCCTGCAAAGCGCGGAGTATTTCAGCGCTTTACAGACGGTTTTGCAAAGCGAGCGTTCGCTGCTTGAATCAATATTTCATCTTCTTGGTCGCTTCCCAGCCCTCGTTGATCGCTTCCTGATGGCTGGTGGCGTAGGGGCCGATGGACTGCGCGGTCGACATCGGAATCGGGAAATGGACGCAGAGGTGGCCGTCGAAGTTGTTGTTGCCCAGATGCTGGGGGCTGTGCGGCACGTCGTGCGTGGAGCCGATGTAGGTCTTGCCGTCGGAGAAGGTGACCCAGACCGCTTTGGGCGTCCACGTCGTCTCCCCGCCGAAGGCCTTGAGCATGATCGCCGTATCCTCGGCGGTGGCGGGCTCGGCGTCCATATGCGCGTCCTTGCTCATGATGCGCAGCTTCCAAGAGAGGCCGGTCTTAAAGTCGTAAACGGTGCAGTATTCGCCGTTCTCGTAGTTGCGGCGCCAAGAGTAGAAGTTCTCATAGATCACGTTATTGGCCGTGGACGAGACATCCGTCGAGGAGCCGCCGCCCATCATGCTCTTGTAGTCCGCGTTGATGGCGGCGAGCGTCTTCTTGCCCGCGATGCCGTCGGCGGTGAGGCCCTTCGCTTTCTGATAAGCGACGACGGCATCCTGCGTTTTGGAGCCGAAATTGCCGGTCTTGTTGCCCGAATAATAGCCCAGCGTCGTCAGCATGTTCTGAAGCTTGAGCACCTCGTCGCCGGAGGAATCCTTTTGCAGGGTGTTCGAGGTGTTCAGCGTCGTAGAAGAGCTCGAGGAAGAGCTTGAAGAGGAACCCGAAGAGCCGGAAGAACCGGAGGAGCTCGAAGAGTTGCCGGAGAGCTTGCTCTGGATCATGGCGAGGGTTTTAGCGCCGGCAATGCCGTCGGCGGAGAGGCCGTTGGCCTTCTGGAAGGCGTAAACCGCATCTTTGGTGATCGAACCGAAGTTGCCGGTGACGGAGCCGGAATAATAGCCCAGGTCCTTGAGGTTTTGCTGCATGGTGCGCACGGCCTCGGATTTGACGCCGTACTTGAGCAGCGTGGAGGAGCTTGAGGAGGAAGAGGAAGAGGAAGACGAGGAGGACGAAGAACCGGAGGAGGACGAGCTGCCCAGCGCGCTGGCGATCTTCGCCAGCGTCTTGGCGCCGGCAATGCCGTCGGCGCTGAGGCCGTTTTTGCGCTGGAAGGACATGACGGCGGCTTCTGTGATCGTGCCGTAATGGCCGGTGATGGAGCCGGAATAATAGCCGAGCTGCGTCAGATCCTGCTGGAGCTTGAGCACGGCGTCGCTCTGGCTGCCGTGGCGCAGCAGCGTATCGCCGCTCACCGATGCGGTGACGCTGGTTGTGCCCGAAGACGTGGAGGTGGAGGCGGTGATGCCCGCGGCCTCGTAGAGCGCGGCGATGGTCGCCTCGCCGGCGATGCCGTCGTCCGTGAGCGCATAGCGCTTCTGGAAGAGCTTGACGGCCGCCTGCGTCTTTTCGCCATAGTGCCCGGTGATTTCGCCGGTGTAGAGTTTCAGCTGCTTGAGAGCGGTTTGGATGGTGGCGATTTCATCGGCCTCGTCGCCAACGGAATAGCTTTGGGCCGAAGCTGCGGCACACACGCAGATCATGAGCGCGGCGAGCGCCATCAGGACCCCTTTCTTGCCAGACGCACAGAGTTTCATGGGGGCATGCGTCTCCTTTCATCTCATCTTAAAATGATCAACTATGCCCATAGTTTATTACGGAATGTAACATTTGTCAAGAAGATTTTAAAAAACTCTGGACATTACTTTAATCATATTACAAAGAAGATGAAAAAGATGGGCGGTGTGCGCCCGAAAAATGCGGTTATAATGCCGGTTACGGGAGAAAATCGGCGTGAAACAGGGGCGTGTAGCGGAGGATGTTCGCCTCGTCGCGCGCGCTCAGAAACAGATGGGCGCAGGGCGCGCGGAACGCCGGAACGCGTTTGGCCTCTTCGGCGAGGCGCAGGAGCGCGGCGGAGGAGATTTGGGCATGGCGCGCAAGGGTGATATGCGGAGCGAAGGGGCCGCAGGAGACGGGCAGTGCGGCGCGGCCCAAGGCCGAGACGAGGGACCGATGCAGCGCGGTGAGATCGGGCTGGCTTTCGGCGCGCAGGATGAGGATGGCATTTTGGGCGGAGCCAAAGAAATCCGCGCCGCTGACGGCGATGCGCGGGGCAGGAAAGGCCGAAGCGCAGTGCGTGAGCACATCCTGCGCTTCGGTAAGGCGCGCTTGGGGAACGTCGCCCAAAAAGGCGAGCGTGAGGTGATGGCTGCCGGAAAGCGCGTAGCGCCCCGGGATGAGCGTCTGCGCGCCGCGGGAGAGGCTTTCAACGGCGCGGCGCGTAGCCTCGGGCAGCGAAAGGCCGAAAAAGATGCGCATCATATGCCTCCATCTATCAAAGAAATGCTTAAAAGGGGAAGCTTTCACCATTGTAACAGGGAATAAGCGCGCCCGCAAGCCTTTGCAACGGCGCGGACGAATGGTATAATGGAGCTGAGACGGAAGGGATACGCATTTGGAACGGAGGATACGCATGAATATGGCACAGGCCAGAGAGGCCATTCACAACAGCGCTTACTTTGCGCGCGGGCGCGCTTACGTCGACGAGGGACGCGTCAATGACATGATCAGGGAGGAGGACGGCCCGACGCTGCGCTATACGGCGCGCGTCAGGGGGCACGGCCATAGCTACAGGGTCTTTTTTGAATACGATCAGGCGACGGAGGAATTTGGGGAGCGGTATTGCAGCTGCCCGGCCTTTGAGCGCGCGCAGGACGGCTGCAAGCATGTGGCCGCGCTGATGATCGTCGCATGCCGCAGGGAGAAGCCGAACGACGGCGAGCCTGTGCGCATTCGTTCCTTTTACGACAGATATATAGAGACGGAAGAGGACCGGCGGGAAAAATTTGTGAACCAGCTGCTTGACGTCCCGCGCGCGCGCTCCGCCCCGCAGGAGAAGGTGCGCCTGCTGCCCATGCTTTGCATAGCGGCGGACACCGCTGCGCTTGAGCTGCGCGTGGCGCGCCGGCGCCCCTACGTCGTGCGCAATCTCAGGGAGTTCGCGCTGCGTGTGCAGCAGAAAGCGTGGTTTTCCTATGGCAAGGAGCTGCAATTTGCGCACGAGGAGGACGTCTTTGCCCCAGAGGATCGCGCTCTGCTCTGGCATGTGGTCATGCTTGCGGATCGCTCGCCCATTGCGACCGGCGCGCAGCTGGCTTTGAGCGGCGCGGCGCTCGACCGAACGATGCGCCTGCTCATGGGAAGGACGATCGACTTGAAGGGGATGGACGGCAGCTCTCGGGTGCGCGTGGAAGAGGGGGAGGCTCCGCTGCAAATCGGTTTGCAAGGCGCGCACAAGAGGACGCGGCTGGCGGTCGGCTCGCCGGCGTTCGTGCAGGGCTATGCCGGCGCGTACTTTACGATGCCGGAGGAAGGGAAAATCGTCTGTGTGTTCGGCGAAGCGTTCGAACAGATCGAGGGACTGCTCAAGGTGGCGAAGAGCTACCCGAAGGGGCTGGAGCTCGACGAGCGGCAGCTCGACCGCGTCTGCGCGCGCGTGCTCGCGCCGGCCAAGGGGCGGTTTTCCGTTCACAAGGGAGAAAAAATCCTAAAAGCGCATACGCCGATGACCTGCGCGGCGAAATACCGTGTGGACGCGCAGGGCGATAACCGGCTGCTGTGCCGGGTGGAATACGACTATGACGGGCGGACGGTTTTGCCAGGGGAGAGCGTTCCTGCCATCCGGCGGGACGAGGACGCCGAAAGCGAGGCGATCCGCGCGGCGTGTTCGCTCTTCCCGGAACGCGTGAGCGAGGGCGAATATGCCTTTGAGGGGGACGACGAAGCCTGCTTTCAGCTGATCACGGAGAGGCTGCTCGAGCTTTCGCAGTGGGGCGAGGTGCTCATCGCCGAGTCTCTGGCGAAGATGAATGCGAGCGCGCGGCGGCCGATGAGCTTCGGCATCAGCGCCTCCGGCGGCGCTCTGGTCGTCGTGGGCGACTTGGGCGGCCTTTCGCAGCAGGAGCTGCGCGAAGCCTATACGGCGCACCGGCTCAGGCGCAAATATATCCGTCTGGCGGACGGAACGTTTCTCTCCGGCGAAGCGCTTGGGCAGGCTGCGCAGGCCGCGCAGGTGCTGGAGAGCCTCGACCTCACGGCGGAGCAGGCCCAAAAGGGCGCGCAGGTGCCCGAGAGCCGGGCGCTGTACATCGAAAACGCGCTGGAAGGCAGGCAGGAGATTGCGCTGCACGCGCCGCGCGAGCTGCTCGACTGGACGAACCGGCTTCGTCAGGCGCAAAAGACGCGGGTCGAAGCGCCCCTGGGGCTGCGCTGCACGCTGCGCGCCTACCAGGAGACGGGGCTTTCGTGGCTCTGCGCGCTCGGCGAGGCGGGCTTCGGCGGGATCCTCGCCGACGACATGGGGCTGGGCAAGACGGTTCAGGTCCTGGCGATGCTGCTGCGGGCCAAGGAGAGCGGCGAGGCTGTGCGCGCGCTGGTGGTCTGCCCGGCGTCGCTTCAGCTCAACTGGCTTTCCGAGGCGGAACGATTTGCGCCGGATCTCGGATGCGCGGCGCTGCTGGGCAACGCGGCCGCAAGGGAAAAGGCCATCGCGAGCGCGCCGGAGCTGCTCATCGCCTCTTATGACCAAGTCCGCAGGGATGCCGCCCGCTATGAGGGGATCGAGTTTACCCATGTGCTGCTCGACGAGGCGCAGAACATCAAAAACGCCGTCTCGCTGGGCGCAAAGGCGGTCAAGACGCTGCGGGCGCGCCATCGCTTCGCGATGACCGGCACGCCGGTGGAAAACCGGCTCAGCGAGCTGTGGTCGATCTTTGATTTTCTGATGCCCGGCTATTTGCACAGCTACAAGAAATTTAAGGAGCGCTTTGAGGCGCCCATCGTCCGCGACGCAGACGAGGAGGCCCGCGCCAATCTGCGGATGATGGTCGCGCCGTTTATCCTGCGGCGCATGAAGAAGGACGTGCTGGGCGACCTGCCGGAGAAGGTTGAGACGATCATGACCAGCGAGCTCACGCCCGCCCAGCACAAGGCCTACGCCGCGTATGCCGCCCAGCTGATCGACGAGACGGCCGGAGGGCTGGCCGATGCGAAGGATCGCATGCGCATGCTCGCGGGGCTTACGCGGCTGCGCCAGCTGTGCTGCGATCCGCGGCTTTGCCTTGAGGGGTATACGGGCGGCTCGGGCAAGCTCGAGCAGTGCATGGAGCTGGTGCGCGAGGGGATCACGGCAGGGCATCGGATTTTGATCTTCTCGCAGTTTACCTCGATGCTCGAGCTGCTCAACCAGGCGCTGTGCGAGGAAGGGATAACCCCGCTGTATCTGACGGGAGAGACCGAAAAAACGGAGCGCAAGCGGCTTGCCGACGCCTTCAACGCTGGAGAAGGCGACGTGTTCCTGATCTCTCTGAAGGCGGGGGGGACGGGCCTCAACCTCACGGGGGCCGACATGGTCATCCACTATGACCCGTGGTGGAACACCTCCGCGCAGAACCAGGCGACCGATCGCGCCTACCGCATCGGGCAGACGCGCGGCGTTCAGGTGTTCAGCCTGATCGCCGCCAACACGGTCGAGGAGCGCATCCTGAGCCTGCAGAGGGCCAAGACGGCGCTCAGCGACGGCGTGCTGGAGGGCGGGGAAAACCTGTTTACGCTGGACGCTCAGGCGCTCAAGGCGCTCTTAAAGGGCTGAGCTCACAGTGGGTTGACCGCGTCGATCAGCCCCGCCAAGGCCAGCGGATGGGCGGCGGCGCTCGGCGAGGCGGCCTGCCAGACGGCTTCGATCGCTTCGCCGTAATGCGCCTCGGGCTGCATGTCCCGCGCCATGCGCAGGGCGTGAACGAGCAGGGCGGCGGGTGAAGGGAGCTCGCTATCCTCAAGCGCGGGAACGCGGGGAAAGAACGCGGCCGGATCGCGCGGCGTATGCATGACCATGCCTTCGGGGGTGACAAACGCATGAAGCGTCGCGCTGAGCAGGCGCAATCCGCTCTTGGCATATTCGCCCATGCCTTCGCCTTTCCCGAGCGTCAAAAGCGCGAGGGCGAGAGCGGCGCCGGCGCCGCAGGTCGCCTGCGTGAGGAGCGGGCTGGCGGGCGCAAAGGCCGGCGGCAGACCCAGAAGGCCGCCCTGCGCGCCGGGGAGCGCGCTCAGGCTGGAAACCGCGCGCTGGGCGGCCTGCGTATAGCGCGCCTCGCCGAGCCGCTGGCCGCACTGGGCGAGAACGGCGGCGGCCAGCGCGCAATCCTGCGTCAGGAGGAAGGGAGCGCTCTGCGGCGGCGTTCTTGCCGCGCGGAGGCGGAGGAGCGCCGGAAGCACGCGGCGAAGAAACGCGGAATCCTCCGGCGTGAGAGACGGGCTGAGCTCCGGACAGAGCGGCTCCTCGTCGATGGAGGGGCGCGACGGCGCGTCGTCGACGGGGGAAAAGCGGCTCGGGGTCAGGCGCGGCTGCTCGCGGGCATGCTGATGCAGAAGGCGCAGCAGACGGCAGGCGCGCAGCCCCGGTTCGCTGCCCAGCGCCGCGCAGACCTGCTCCGGCGTGAACGCGCAGGCGTCGCGCGCGACGCGCAGATACGGCGTCAGCGCGCCGCCGGGCAGGGAAAAGGTCGAAATCAGGGAATCGAGCGTGCGCATGGCTTCGGAGCGCCGCCCGCTCTCCAGAAGGATCAGCGCGAGCATGGCGTTGATGCCCAGCGGCTTTTCCGGGGAAAAGGCGCGCCAGTCGTCCGTCAGCGTCGCGCGGAAAAAGGAGCCGTCCAGCGGGTCATAGAGGCTGGAGGAGAGCATCGCATCCAGAGCACGGGAGAGGGCGGCATGCGCCTGACGGTCGCCGCTGGCGGCGGCATGCTGGATAAACCGCAGCCCCGTCACTAAAGGGGCCTTGATTTGGCCGAAGCCGCCGTTTGCCTTGTCCTCGATGGCGTTCAGGGCGCGCATGAGCTGATGCGCCGCGTCCTGGGCGGAGAGCGGCCGGCGCAGGGCGGGAACGCGGAAAGAGCGGATGACCTCCGAGGCCTGCCCCATCAGGGCCGGAAGATTTTGCGAAAAGCGCCTGTCGGCCTGCGTCAGCCAAACGAAGAGGCGCGAGGGATCGAGCGGAAAGCCCGGAGGCGGAAGCGGCGCGGCGAGGAAGGGGCGCCCGTCTGCGAGCAGCAGCGCGCAGAGCGGCAGCGCGCCCTCGCCGGAGAAGAGCGCGCCCGCGCGCTGGCAAAGCAGCTCCACGTCCGGGCGCATGCCCGGCATCAGCTGGACGGGGACGGTGCGCTCTGCAAGCTGCATGGAGAGCGAGGGATCGCCCAACGCCGCGTCGAGCTCGCCGATCACCAGAAAAACGGGCACATGCCGCAGGTGTGCAAAGTCTATTATTAAATGCGAAAGGGTCAATCCCCTATTCGCATTTATTTTTTTCTTAATTTAGGGCCGAAAGCGAGGTGAAGTCGTTGAACGGTTATCGCTATATGACGCTGGAAGACAGACAAAAAATTGAGCATTGGATCGCCGAACAAGTCCCCCTCGCGGCTATTGCCGATCGTTTGGGAGTACACCTTTCGACCGTATATCGCGAAATGCGGCGCGGTTGCACGGATGGGACGACATACAGCGCAAGCCGCGCCCAAGAGATCGTCGAGAAGAGCTTCCGTCGTAAAGGTAGACGCAAAACACAGCCGCCGAGAGACGGCGGCAGAAAGGCCGCTTCATGAAGAAGAATAAGAACAAGAAGAAAAAATTCGGGGAATGCAATTCCCTTGTTGTTCGCCCGAGAATGTCCCCGGAAGTTGCTCATTTCCTTTTCCACAACCGCAACTCCGCAGAAATCAACGCTCTTTCTCGTTATATCACGAATCGCTTTGAAGATGCGCTCTCGAACACGAACGCTCGATTTGATGAACTGAGCGCTCAGATCGGAACGGCAATGATGAAGTTCGACGCTCTCATTTCGGCAACGGCGAAGGCCTTCAATCTCACGGAATCCGCCAACATGAAGAAACCTGAGAAAGAAATTCTTGTCGGCGGTTGCTATTGGCTTTCCGTGGATATGTTCGAGCGCGAAGTCGTCGTTCCCGTCGTGATCCGAGAAGTTTTCGGCGACGAAGTGGAATTCACGCCGCTTGTTGCGGATGCCGATATGTGGGAAACCACGGCAAAGAAGGCCGATCTCCGTGTCACCAAGCAAGAGGCCCTCGCCGCTATCATGAAAGCAAAGGAAACCCATTCTTCGTGAATGACGAAGAGGACGCTCTCCGCGCTTTGTTGTCGACGCTTGGCGACATGTTAAACGAGGCGGCGAACACGCTCAAAGAACTCTCAGCCCTTGCCTATGACGCTTCAATGAGTGTTGAGGAAGGCCCGTTGAGGAAAGTTCCTCCGAAAAGGATCGTTCCGATCCGAACACTTCCCCGCCTTGTTCCGAAGGCGGCAAAGATGCGCTTTTATGTTGCGGTGACTGGCGAGAGTATTCGCCACGTCGGCCATACGGGCGGCGGCTCTGCTCCAGCCCCGCCCATTCCGCCGGGGAATGGATATCGAATGGACGAAGCTGTTTTTTACCTCTTTTCTCTTCCTTTGAACCTCCTTTGTTCATATATTCCCTTCGTTCGCTCGACGCGGTTCGATTCCGCGCCCCGGCCCCATTGTGCGCGGCAGATTGGGCGTTCGTTCGCCCGGCAGCCGAAGAGGCTTCCTTGTGAGTAGAAGAGGAAACTCCGTCGATCGTGATCTCACAAACAAGGCGAAAATCGGGTTCGATTCCCGAGCCGCGCTCAATCGTCCCTATTCACCCCGGAAAGGAGGTTGCAAAAATGAAGGCGATTAGCTCTCTCGATGATCTCATGAATGGCGCAGCGGTCGAAAGGTTCAACAAGTGCTTGAAGGAAGTGTTGAACAATATCTTCGATCCGAACACGGACGCGAAGAAGACACGAAAAATCACAATGACCCTCACGATCAAGCCGGACAAGAGCCGGAACTCTGCAAAGTTCTATCTCGACGTTCGCTCCGGCTTGGCCCCGATCGAGCCTTACGAAGTGAACACTATGCTTTCTCGCGACGATCGCGGCAACGTATCGGCGGCGGAATTCGGGAATCAGATTCCCGGACAAACCTCGATTGATGATGTTGAAACCGCTCCCGACAATGTGAAGCCTTTTGTTATTGGCGGGCGCAGATAAAGAAAGGAGAATTCCCAAATGGAAGAAGTCAAAACCGATATTCTGAGCGTCAAAACCTCCGAAGGAATCCCGATGGATGCGGACGCTATGCGCTATCTCGTAGAGCTGGGCAAGCAGACCAGAGACTTCAAAATCGTAAAGATCAACGATCGCTACTTCACCAATACGTCCGAAGGCGAGCTTGATGAAATCCAGCCGTTTGAGACACCCGTTCCCTACGAATTCGAGACTTTCACTCTTTCCGGCCTTGTGAAGTGGCTCCGCGAAGATGTGGACAAGCTCTTCGATCGTTTCCCGCGCCTTTATATAAAGGTTGAGTGTCCCACGACGGTTTCCGTTCTCACTCCGGGCTTCGGGCGCATGAACAGCCGAAGCCGCGTCGCTTACTGCAAAGCGCTGATTCCTGAGATTCGCTTCGACCGCTATATGGGCCAAGAAGATTTCTTGATTCATTTGCAAACCCGTTTTAAGGATACGGAAGATTTCGATACCGTGGCTCAGCTCGCCGGGAACGTGCGCATGGAGAACGAAGCGCAGACCGCCGACGATGGCATGTCCCAGCGCGTCACGATCAAAGACGGCGTTTCCGCCGTGAAAGACGCGATCGTCAAGAATCCCTTCAAGCTCACGCCGAACCGCACGTTCGAGGAAGTAGAACAGCCGACCTCCCCGTTCGTCCTGCGTATCAAGAAGGGAGGCAACGGCCCCGAGGTTGCTCTCTATGAATCTGACGGTGGCGCGTGGAAAAACGAGGCCGTCGCCAAGATTGGCGCATGGCTCGAAGATAAGCTCGCAGACCTGAACGTCGTTGTTATTGCGTAATTCGTCCCGGTTGCCGGGCCGCAAAGGCCCGGCTTCATGCCGGGGCGGGTTGCGAGGTGGGCAGCACACCCCGCCTTCCGGGTTCGATTCCCGGCCCGGCCCAAAATAAAGAAAATCAAAGCAAAGGAGCGGTATTTGTGCAAGAAGCCTTTAGTTTGAAACTTCGTGAGGAACAGAATAACGAACTTGTTCCTCTCTCCACTCTCGCTTATGCGATCAATATGGAAGCATTCGAGATCAACCGACGCGCCGGAATTATCGGAAACTATCTCATTCAGGCAAAACAGCAGCTTCCGGGCGACGGCTCCTTCATGACGTGGGTGTCCGAGAATTGCCCGTTCTCGCACTCGACAGCACTCAATCTCATGCACTATGCAAAGGGCGTTGAAGAAACCCCCTGTCTCGCAGGAAGGCCGAAAAGTATTGTTCTTGAGGTTTTGAAGCTCCCGGCAGGAGAGCGAGAATCTTTCGTCGAGGAAAACGGCGACAAGAGCGTTCGCCAAATCCGAAAACTCATTGAAGAACGCGATGAAGCTCGCCGTCAAGAAGAGCTTGCAAAGAAGGCTTATGAACGTATCGAAAGCGGCTATAACAAGGCTGCTGATATGCTCCAATCCATAAAGAATGAGCGAGATTATTTCCAGAGGAAAGCGGAAGCTCTCGAGAGCGCTCCGCCGGAACAAATCGAAGTCGAAGTTGTTCCCGAGGATTACGAAGACGCAAAGCGCGAAGCCGCAGAGGCAAGCGACCGTCTCGCCGAGCAGCTCGAAGAGAATGAACGCCTCGCCCAGCGCGTCCGAGACGCGGAAGCATACGCGGAAGAGCAAGAGGAACTCAGGAAACAGGCTCAAAGCGAGCTTCGCAGGATCAGAGACGGCGCGGAAGAGCAATTCGATCAAGCCTCGCCGTTTTCAGCCCTTGCGATCTCTCGCTCTATCCAATCCTTTATGGCCGACGTGGGGACACTCCCTCACATGTCGGCATTCTTCCGCACAATGGATAGCGCGGAAGCTCAAACCATTCAAAAATGGCTTGAAGTCGTCAAAGAGTGGGCGATCGAAAGCGAAAAAGCCGTTCAAGCTGGCTCTTCCTTCATCGACCTCGACGCGACGGTTCGATAAGGAGGGCTTGCCGTGAACGAAAACAACCAACTCGCCAAGATTGACGAAGGAGCCGTTCTCGATCTCGCCCGCATTGTAGAAACGGGGGCCGTTTCTACTGCCGAACTCCGTTCGTGCGTGACAGAATTTGCACGGCTCATTGTGGCCTTCAAAGGTCAAATGGACGCTATGCAGCGCGATATTCAATCAAAGGTTACTATATCAGCCGCACAGGCGCGAGCGCTTCAAGAGGCCGTCAGAGGCCGCGCTCTCGCTTTGTGCGAAGCGAAGGGATTGTCCTATACATCATGCGGAAAAGCCCTCCGTGAAGCTATTTGGCGTGAATTCTACGCAGAATTTGCGATCGGCTCCCGCTACGATCTCCCGGCGTATCGTTTCAAATCAGCCCTTCAATTCATAAATGATTGGAACAGTCTCGCCGTTGTTCGGAGGCTCCGCGATAAATACGGAGGTTAAAACATGCTCCCCAAGGGAACACCCGTCGTTGTTACCGATCCTGATATTCAGGACATTTACAACGCCATTCTTTATGAGGATTGGGACGAGAACGGCTCGAGAAACCCTCTCGTCTCAATTCAAACCATTATTCGCTATCCGATCCAAACAGCCGTACTTTTCGACGAAACGCCGAACGAGAACGCGCCTCTTCGTGAGGGCCAATGTTGCCGATTGAAGGTTCTCTCCGTCAGATCGACAACTCAAACCATGCAGAACTATGAGGAATCACTCAAGCGAGCTTGGATATTGGCCTATGAACACGCAAAGCAGAAGGGGCGGCTCGATTGTTTGGAAATCCTCGAAAGGCACGGGAAAGGCGAATTTACTCGCAAAAGGAGCGTTTGCGAAACCTGAAAGGAGCCTTCCTTCAATGTACGTCAATTATGTGCGCGAGCGTGAAGCGTTCTATGAATGGCTAACTTTCAACACCCTCTCTCCGACTGCACAGAGCTTGTGGAATGCGTTATTTACCATCTGCAACGCGAAGGGATGGCCGGAAGGGTTTGTGAAAGTGCCAGACATGTTGATCCGCTCTTATATGCACGTTTCAAATGATGCACTTTTAGATGCAAGGAACCAACTCAAGAATAAAGGGTTGCTTGAATTTACAAAAGGCGAACGTCGCGCCTCAGCAGCCGCCTACAAACTCAACTTCTTTACAGCCGAAACGGAAGTTTGCCCGGAAAAAGCGGCCAAAGTAGCGGATAAATCGGCGGCCAAAGGAGCGGATAAACCAACGGGCAAACCATCGGACAAAGGAGCGGGCAAAGGGGCGGACACTAATAAACTAAACACAAACGGAACTAACTCCGTAAACCAATCGAATTTTTTTGATGATGACGACGAAGAGGCCGCCGCCTTTATGCGTGCGCATGAGCGCGTGCGCGAGCGCGTAGGAGCTGCATTTAGGGCTAATTTTGGCAGAGAACCAACAGAGGCCGAATTGCAGACCATCAGCCTAAACGCTGTGAACCTCGAACTCGAGCAGATTATTCATCGAGCTATCGAGACGGCGGCCCGTCATGGTGCAAAAACCCCGGCCTTGTATATTGCTTCAATTTGCCAAGATTGGCACTTTGAACAAATTCACAACGCGGACGAGCTGGATCGCTATTTATATCTCAAAGATTGCCTCGACGGTCGAATCAATTACGCGGCAAGCGTAGGCCACGAAGAGGCTTATCGCTTGATGAAAGAAGGGCGGGAAGAGCGTTATCGCCGCTATCATCCCGAAATGTACGACGAGGAGGAATAACCATGCCGAAGCCGCTCGAAGATCACGTCTATCGACGGATCGAGTGGAATCTCCACAACGTCAAGGAGCTTGAGGAGGCCGAAGCCGCGATCCGTCGCGAGATTTTCGAGGGCGGCGGCCCGTCGTTCGATCACGGATTACCGCGAGGCGTTTCAAAGCACTCTGACCCAACGGCGAACAAAGCTCTCGCCTTGACCGATTGCAAGCCGCGTCAATGGCTTGAGGCGATCGCGTCGACGTTTGAGTATTACGATCCCCAAAGCCCCGAAGGCCGCATGGCGCGGCTCTATTACGGGCGAAATGTCACGATTAAAACCGTCGCCGACAGAATGAAATGCACCGAGAGAACGATTCACTATTACCGCGACGATTTCGTTTTCCGTTGTGCGCTTTTCGCAGCCGAAAGAGGGTTGATCCGACTTTCAAACGGGAAGCGGGATTGAAAACACGCTTCAAGACGCACAGACGAGGGAAAGCAATGATTCTTGCTCAGTATTACCCCCTAATGAAGAAGGCGACGAGAGAACGGGAAACCGCTCGCTATATGCGGGAGTATAACACCCGACTTCAAGCGGCTTTCGTTCCGCTCTCGTTTATCACATCCGTTCCGATCGCGGATCGTCGAGCCGCACTCATGCAGAAAGAAATATTCATGGACGTTTCAGGGCGGCCCGTGATTGTGTGGGGCGACATGGACGAAGACGAGATCGTTCGGCGATACGAAAATTTCATACAGTAGGAGGCGCACACATGGAAAACTATTTGTTTGTCAATGGCAAAAAGATTCCCCTTGCAGAAGACCAGATCAAAATGACCGACATTGCGGCGGAGATCCCTCTCTCGAATGAGCAAATGCAGGCGGCGGGCCTGTTGGGCGCTCGTTCCGCGCTCGAAATCTCGAAGATTGTCCAAAGCGGAGAGGCACAAGAGCATTTCCGGCCCGGCGAAGTCGTCAATATCAACGGAATCGAAGCGGAAGTGATCGGCTTCAATCATGATAAATCCGAACTCAGCCCTTCCCGCCCGACCGTAACGTTTATGATGCGCCAAGTTGCCGGAAAGCGCCCGTTCCATGACGGAGAATGCCCGGACGGATGGATCGGAAGCGATCTTCGCTCTTGGATGAATAACGAATTCTTCTTCACCCTCCCGGAAGAGTTGAGAACAGCAATTCTTTCAGTCAAGCGCATTACGCGCAATCATGAGGGCCGAACCTTTGAAAGCACCGACAAGCTCTTCGTTCCTACGGAAAGCGAAATGTTCGGTTCTGCGATTTGGTCGGATCACGAAGACGGCGAGCGATACGAGGCATTCGGCACGTCTGAGAGCCGCGTTCGGGTGGATGAAGACGGCGAAGATTGTCCTTTTTGGTGCTGTTCCTCGCATGCTGGCAGCTCCGGCCGCATCTGCTACGTCTACAGCTACGGGTCTCCCCGCAGCACCAGCGCGGCGGACACTTGGGTGGGCGCGCCCGTCTGCTTCTGTCTTTGATCTTTGTTCGTATTTCTCCGCCCCTTCATGGGGCGGTCATATAGCATAGGAGGAAATATGGAAACGATGAATCTCAACGCAATCGCGAAGGAAATTAACGACAACGCCGTCGCTCATGGTTGGTGGGAAGGCGGCAGGAATACGGCGCAGATTCGGGCCTTGATCCATTCCGAATGGAGCGAAGCTCTCGAGGAATACCGCGCCGGAAAGCCGATGGATTATCGGGTTTGCTCTAACTGCAAAGCCCCTTGCATGAAAGAAGGTTGCGGCGACTACGAGAGCGGAGAGTGCAAACTCAATGAAATGGAACACAAGCCGGAAGGAATCGCCGTGGAGCTGGTCGACGGTTGCATTCGCATTCTCGACTATCTCGCCCACGACGGCTTCGTCTTCGCCGAAGAGATTGACGATCTCGACAAGCTCATGAAGGTTTGCGAAACCCTTCTCGCGGAACCGCTCACGATACACCCGAAGGATTCCTCTCTTCCCGAGCTTGTGGACGCTCTGCACTTCTACACAGCAGAATCCTCGCTTGAAGAGTACGGGAACAACGCTCTCGCCGAAGCCGTGGGCCTTGCTTGTCTTTGGATCAGGGAGCGCGGCCTCGATCCCGCTCAGATCATGCGCGAAAAGCATGAATACAACAAGTCACGAAGCTACAAGCACGGAGGGAAAGTCTGCTGATTGACTTACTTCTATATATAAGGGCCTGAAAGACGGCTCTTATATATAGAAGTTTTTTCCCGGCCTTTTCGGATCTTTTGGCCGTTGAATTTCCCCTTTTTCGAGGCGTGGGAAAATAATTCGGAAGTAGCCAAAAAACCAAATCGGGAAAAGGCTTCCAAGAAACAAGAAAATTACACACAATTCCCGTTATGGGTAAATAAGGAGGGCGAACCGTGGCGACGAAATGGCTCTTAAAAGAGCAGGAAACAGGATGGTATTTCGGAGGGGCTTCTTTCCGGGCGATAGGCGATCCGCCGTCGGCAATGCGCCCGCTAAATACCAAGGAAGCGGCAAAGAGATTCCCGACCAAGAAGGCAGCTCAAGCAAAAGCAGCCGAAGCGGCGAAGCTCACGGGACGCGCCTTCGTTGTCGAAAGGGCGTGAGTATATGGAGTTTGTTCACCCGATCCGCGATAACGAACAGGTTCACGAAATCGAGCGGCGGCTCTATGAGCGGCGCGGCGATTCCGACAAGGCTTGGAGACAATACATGCTCTTCGAGCTGGGCATTTATACGGGCCTGAGAATCTCCGATCTCGCACGGCTCCGCGTTGAGGATGTTCGCGGGCGTGAAGTGTTGACCATGCGAGAGCAGAAAACGGGCAAAAAGACCGATCTTCCGCTCTCGAGGAAGATTCAGCGAATCGCCCGGCAGGAGTTGAAAAACCTCCCGGGCGAACGATATATCTTTCTTTCGCCTCACAAGTCGAAACCGACGAAGAAGCACCCGGAACGCCGCGCGGGCCTCGAGCAACCGATCGGGAGAAAGACGGCTTATAACTACGTCAACGATATCTCGAGAGAAATCGGGATCGACTTTCAAATCGGTTGCCACACGTTGCGAAAAACCTTCGGCTATCACTTTTATAAAAAGACCGGGAAGATTGGCCTTTTGACGATTTGGTTCAATCACTCGAGCGAACAAGTCACGAAGCGATATATCGGAATCGACCTCGACGAACTGGCCGGATACGCGAAGAATTTTGAGATATAAGGAGATGCACACATGAACGCCGCACTATTAAGCAGCAAATCGAACGAATGGGAAACGCCGATCGAGTTTTTCAAGGAACTCGACGAAGAATTTCACTTCACCCTTGATCCGTGTTCAACTCACGAAAACGCGAAATGTGATAAGCATTTCACAATGGAGGAAGACGGCCTCGCTCAAAGCTGGAAGGGCGAAACGGTTTTTTGCA
>JAUNPI010000223.1:0-1153 GCA_030536875.1 Clostridia bacterium
ACGATGAAAAGACCAACCAGTTTGTGTGAAATGCGGTGAGAATATGGAAGAAGAGCGCCTTGTGATGAGCGGCTTCCGCGAGGAAGAGGACGAGCAGGAGAGCAGCCTGCGGCCCAAAACGCTGCGCGAGTACGTCGGGCAGCAGGCTGTGAAGGACAGCCTTGGTATCTATATTCAGGCGGCGCGTCAGCGGCGGGATTCGCTGGACCATATGCTGCTCTACGGCCCGCCGGGGCTCGGCAAGACGACGCTGGCGGGCATCGTCGCCAGCGAGATGGGGCAGAACATCCGTGTCACCAGCGGCCCCGCCATCGAGCGCGCGGGCGATCTGGCGAGCCTGCTGACCAACCTTTCCAGCGGCGACGTGCTGTTTATCGACGAGATTCACAGGCTGTCTCATGCGGTGGAGGAGGTGCTCTATCCGGCGATGGAGGATTATGCGCTGGATATCATGATCGGCAAGGGCCCCTCCGCGCGGTCGATCCGTCTGGATCTGCCCAAGTTCACGCTCATCGGTGCGACGACGCGCGCGGGCTCGCTCTCCGCGCCGCTGCGCGACCGGTTCGGCATCATCTTCCGCCTGCAGATGTATTCGACGGAGGAGCTGATGAAGATCGTGAATCACTCCTCCTCGGTGCTGGGCATACAGGCGGACGAGGAGGGCGTGCGCGAGATCGCGCGCCGCAGCCGCGGCACGCCGCGAATCGTCAACCGCCTGCTCAAACGCGTGCGCGACTATGCGCAGGTGCGCGGCGACGGCGTCATCACGCTGCAAATGGCGCGCGAGGCGCTTGCGCTGCTGGACGTGGACGAGCTGGGGCTGGACCGCACGGATCGGGCGATGCTCGAGACGATGATGAAGAAGTTTGGCGGGCGGCCCGTGGGGCTCGACACGCTGGCGGCGACGACCGGCGAGGACGCCGTGACGATCGAGGACGTCATCGAGCCGTATCTCATGCAGCTGGGCTTCATCATGCGCACGCCGCGGGGGCGCATCTGCACGCAGGCGGCCTATGACCACATGAAGATCCCCATGCCGCAGGAGGCGCGCGCGGCGAAGGCGGACGAACAGCTGTCGCTGCTGGATTAGCGGCGAGGGATGGGCGAAGGATGACGAGGAATGGCGAACCTATTATGAAGACATCTGATTTGA
>JAUNPI010000223.1:1163-2404 GCA_030536875.1 Clostridia bacterium
CCCGAAGAGCTCATCGCTCAAACGCCGGCGCAGCCGCGAGACAGCAGCCGGCTGCTGGTCTACCATCGCGCAAGCGGCGAGATCGAGCACAGGGTTTTCCGGGATGTGATCGACTATTTGAACCCCGGCGACGTGCTGGTGGTCAACCAGACGCGCGTCATCCCCGCGCGCCTGTACGGCGTCAAAGAGGGGACGGGCGGGGCTATCGAGTTTTTGCTGCTCAGGCGGCTGAACCTCACCGACTGGGAGGTCATCTTAAAACCCGGCAGGAAGGCCAAGCCCGGCGCACGCTTTGTCTTTGGCGGGGGCGAGCTGGTCGCCGAGGTGCTCGCCGTCTCGGAGGACGGAGGGCGCACGGTCCGCTTTAGCTACGAGGGCGTGTTTGAGGATGTGCTGGACCGGCTGGGGCAGATGCCCCTTCCGCCGTATATTCACGAAAAGCTGGCGGACAGCACGCGCTACCAGACCGTTTACGCCAAGGTGGACGGCAGCGCGGCCGCGCCGACGGCCGGGCTGCACTTTACGCCCGAGCTGCTGACGCGCATCCGCGAAAAGGGGATCGACGTGGTGCCCGTGCTGCTGCATGTGGGCCTTGGCACGTTCCGCCCGGTCAAGGAGGAGGACGTCGCCGACCACCACATGCACAGCGAGTATTACGAGGTTACGCCCGAACAGGCGGAGCGCATCAACGCGGCGCGCGCGCGCGGCGGGCGAATCGTCTGCGTCGGCACGACGAGCGTGCGCACGCTGGAAACCGTCGCCACGGAGGACGGCGTCGTTCACCCCGGCAGCGGCTTTACGCAGATCTTCATCACGCCCGGCGTCAAGATCAAGGCTGTCGACGCGCTGATCACCAATTTCCATCTGCCGCAAAGCACGCTGCTCATGCTGATTTCCGCGATGATGGGCCGGGAAAACGCGCTTGGCGCGTATGAAATCGCGGTGAAGGAAAAATATCGGTTTTTCTCGTTTGGGGATGCGATGATGATCACGGACTGACGCGGCCGGCCTCGCCCGCAAACCAACGGGGCGGCTTGCGGCAAAACGGATCGAGAGACAAAGGAAGGGGAAGGCACAGCGTCGGTTGAAGGCGAAGCGGCGCCAGCTCCGCGGTTACTACTCAGCCCTCGTATTCAAGCCCACGCCCATAATCCGCTTTCACCGCAAACGCACCTCCTTCTCTTTCTTATTTCGAGATGGAGGTGCGTTTCCCTTTTTGGTTTTTCTTTTTTTTACTTTTT
>JAUNPI010000224.1 GCA_030536875.1 Clostridia bacterium
GTCGCGCTGGTTCTGGTTATGGGCCTGGCGACTGTCGCGTCCGCGGCGGAGTATCCGACCAAGGGCATTTCCGTCATCTGCCCGTGGGGCGCTGGCGGCGGCACCGACGCCTGCCTTCGCGCGTTCTGTGAAGCGATGAGCAAAAACCTCGGCGTCACCCTGACCGTCGACAACCGCACCGGCGGCGGCGGCATCATCGGCCATCAGGCCATCGCGGACGCCGATCCCGACGGCTACACCATCGGCATGATCACCTTCGAGCTGTCCACCTACAAGCATCTGGGCACCTCCGAGATCACCTACGAAGACTATGATCCGCTCTGCCGCGTCAATACCGACGCCGCCGCCATCACCGTCAACGCCGAGTGGGCCCAGTCCAACGGCATCACGGATCTGGCCACCTTCATCGACTACTGCAAGGCCCATCCGGGCGAGGTGCAGATGGGCGGTTCCTCCAACGCCTCCGTTTGGCACATCGCGGGCGGCTACCTGATGAACGCCGCCGACATTGAAATCCAGATGATCACCTATCAGGAGGGCGCCGCGACCGCCGTCCAGAACGCCGCTTCCGGCTTCATTCAGGGCGTCACCGTCTCCCTGGCGGAGGCCCGCAGCTTCATCGAGTCCGGCCACCTTGTCTGCCTGGGCGTCATGGACACCCAGCGCAACAGCCTGTTCCCGGATGTCCCCACCTGCCAGGAGCAGGGCTACGACATCACCTACTTCACCCAGCGCGGCATGGCCATCCCCAAGGGTGTGCCGGATGACGTGAAGGCGAAGCTGGTCGCCGCCTGCGAAGCGGCCATCGTCGACCCCGATTTCGTCGAGTTCATGAATAACAACGGCCAGACCATCGCCTACCAGAACGCTGAAGACTACACCGCTTTCCTCGCGCAGAGCCTGACCGATGTCGGCGAAGCCATGCAGGTTCTCGGGCTGTAATTTTCTCAACCGTATTCCCTGATGGGCAGGCCCATGCCTGCCCATCTTTCGTAGGGGCATCCGTGCAGGGGCATCCTTCCGGAATACGCTCGGGCATGGATTTCACGGCCTTTTCCTTTCAAACATAACGCGCCGTCTTCTACAAGCCAAAAAAGGATGTGTGTTTACGTGAAGAAAACCCAAACGCAAGCGTTTGCCAACCTGATCGGCTCGCTGTTGTTTGGTGGAATCGCCATCTGGGCGCTGATCAAGACGTTCAGCTTCCAAACGGTGAACAACACCTATGTGCAGCCTGCTCTCTTTTCCCAAATTATGGCCGTCGGTCTCCTCATTTTCTCCGTGATTCTATTCATCCAATCCATCGTCAAGCTGATGAACATGAAGGATACCGATCCCCTTGCCGCGCCCGCCGCGAGCATCAACTTTGTGAAAAACAAGGGCGTCCTCGCCGGGCTCGCCGTCATTGCGCTGTGCATTTTCTTTGTCGCAGCGTTTAAGGGCATGGGCTATGTTCTGGTTTCGGCCATTGTCGCGGCAGCCATTATGCTGCTCATCGGCAAGCGCAACTGGGTGCAGATCGTTTTGGTTTCCATCCTCGTGCCGCTGCTCATGTGGCTGATCTTCTACAAAGTGCTGACCGTCAACATCCCGATGGGGCCGCTTCAGTTCCTGCGCGATCTCGTCGACATGATTTGAGAAAGGAGGCGTCTTCATGAATTGGGGTTTGCTTTTTGAAAGCTACGGCGCTGTATTCGGCAGCCTTCAGGTCATTTTGATGACCTTCCTTGGCGCGGCAGGCGGCGTCTTGCTGGGCGCGATTCCCGGCATGACCGCCACGATGGGCGTCGCGCTGCTCATTCCCTTCTCCTTCGGTATGGAGCTGATTCCGTCCATCGGCCTGCTGCTGGGCATCTACTGCGGCGGCATGTATGGCGGCTCCATCTCCGCCATCCTCATCCATGCGCCCGGCACGCCTTCCGCGGCCGCGACGCTGCTGGACGGCTATCCCATGTGCCAGAAGGGGCAGGCCGGCAAGGCTCTGTCGGTCGCCATGTTCTCCTCCTTCTGCGGCGGCGTCATCGGCGCGCTGGTCATGACCTTCCTCTCCCCGCTCATCGCGGACATGGCCATGAAGTTCGGCCCGGGCGAAATGTTCATGCTCGCCGTCTTCGGCCTCTCCGTCATCGTCGCCATCTCCGGCAAGTCCATTGCCAAGGGCATGATGAGCGCTTTCCTCGGCCTGCTGCTGTGCACCGTAGGCCTTGACCCGACCAACGGCATCCCGCGCTTCATCACCTACAGCGACACCGGCCTGCTCGAGGGCTTCCAGTTCATCCCGTCCCTGATCGGTATGTTCGCCGTCGCCGAGGTCATCGCCGGCGTCGAGCGCATCATCAACGGCGAGGA
>JAUNPI010000225.1 GCA_030536875.1 Clostridia bacterium
GGGCACGGCGTCGCTCTCCCGGTAAATCAGGTGCAGCTCCAGCGGCGGGTCGTCCTGCCGCACGGGCAGGCCGGGAATCAGCCGCTCCCGCTCGTCGTATTCAATCTCGGTCGCATCCCGCTTCATGATCCGCTCAAAGACGGCGTTGACCCCTTCCAGCACGTTCGCGCGCGAGCGAAAGTTGCGCTGAAGATCGACGCGCCGCGCGAGAGGATTCTCCGCCCTGTCATAGAGCGCCGCCTTCTGAAGGAACAGCGACGGCTCCGCCTGACGAAAGCGATAGATGCTCTGCTTCACGTCCCCCACGAGGAACAGCCCGTCCTCCCGGGCAAAGCTGCCCAGAATCGCCTCCTGAATGGCGCTCGAATCCTGATACTCGTCGACAAACACATAGCGATAGCGCTCAAAAAGCGCCGCGCGAACCTCCTCCTTCTCCAGCGCGGCGAGCGCACCGTGTTCAAGGTCGTTAAAATCCATGATGCCGCGCCTGCGCTTGGCCGCCGTGTAGAGCGCGTCGTATGTCTTCACCAGCTCGGCGATGCCGCGCAGCGGCGCATGCGTCATCGCGATATCCGCCGCGGCCTCCTCGGGCGAGGCGCCAAAGCGCTCCTTCAGCGACTTCACGTCCTTCTTGAGCGCATCGCGCCTGGCCTTGACGCGCTCGGCGACGGCCTCGTCAAACACGGCGTTCTTCGTCTTCCTGCCCAGCGTCTCATATTCCACGCGCCCGAGCGCCGCGTGCAGCGCCGCATAGCCGCCCTCGCGGGCGCGCAGCAGCTCGTCCACAACCGAAACATCGGCCGCGCAGACGGCGGCGTAGTGCGCCGGCCCGCCCGGCCCACGGCACAGGGAGAGCGTCGCCTCGCCTTCCCGCCTCATGCGCTCGAGCTCCAGCGCCGCATCGGAGAGCAGCAGGCCGATCGCCCCGCCCTCCATGAGCGCGTGCGCATCCCCCGCACAGGCGTCGACCGCCCGCGCGAGCCAATCCCACGGATCGGGCCGGGTCATCATGAAGCGATGGATGCCTAGGGCGATCTCGGCAAGCTCCTCCTGCTTATAACAGCGGTCGGCCGCCAAAAACGCCTTGCTGCCCACGTCGTAGCAGGCATACAGCGCGTCGTCCATCGCCTGCCGGCTGAGCACGCCGCATTCCTGCTCGTCGCCGATGCGAAAGGCCGGGTCGATGCCCAACGCCTGAAAATGCTCGCGCAGCAGGTTGCCGCAAAACCTGTGCAGCGTGGAAATGCTGGCGCGGGAAAGCGCCAGCGCCTGTTCGCCCAAAGCGGGGTTTTCCGCCGCGGCCTCCGTCAGCGCCGCCCCGATGCGCAGGCGCATCTCGCTGGCCGCCGCATTGGTAAAGGTGACGACGAGCATCCGCTCGATGGGGCATCCCTCCGATACAAGCCTTGTGATGCGCTCCACAAGCACGGCGGTCTTGCCCGATCCCGCCGCAGCGCAGACGATCAGGCTGTGCCCCCTGTCGTCGATGGCGCTAAGCTGCTGCTCCGTCCAATTCGGCATGTACACTCCCCCATGTGACAATCTGCTCCTATTATAGCACAGGGACGCGGGCTTTGTCCCGCTTTGTCCCGCTTCATTCCCGAAAAGCCGCTTCCCTTCGGCCCCGCTCAACCTCCTGATTTGTAAATTCCCCAAAAAGAATCCCTTTAGTTTCGTGCGGATTTTTTTAGAAGAGATTGACAGGTTTGTGGCGAAATGCTATACTATTCTTAACCAAATAAACGAAGGAGGATCATTTTTATGATTCAGTCCCGCCGTGATTTCCTGAAAAATGCCGGCAAGATCGCCGTTGCCGCTTCGATGGCCAGCGTGCTGCCGGTGGGCGCCCTCGCCGAAAAGGCCGAACATCCCTTCACCTATACGCGCCTCGATCCCGAAGCGACCGCCGACCGCGCGTATGCTTCCTTCTCCGCGCTGGGCGGCTGCTGCATCGGCGTCGCCGACGCTATCATCGGCCAGCTCGCCGACACCGTCGGCGCCCCGTTTGACGGTATTCCGGTCATGATGTTCCAAAACGGCGCCGCCGGATACGGTGTCAACTCGCTGTGCGGCTGCCTGGGCGGCGCCGCGGCCTGCATCGGCCTTGTCTGCGAGTCGGCCGATTCCAAAGCCATTCTCGCCGAGCTGATGAAGTGGTATCGCGAGAGCGAGCTGCCCGCCTATGACCGCGGCGAACCGGCTCTGGCCGCCGTCGTCCCCAGCTCTAACAACTGCATCGACTCGCTCGCCAAGTTCTTTGAGGCGACCGGCATCACCTCCATGAGCGACCCGGGCCGCATCAACCGCTGCGCCTGTCTCGCCGCGGACACCGCGCGCAAGAC
>JAUNPI010000226.1 GCA_030536875.1 Clostridia bacterium
CTCCAGCCAGCGTGCGGTCTTGTTTTCCGCTCCTGCTAGGTTGCAGCCGATTCCCTTGATCGATACGCCGAGCAGCCCCTTTGCCTCGCCCTTCATGGCAAGCCGCTCCAGAGACGGCCCTGCCGGAAACGGCAGGCCCATCCTCACGCCCGTCCTGTCAATCAGCTGCCCCGCGTGCAGATCGAGGCTTCCTCCCAGCAAGGTGAGCTTTCCGGAATCGGCTAAGAGCACCTCCGTCGTCCCTCCGGAGAGGTGCAGCGCCAGAAAGGGCGCCTCGGGCTCGATGCCCGAATCGACCATCGCCGCGCGGACATGTCCCTCCTGATGGCTTACAGGATAAAAAGGCACGCGCAACAATGCCGCCGCTGCGCGTGCCTGACTTTCTCCCGCGCGAAACACGGGCATATAGGATCTCTCCGCCGGGCGCGGCCTGACACTCGCGCTCACGGCGCAAATTCCCGCTTCCGGCACGTCGGCCATCACCCGTTCGATCATCTGCGGCAGGCTTTTCACGTGCTGAAACAGCCCTTGCGATTGCTGAAGCCCTCGCTCCCCTTCCGCCACGGCGAGCAGCTGCCGGGCAGAGGCGAGGATTTCTCCGTCTTCGCTCACCAATGCCGCCGATGTCGTGTAGCAGCTGGTGTCAATTCCCAATACGGCTCTCATGCCCGCGCCGCCATCTTTCTGCTGATCGTACCGAGCACACCGTTGATAAACGGACAGGACTGCTCCGATGAATACTTGCGCGCCAACTCGACGGCCTCGTTGATGGAAACCGCCACAGGAATGCCGCCATACTTCATCTCATAGACCGACAAACGCAAGACGGCGAGGTCGACGCGGGACAGGCGCTCTAAACGCCACCCCTTCAGACATGCCGCGATTTCCTCGTCGATCTCCTCGGCGTGCTCATGCACGCCGGAGACCACGCCTTCGATATACGCGCGGTCGCTCTCGCCGGGCGCGTAATCGACTAGGTCGACCAGCGTCTGCGTTTCGCCTTCACCGCCGAAAAGTTGTTCAAACACGAGCTGCATTGCAGCCTCGCGAGCGATAGGACGTGCCATGTTTCTTTTGCTCCGATCCAAATTTTCTTCTTGCAGCTTGTCTTCCTAGCCGCATTCATAGCCGCATACCAATGGCCTTTTCCGGCGCGCCCGGCTATCTGTCGGACGCCGCCGGAAAGGCCATCGGCATCACCTGCCCGGTGATTGGTCAAATTCAATATCCATCCGATCCGTCCCGGTGGAAAAAGGCCGCAATGCGGCGGATACATTCTCCCTTATCCTTGACTCCGCCGATAAACGCGCCGATCAGGCAGAATACCCCGATCACGAGCGCCTTGCCCACGCCGATCGTCAGGCAAAGAATGGCGAAGATGAGCCCGATGACCGCGCCGAAGATCGCGCAGGCCGGGGTTCCCGGTGTGAGCATTTGGCTCCAGAACGTCTTCAAATCCATCATGCCCCTTCACCCTGATCCTTTTGCTCCTCGCCTTGCTCGCTTTCCGGCTGGGCATCGTCGTGCGCAGCCTCGTCCTCTTGGGCAGGCGAATCGGCCTCCTCGCAGATCGCAGCAGCCGCGGGAACCTCCTGCTCGGCCGCGCTCTCGGCGACGGGCAGCGCCTCCTGATTGAGGCCAATCAGCGAGGCGGGAATCGCATAAGGCGACTTTGCCGTCTCCTCGGTCGCGGGCGTTGTGCCGTCCACAAACACGCGAACCTCCTGCACCATGACGCCCGAACAGGCCTCGATGTACTTTTTGATCTGCTTTTGCAGCGCGGAAATCGCCAGCGGCATGCTGATGTCGGATTGAAGCGTGATATGAACGTCGACGCGCACGGTCTCCTCGTCGCTGTAAAGAGACGAGGTCACGACCTTGAGCTCGGCATGCTGATTGAGGCACTTCTGCACGAGGGTTTCAAGCGCCTTGAGCGAAATGCGAACCATGCCGTTCTCGTTGCGCTGAATGGCGAAGCTGCTGGAGCGCTTTTTGCGCCCGGGCAGCATCATCGCCAGCATCAGCAGCGCATAAACCGCAAACACGACGGCCACGACAATCAGCAGGACGCGCGTCTTGAGGCTTAAAGCGCCCACTTGCGTCAAAAAAGCGCTGACAGTCTCCAGCGAAATATGGCCGCTGAAAATCGATATGCACAGCGCCGTGGCGCACAGGCCGCCAATCGCGCTGAGCAGCATCAGAATCCGGTCAAAAACGGGGTGTTTCAACGTGCATTTCTCCTTTCAGACCGGAGTCAGGCCGGAGCGCTCACTCCGACACAGGCTCCTGCTGTTCCTCCTCGTCCGTCTTGCCGCACTCTCCGTCCAGCTCGACGACG
>JAUNPI010000227.1 GCA_030536875.1 Clostridia bacterium
TTCGCCGCGCCGCGCTGCCGCGATGGGGCCGCGTTCCCAAGCTGATTGCGGTGAGCAAAACGGTTCCCGCAGAGCGGGTCAACGCCCTGCGCGCGGCCGGCGTCGACCGGCTGGGCGAAAACCGGGTGCAGGAAATCATAGAAAAACGCCCGCATTTGGACGCAGCTTTTCAAATTGATTTAATTGGACGGTTGCAATCCAACAAAGTTAAATATATAATAGATCAGGTCGGCATGATTCAGTCGCTGGATCGCGAGTCCCTCGCGCAGGAAATCGACCGCAGAGCCCAGCAGCATGGGATTCGCATGCCTGTACTCATTCAGGTCAACATCGGGAACGAGCCGCAAAAGGGCGGCGTCCCCGTCTCGGACACGGACGCGCTTGTGCGCTACGCAGCCGCTTTGCCGGGGCTGGACGTCCGCGGCCTGATGGCGGTCATGCCCGATATCGACGACGTCGACGAACTGAGGCCGTACTTCATCCAAATGCGCCGGCTGTTCGAGGCGCTCCAGGCCGACGCCCCCTCCGGCGCGCGAATGGAGGAGCTGTCGATGGGGATGTCCGGCGATTATGAATTGGCCGCCGAGGAAGGCGCGACGATGGTTCGCGTCGGCTCGGCCATCTTCGGCGCGCGCACGGCCGCCGCCGTCGAAAAGTGAAGTTTGAAGGGAGATCATTTATGGGCATGTTCGATACCATAGCCAGAAAGCTTGGCTTTTCGTCGGAGGAAGAGGACGAGCGCGAGGATGAGGCCGAAGAGGAAGACGAGGTTCAGGACGAAGACGACGAGGAAGAGGATGACGGCCGCCGCGCTCGCGGATCACGCTGGGCGAACCCGTTTGCGCGAAGCAAAGAGACGCGTTCCCGGCGGGAGGAAGAGGACGAGCCCGACGAAGAGGAAGAGCCTGTGCGCTCTTCTCGCCGGAGCAACGTCATTCACGACGCGAGGATGGACGCGCGCGCCGCGCAGGAAGTTCAGTATACGCACTGCGAGCGGATTGTCTGCGTGCGCAGAATTGAAGAATGCCGCGAAATCATCAAGTGTTTGCTCGGCGGCGAGAGCGTGCTGCTCAACCTGGAGAACATCGATCCCAAAGATTGCGGGCGCGTGGTCGACCTGCTCAGCGGCGCGGCGTTCGCGCTGCACGGGCGAATGATCAAGGTGGCCCATCTGTCCTATCTGCTCGCGCCGGAAAACGTCGAGGTGATCGAGGAGGACATCTACGGCTCAAGTCAGTCGCGCTATCGCTAAAGACCATGATGGATGAAAATGGATGAAATCAGTAAGACGCTAGAAAACGCAGCGCGGTTTGCCGCAAAGACGGGGATGAGCAAGTTCACCCGATTCCTCGATCCCGCGCAGGCCGTTCAGGCGCAGCGCTTGGCGCGGGAACAGGGCGCGGCGTTTTCGGCTTTCGGCGGATATGAGCGCTCCGAGCGCGTCATCGGCTGTTTTCACGCGCGAGACGAGGTCGTCAGTCCGGAGGAGTATCCAATCGTCTGCCTGCACGCGCGTTACGCACAGCGGTTTGTAACGCTCAGCCACCGCGATCTTCTCGGCGCATTTATGTCTTTGGGCTTGACAAGGGACTGCATCGGGGATATGATCATATCAGATGCCGACGTATATCTGTTTGCAACCGAGGGGACGGCGGATTTTATCGCTGCGTCCATGACCAGCGCAGGAAAGGCGTCGCTGCGCTTTGAAATTCTCGGCGCGGTTCCGCCCATGCCCGAGCCCAAGGGGCGCACGTTTTCCGCGATTGTCAGCTCGCTCAGGCTGGACGCCGTACTCGCCGCGGCGTATCAGCTTTCACGCGCCGAAGCGGCGGAGGCCATCCGCGCGGGGTTGGTCAAGCTTGATCACGTCCCCTGCGAAAAGGTGGATATGCCCGTTCGGGAGGGCGCGCTTTTGTCCCTCCGGGGCAAGGGCCGCGTAAGCCTTGCCTCATTGGGCGCAACGACGAAAAAACAACGCTTATGCGTTACGTTTTTTAAACCAGAATAAAAAAGAAAACCGCTTTTGAAAGGAGCTTTTTGACATGGCTATCACTCTGGATACGATCGTGAATAAGGTCTTTAAGGTTGTGAAAAACGGCTACGACAACAACGAAGTCGAATCCTTCCTTGACGAAATTCTCGAGGAGATGGAAAACCGCGAGGCGCAGACCAATCAGCTCAAGGAGCAGGTCGCAACGCTGAGCCGCGAGCTGGAAGAGGCGCGCGCTCAGCTCGCCGCTCGCCCTGCCGTGCAGGCCGCTTCGACGCCGGCCGCCAAGCCCGTCAATGTCACGGAGGACCGTCACGCCGCCGAGAGCTTTGAGCTTGTCC
>JAUNPI010000228.1 GCA_030536875.1 Clostridia bacterium
GACGGCGGGCCGGACGACGGCGGGCCGGGCGGGCGTGCCGACGGTCCGCGCGGCGAGCGCAGGGGGGACGGACGGGGGCAACCCCATCGCACGGATGAGCGACAAGGAGTTTGACGCGTTCTATGCGCGCGCGATGGAAAAGGCCATGACGGGCGCGCGCGTGCAGATCTGAAAAAGCCAAAGGGAGGAATGAGGAAACATGGCATACACCGCCACGAACAGCAACTTTACCGGAAGCACGGGCTTGAGCCCGGCGATGCAGACGTTTTACAACCGGACGCTTCTGCGCACGTTTGAGCCGGAGCTGGTTCACCTGCAGTTTGGCGAGGTTTACCCGATGCCGAAAAACAGCGGCAGGCTCATGAACATGCGCAAGCTCGTGCCGCTGGAGACGGACACCACGGAGCTGGCGGAGGGCAACCCGGGCGACGGCGTGCTCATGAGCGAGGTGCAGCAGGTCGTGCAGCTGAAGCAATACGGCAGGTACGGCAATTTTTCCGACCTGTTCGATCTGGCGAACCTGGACGTGAACCTTTCGCGCAAGGTTGAGGCGTTCGCCAACCAGGGGGCCAGGAGCATCGACGCGGTCGTGCGCGAGGAGCTGGCCAGCTGCACGAACGTCATCTATGCCGGAGGCAAGACGAGCCGCGCCGCGCTCACCAGCAGCGACAAGCTGACCAGCGTGGAGCTGCGCAAGGCCGTCAAAATGCTCAAGAAGGCGAACGCGCAGCGGTTTAACGGATACTATGTCGCCATCGTCGGGCCGGACGTGGTCTACGACCTTCAGGACGACGACGCGTTTGTGAAGGTCAGCCAGTATCAGGACAAGGAGAACATCTACACCGGCGAGGTGGGCCGCCTGTTCGGCGTGCGCCTCGTGGAGACGACGGAGGCGAAGGTTTTCGCGGGCTCGGGCGCGGCGATCGGCTCCTCGAGCACGGACAAATACGACGTGGCGAGCGTCATCGTGCTGGGCAAATACGCCTACGGCATCACCAGCTGGAAGGGCGCGAGGCCGCGCGTGATCGTCAAGCCGAGCGGAAGCGCAGGCGCCGCCGACCCGCTCGACCAGATCAGCTCCGTCGGCTGGAAGATGGACGGCTTCGGTGTCAAGCTGCTTCAGCCGGAGTTCGCGGTGAGAATCGAGTGCGGGATGACGGCGTAAAAGCAAACCGAGCAAACCAAACGGAGGCGGAAAAACGATGAACCCAATGAACACAACGAAGACGATTGAGCGGACGAGCACCGTGCTGGGCGGCAGGTGCGAGGAGACGCAAAAGAACATGAAGCGCCTGATGGCGCAGGCGGGCGTCGGCGAATACAAGAGCGTGCGGACGATGATTCCCCAGATTCCGGGAAGCAAGGACGACGTGGTGTTCGTGGGGCTCAACGGGGTGAAGTTTTACTTCATGCGCGGCAGAAGCCAGGAGATTCCCGAGCCGCTCGTTCAGGTGCTGAGCGACTGCGCCGTGATTTGAGGGAGAGACGGGGATGACGCTTGCGCAGATTATGACGCTGGCGCTGCGCCAGCTGGACGAGGACCCGGAGGATCTTTCGGAATACGACGACCTGTTCCGGGCCTATGCGGCGGAGGGATACGCGATCGCGATGCGCGAGTACGTAAAACCCCGCGCGTATCGCTCGCTCTACGCGGACGAGCGGGGAATCGCCTGCCTCGAGGGGCAGGACATCCGGCGCGTGATCGCCGCGGAGGACGGGGAGGGACGAAGCGTGCACTTCGCGCTTTTGCCGGACGGACGGCACATCCGCGTGAATGCGCGGGACGCGGAGATCACCGCGCTATGCGAGATCGACGCGCCGCCGCTCACGGACGACACCGATGAGCCGCGCATGAGCGAGCAGGCGCACGCGGCGCTGGCCGACTACATCTGTTACCGGCACCTATCCAACGGAAACCTCGCCAAGCAGAGCCGGGCGCAGTTTTATTACCGCAGCTTTTTGGAGCAGATGGGCAGGCTGCGGGCGCAGGGATTCGGGAGCGTCACGAGTTTTTCGGGGCTGTATGAGGCGACGGGGCTGAGGTAGGCCCTCTTCCGCTTCGCTTCGCAACCTTCCCCTAGAGGGCGTGCCCTCTTCCGTCACGGCTACGCCGTGCCACCTTCCCCCGGAGGGGGAAGCAAGAGGGGGCGAGCGAGGGTTTTCACGTAGAAGATGGAGACTGAAAGGAGGACGGCATGGACGAGAGAATGGGCGAGACCGGACAGGAGACGGTCACGAGCGAAGAGCTGATGGCGGAGATCGCGGCTGCCGGCGCGAGCGGCGACGAGGAACAAAATTTGCGCCTGACGGAGACGG
>JAUNPI010000229.1 GCA_030536875.1 Clostridia bacterium
AAAGCTTTGTCACGAACTGATAGAAAAGGTTCTCCATGACTTCTCCTGTTAGGCGCTTGCGGATAAAGTCCCCGAAGCGTTCATGGCTCGGCGCTTTTTTCCCGTGCAGCAGGTATATCATTCTCATACTAATACTAATTCTTATTAAAATAGCTTAATCCGCGCACCATGTTTTCCGCTCTGACTTTGCCTCATTCCGTTCAACGTATCCGAAATTGCGACCCGCGCGGCGGTCGCCTTTCTGCTGGTGCGCCAAATGGGGTTTACGGGGGTGACCTTCGCCAGCCCTGCCTGCTGGCTGACCTCCACCGCGCTTTGCCTTGCCTGTTACCCGTTCATGATGAAAAAAGCCTTTGCCAAGCGAAATGCGCGCCCGCACAAGGCGCCGGTTCTTGACGAATGAGCGCGCGCCTGCTATCATCATGACAAAGCCGCAAGGAGGGAAGACCATGGAACTTCGTGTGCTGCGCTATTTTCTGGCCGTCGTGCGGGAGGAAAACATCACCCGCGCGGCGGATGTGCTGCATATCACCCAACCGACGCTCTCGCGCCAGCTGTCCATGCTGGAGGAGGAGCTGGGCGTCAAGCTCATGGAGCGTGGCGCGAGGAAGATCGTTTTGACGAGCGAGGGCATTCTGCTGCGCCGCCGGGCGGAGGAGCTGGTCGCGCTGGCAGACAAGACCGAGCTGGAGTTCGCCAGCCAAGGCGAGACGCTGGAGGGGCGCATCAGCATTGGAAGCGGCGAGGCTGCGGCCGTATCCGCGCTGGCTCGCTGCTGCGAGGCGTTTCATGGGCAGTATCCGCTTGTCACATTTGATCTGCTGACGGCCACTGCCGATGTGGTCAAAGAGCAGATGGACAAGGGGCTGCTGGATATCGGCCTGCTGCTGGAGCCCATCGACATGGACAAATACGACTATATCCGCATGGCGGAGCGCGAGGAATGGGGCGTGCTCATGCGCCCGGATGACCCGTTGGCCGCACGAAACAGCTTGACGGCTGCCGAGCTGGCGGCGCTGCCGCTCATTCTGCCACGGCGTTTGAGCGTACAGAGCGAACTGGCCAACTGGTTTGGCGGCGAATATCCGAGGCTGAACGTGCGCTTCACCAGCAACCTGAGCACGAACGCCGCTGTGATGGTGCGCCAGGGTATGGGCTACGCGATGCTGATCCGCGATTCCCTGCCGTTCTGCGACGAGCGGGAAATCGTGTTCCGGCCTCTTTCGCCCGCGCTGGGGGCAAGCAGCGTGTTGGCATGGCGGCGGCAGCAGCCCTTCTCATTGGCGGCCACGAAATTCATCTCGTTTGCGAAATGCTTTCTGAGCATGGTTTAATAGTTAAAATAGGTATTGGACATATTGGCGGCGGCGCGCTATCATAGAGGCAGCAGGAAGGCTTTTCCTAGCTGCTTCTTTCATTCACGGAAGGAGGGAGGATGAACAATGCCTCGAGAAGAGGTCTGGCAGGCGATTATGCGCCCCGAGCCGCTGATGAGCGATCAGGTCGCCTTTGCAGCGGAGGATGTGGAGATGATCGTCTTATTGCGGGAGCTGCGCTCCGCGGGCGTTTCCCAAGAAGAGCTTTACAGCCTTTGCGACACGCTCGAAAATGGCCGCAGCTATACGGAAAAGGTGGTGCGCCTCAGGAGGATACGCTTTAAGCTGCTCGCGCGCCTGCACGAGCAGCAGAAAATTCTGGACGATCTGGACAGCTATGTGGACGCCGTCAAACGAGGGCGGACAGCATGCAAGGAATAGAGAGGAGGACACCCTTTGATGAACAAGACTTTGGTTGCTTATTTTTCCGCGAGCGGCGAGACGGCTCGCCTTGCCCAAAACCTTGCCGAAGCGGCGCATGCGGATCTGTTCGCCATCGAGCCGGCGCAGCCTTACACCGCCGCCGACCTGAACTGGAACAGCGCCGCCAGCCGCTCGTCCGTGGAGATGAACGATCCCGCGTCCCGCCCCGCCATCGCGAGCAGGGCGGACGACATGGCGCGGTATGACGTCGTCCTGATCGGGTTCCCGATTTGGTGGTATCAGGCCCCGCGCATCATCGAGACGTTTCTGGAGGCCTACGATTTTTCCGGCAAGACGGTCGTTCCCTTCGCCACCTCCGGCGGCAGCGGCATGGGCAAAACGGAGGCCATCCTCAAAGCGGCCTGCTCCGCGCAGACCCGATGGAAGCCCGGAATGGTTTTTTCAAGCCGCGCTGGCGTCGGGACGCTGCGCGACTGGCTGAACAGCCTGAAACTGAATGGATAAATC
>JAUNPI010000060.1 GCA_030536875.1 Clostridia bacterium
CAGAGCAAAAAATCTGTTGCGCTCTGTTAAGCATTTTAATTGCGAATGAGTATAAGGCACCGACGGGAGGGAAAGCGCATGCCGTATTGTCAGGTCATTGTGGATATCGCCAGCGAGGATGTGGATCGCGTGTTCACCTATCGCGTGCCGGAGGGCATAAGCGTCTGCCCCGGCATGCGCGTGCATGTGCCGTTTGGCCGCGTCGCCCGGATGGAAGGCGTCGTCGTCGAGATGGCCGATGCGTGCGATTTGCCTCCGGCGCGCGTGCGCGCCATGACGGACACGCTGGAGGATTACCCCGCCATTCTCCCCGAGCTGCTCGAATTGGCCAAGGAGATCAAGCGAACGTCGTTTTGCACGCTGGCGCAGGCGCTGCGCCTGATGATCCCGGCGCAGATGCGGGGCGAGCGGATCAGCGTAAAGACGCGGGAGTTCGCCGTTTTGGCGGTCGACCCCGCCGTGCGCGAGCAGGTGGCTTCCAGCCAGCGCCGCGCGCCCAAGCGCGAGCGGGTGCTGCGGGCGCTGATGGAGGCGCCGGACGGCGAACTGCCGGTAGAGGAGCTCCGGCAGAGACTGGGCGATTGCCGCGCGATGCTGGCGGCGCTGTCCAAGATGGGGTTTGTGCGCCTTGAGCGGCGCGAGACCATGCGCAGCCCCTATGGCGCGATGGAGCGGCTGGCGGAAAAGGATCCTGAGCTCACCGCGCAGCAGGAAGATGTGCTTGCCAAGCTTCTGCCCGCGGTGGAGGCGGGGAAGGGCGCTTTTCTGCTCTATGGCGTCACGGGCAGCGGCAAGACGGAGGTCTTCATTCGGGCCGTGCGCCGCGCGGCGCAGCTGGGGAAGACGGCGATCGTGCTCGTGCCGGAGATCGCGCTGACGCCGCAGATGGTCATGTGGTTCCGCTCGCGGTTTGGCGAGGATGCCGCCGTGCTCCATTCCCGCCTCTCTCCGGGGGAGCGCTACGACGAGTGGCGGCGCATTCGAAGGGGAGAGGTCCGCGTGGTCATCGGCGCGCGCTCGGCCATCTTCGCGCCGCTGGAGCGTGTGGGCCTGATCATCGTCGACGAGGAGCACGAGCAGAGCTACATCGCCGACAACACGCCGCGCTACGACGCGCGCGAGCTGGCGCGCATGCGCTGTGAAAGAGAGGGCGGCACGCTGCTGCTGGCGAGCGCGACGCCGAGCATGCGTTCCTTCGCGCTGGCGGGCCGCGGGGACCTGACGCTGCTGCAGATGCTGCGCCGGGTCAACGACCGCCCGCTGCCCGAGGTGCATGTGGTCGACATGCGGCGGGAGCTGGCGCAGGGCAACCGGTCGGTTTTCTCCGGCGCTATGCTTGCGGGGCTCAAGTCGTGCATGGACGCGGGGAAGCAGGCGATTCTCTTCGTCAACCGGCGCGGTTATTCGACGTTCGTCTCCTGCCGCAGCTGTGGGTATGTGGTCACGTGCTCCCAGTGCGACGTGTCGATGACCTACCACAGCAGCGAGCGCGTGCTTCGCTGCCACTACTGCGGGCAGGAAAGCGCCGTACCGACGGCCTGTCCGGAATGCGGGAGCCGGTATATCAAATACTTTGGCGTGGGCACGCAGAGGGTGGAGGAAGAGGTCAGGCACCATTTTCCCGAAATTCCCGTCCTGCGCATGGACAACGACACCACACGCGCCAAGGATGCGCACGAGACGCTGCTTTCCGCCTTCAGGCGCGGGGACGCGCGCATCCTCGTGGGAACCCAGATGATTGCCAAAGGGCTCGATTTTCCCAACGTGACGATGGTGGGCATCATCGCGGCGGACGCCATGCTCCGCCTTCCGGACTATCGGTCTGCCGAGCGGACGTTCCAGCTGCTGACGCAGGTCGCCGGGCGCGCGGGCCGAGCGGACAGCCCGGGCGAGGTGTTTTTGCAGACCTACGATCCGGAGCATTACGCCGTCGAGGCGGCGAGCAGGCAGGACTATCGCGCGTTTTACGAGGAGGAGATGCGCCGCCGCAGGCGCATGCTCTATCCGCCCTATACGCTCCTTGCACGCCTGCTTTACGAGGCGGACAGGGAGGAGGACGCGCGGCGGGAGGCCGAATGCGCGCTGCGGCAGATGGAGGCCTTTTTTGAGCGGCGGTCGTATCTGAACAAATTCGTCGTGTCTCTGCGGGCGATGGCCTGCCCTGTGGCGCGCATCAAGGGGAAGAGCCGATGGCAGGTGACGCTCAAAATCGTGGACAAGCCGATTTGCCAGGAGGCCGTGGGCAAGATGAGCGAAATCGCGCAGATGCCGGCGGCGGGCTGCGCCTGCGTGTGCCAGGTCAATCCGGGAAGCATGATATGACATGATGCGATTGGAGAAAAGGGGAAGCCCTTCGGCAGCCTTCAGCATTTTCCCTCTTCCCAAGGGTGTGCTTTTCGTTTATAATAATACGGATTATGGCGTATCGTGCCTGTTTGCGCCCATGCGGCGCACAGCCGGATGAGAACGGATGAGAAAGGAAGTATGACGATGGCTCTGCGCAAAATTGTATATATTGAAGATGAGCTGCTTCGCAAGAAGAGCCGCCCTGTGGAGAAGTTTGACGAGAAGCTGCACAAGCTGCTCGACGACATGGCGGAGACGATGTATCATGCCAACGGCGTGGGGCTTGCCGCGCCGCAGGTGGCCGTGCTGCGCCGCGTGGTCGTGATGGACTGCGGCGACGGGCTGATCGAGATGGTCAACCCGGAAATCCTCGAAACCGAGGGCGAACAGGACGGCGCGGAGGGCTGCCTGTCCGTGCCGGGCCGCAGGGGCATGGTGAAGCGCCCGATGAAGGTTCGCGCGCGCTTTCAGGACCGCAACGGCGAGTGGTACGAAATCGAGGCGGAGGAGCTGCTGGCCCGCTGCATCATGCATGAGACCGACCACCTAGACGGGCAGCTGTACGTGGACATCATGTCCCGCGAGATCTTTGAGGACGAAGAAGAGGAAGCGGAGGAGGACGGCGAGTGAGAATCGTGTTGATGGGCACGCCGGACTTCGCGGTGCCCTCGCTTCGCGCGCTGGCGGAGGCGGGCTATGACGTCGTGGGCGTGTTCTGCCAGCCGGACAGACCGAAGGGACGCGGGCATAAGCTGGCGGCCTGCCCCGTCAAAGAGGCGGCCCAGAGCCTGGGCATCCCGGTCTTTCAGCCGGAGCGCATTCGCCGCCCAGAGGGCGTCGCGCAGCTCAGGGCGCTTGCGCCCGACCTGTGCGTGACCGCGGCGTTCGGACAGATTTTGTCGCAGGAGATCCTCGACATTCCGCCGCTGGGGACGATCAACGTTCACTCTTCGCTGCTGCCGAGGCATCGGGGCAGCGCGCCGATCAACTGGGCCATCATGATGGGCGACCCTGTGACCGGCGTGACGACGATGTTTACCGACGCGGGCATGGACACCGGCGACATTCTGCTCATGGAAGAGACCCCCATCGGCGAGCGAGAGACGGCGGGCGAGCTGACCGACAGGCTGGCGAAGATGGGCGCGGAGCTGCTGCTTCGCACGCTCAGGGAGCTTGAGGCGGGCACGCTCACGCGCACGCCGCAAAACCCCGAAGAGGCCACCTATGAGCGCAAGCTGGACAAAGAGACCGGGCGCATCGACTTTGCGCGCTCCGCACGGGAAATCGACTGCCTTGTGCGCGGGGCGACGCCGTGGCCGGGCGCGTACACAACGCTGCCGGACGGGCGGACCATGAAGGTCTTTGAGGTCGCCCGGGCAGGCGGCCGGCCCACGGGCGAGGCGGGAAGGATCGTCTCGGCGGACGCGAAGGCCGGGCTGGTCGTCTCCTGCGCGGACGCAGATTTGGAGCTCTTGCAGATACAGATGCCCGGCGCAAAGCGCATGAACGCAAGGGATTACCTGCGCGGGCACAGCATGGATACAGGCGTATGTCTGGGAAAGGCGTAAGGCATGTCGGATAACAGAGGGCGCGACGGCGGCTTCCGCGGCGCGGGAAGAAAGCCGGAAAATCGCTTTCCGAAGGGAAGCAAGCCGGAAAACAGGTGGAACAAGAAGCCGGGCGACCGGGAGAACGCGCAGAAAAAGGGCTTTGCGCCTCGCTCGGAGAGGGGCGAGGGGCGCACGTTTACGCCCCGGGGGGACAAGCCCTTTGGCGAAAAGCGCGGATACATGCCGCGCGGCGAGCATCCGCTTGGCGCGGTGCGGCCCCATCGTCCCGCGGGGGCGGAGAACCCGGCAAGGGCGGAGCATCCGCCAAGACGCGAGCACCCGAGGCGCGAGGCGAACCTTGCGCCGCGCCGCGTGGCGCTGGAGACGCTGCTGGATGTCGGCCGGTCGGACGCTTACGCGTCTCTGGCGCTGGACAAGCGGCTGGCGCAGGCGGGTTTTTACCATCGGGACAGGGCGTTCGTGACCCAGCTGGTCTACGGCACGCTTGAAAACCGGCTGACGCTCGATTGGCGCATCGACCAGTATTTGGAGGGCGAAAAGGAGCTGGAGCCGACCGTGCGCGAGATTCTGCGCATGGGCGCGTATCAGCTCTTCTATCTCGACCGGGTGCCGGACATGGCGGCCGTCGACGAGTCCGTGAGCCTGACCCGGGCGATGGGGCTGGAGGCGCTGACCGGTCTGGTCAACGCCGTGCTGCGCAGCATGATCCGCGGCAAGGACGCCGTGGTCTGGCCCAAGCCGCAGGACGACCCGGCAAAGTACCTATCCGTCATGTTCAGCGCGCCCGTGGAGCTGGCGCAGATGCTGATCGACGCCTATGGCGAACACGAGGCGCTTGAAATTCTGCGCTACCGTCCGCGGGAGCGGGAGGTGACCGTCCGGGTCAATTCCCTGCGATGCGACGATGCGAGGCTGCGCAGCGTGTTTGCCGACGATGAGCTGGAGTTTTCGCCGGGCATCGTGCCGGGCGTCTACAAGGTGCGTCACGCGGGCGATTTGACGCGCATGCGCGCCTTCCAGAACGGGCTGTTCACCATTCAGGGGGAGAGCTCGGTCATCGCCGCGCGCGCGGTTGGCGCAAAGCCGGGGCAGACGGTGCTCGATGCCTGCGCCGCGCCGGGCGGCAAGACCGCCGCGCTCAGCGAGATGATGAACGACACGGGCCGCGTCTACGCGTGGGACACGCACGCTCACCGCGTGGAGCTGATTCGCGGCACGGCCAACCGGCTGAAGCTGGAAAATGTTCGCCCGGCGGTCAAGGACGCCGCCGCGCCCCGCCCGGACATGGCGCTGACCCTCGACGCGGCGCTGGTGGACGCGCCCTGCTCCGGCACGGGCGTGATGCTGGAAAAGCCCGACGTCAAATACCGCGTGAGCCGCGCCGGGGTCGAGAGCCTCATGCGGACGCAGGCGGACATTCTGGATGCCGTCGCGCCGATGGTCAAGGTCGGCGGAACGCTGGTGTATTCCACCTGCTCCATTTTGCCGCAGGAGAATGAGGCGCAGGTCAGGGCGTTCCTGGGGCGCCATCCCGAGTATGCCGTTTGGCCGATGGGCGGGGAATTGCCCGAGGCGCTTGGTAGGCACGAGGGCGAATACGGCCTTCAGATGTTCGCGCACAGGGACGGAACGGACGGCTTTTACGTCTGCCGCATGCGCAGGGTGAAGGCATGAGCCGGGAGGATATGCGCGGCGCGGAGGCGCAAAAGGAGGGCGGCAAGGCGCAGCTTCTGTCCATGACGCCGCAGGAGCTGGGCGTTTTCCTCAAAGAGCTGGGGCAGCCCGCGTTTCGCGCCAAGCAGCTGTTTGCCTGGCTGCATCAGGGAGCGGCCTTTGACGAGATGACCAATTTGCCCAAAGCGCTGCGCGAGAGGCTGGAGGCGGAGTGCTTGGCCAATCCCGTCTCGGTGCTCGAGACGGTCCGCTCCAAGATAGACGGGACGATCAAGCTGCTCTACCGCCTGCCGGACGGGCATGTGATCGAGGGCGTGCTCATGCGCTACAAATACGGCAACACGCTCTGCCTGTCCACGCAGGTGGGCTGCCGGATGGGGTGCGCGTTCTGCGCCTCTACGCTGGACGGCTGCGCGCGCAGCCTGACGCCGGGCGAAATGCTGGGGCAGATCGTCTGCGCCAACGGCGTGCTCAGGCGCGGCGATCAAGAGGGCGAGGCGTCCAAGGTGGGCAACATCGTGCTCATGGGCAGCGGGGAACCGCTGGACAACTACGACAACGTGGTCAAATTCCTGCGCATTCTGCACACGGAGGGCGGGCTGTGCATCGGCATGCGCAGCGTGTCGCTCTCCACGTGCGGCCTTGTGCCGCAGATGCGCAGGTTTGCCGGGGAGGGTCTTCCGGTCACGCTCTCGCTGTCGCTGCATGCGCCGAGCGACGAGATTCGCCGCAGGCTCATGCCCGTGGCGAAGGCGTATGCGATGGACGAGGTGCTGGACGCCTGCCGCTATTACATCGAAAAGACCGGACGGCACGTGATCTTCGAATACGCGCTGGTGCATGGCGTCAACGCCGCGCCGGAGCACGCGGCGCAGCTGGCCTGCCGCATCCGGGGAATGCAATGCCACGTGAACCTGATCCCGCTCAACAGCGTGCCCGAGCGCGGGCTCACGGGCGTCACCGAGCGGGAGGTGGAGGCCTTCAAAAAAGCGCTGGAGCAGCGGGGAATCTCCGTGACGCGAAGGCGCGAGATGGGCGACGACATCGAGGGCGCGTGCGGCCAGCTTCGCAGGCGGTACTTGCAGGAGGACGCCTGAGGCGGGGCGCGCACGGGACGATACATGGCAAGCCGGCGGGAGAGACGGCGGAGGCGGAAAGGGGCAGGACAGTGGCGGCTACGCTGAGGACGGACATCGGAAGGGTTCGCAAGCAGAATGAGGACGCGGCATGGATGAGCGAGGCGCGGGGCATTTACGCCGTTGCGGACGGCATGGGCGGCCATCTGGCGGGCGAGGTCGCCAGCGGGATGGCGATTGACGCGGTGAAGCGATTGGCAAACGGGCGCGGCGAGGCCAGCTTTTCCGCGCTTCGGGCCACGGTTCGGCGCGCGCATGAGGCGATTGCCGCCCACGCGGGGAAGCACCCCGAATGCGCCGGGATGGGCACGACGCTTTCCATGATGTGGCGCGGCGGGCATTACATGTATATCGCTCACGTCGGCGACAGCCGCATCTACCGCCTGCGCGAGGGCAAGCTCGAGCAAATTACGCAGGATCATTCCTTTGTCGCCGAGCTTGTGCGCGGAGGGGTGATCACCCCCGAGGAAGCCAGAAGCCATCCCCGGCGCAACATCATCACTCGCGCGCTCGGCACGCGGGGAGACAACACGCCCGATCTGCTGGCGGCGGACACGCGGAAGGGAGATATCTGGCTGCTGTGTACCGACGGGCTGACGGGCATGGTCGAGGACGAGCGGATTGAGGCCGAGCTGTCTTCGGCGGGAAGGACGCTGGAAGAAGCGGCGGACCGCCTTCTTTCGCTTGCGCTTTCGGCGGGCGGCAGCGACAATGTGACGCTGATTCTGCATCGCGACGATGAGGAGGGCAAGGCGTGGAATCAAGACTGATTGGCAAAATTGTCAGCCGCCGGTTCCGCGTGGAGGAAGTCATCGGGCGCGGCGGCATGGCGATTGTCTACCGCGCGTTTGACCTGAAGGAGCACCAGACGGTCGCCCTCAAGGTGCTGCGCGAGGAATATGAGAACGACCCGGAGTATCAGGAGCGCTTTAAGCGAGAGGCGGAGGTATGCGGCAGGCTGAACCATCCCAACGTCGTCAACATGATCGACTCGGGCAAGGTCAGCGGCGTATGCTACATCGCCATCGAATACGTGGACGGCGAGACGCTCAAGGAGCTCATCACCAGGTCCGGGCAGATCGAGCAGGAGCAGGCCGTTCGCTATGCGCTGCAAATTCTCGCGGCGCTCGCGCATGCGCACCAGCGCGGCGTCGTCCACAGGGATGTAAAGCCCCAAAATGTGCTCGTCTCCCGCACGGGGCAGCTGAAGATCAGCGACTTCGGCATCGCGGGCGTGGCGGACAGCAAGACCCTGACGACCGACGGCAACGTGATGGGCTCGGTTCACTATTTTTCGCCCGAGCAGGCGAAGGGAATGAAGGCGACGGCCGCCTCCGACCTGTATTCCGTCGGCGTGATCCTCTACGAGATGCTCACGGGCCATGTGCCCTTTGAGGGAGAGACGGCGGTTTCCGTCGCCATGATGCACCTGATGGAGGAGCCAAAGCCCGTTCGGGAGGAGGCGGATGTCTGCCGCGCGGTGGAATTGATCGTCCGTAAATCGCTGGAGAAGCAGCCGCAAAACCGCTACCAGAGCGCGGACGCCATGATGCGGGACCTGCGCCGCGCGCTGCGCCACCCGGACGGGGCGTTTATCCAGCAGCAAAAGCGGCGTGTGGAGGAGGGCGCGCGGCAGCCGGCGCGCGTCAAACGCGCGCTCCGCGGCCCCAGCAGCGTGGCGGGCAAGCTGGCGACGGCGTTTGTCGTCTTGCTCTTCATCGCGCTGATTGCCGTGGCGGGGCTGAGGCTATACCGTTCGATGTTTATCGTCTCGAGCGTGCCCGATCTGGCGGGGCTGGACGAGGGCACGGCGACGCGCATGGTCGAGGCCGCGGGGCTGCGCGCGCAGGTCTTCTACGCCTACAGCAGTACGCCGGAAGGCTATGTGGACGCGCAGGCGCCGGCCGCGCGCGAAGAGGCTGCGCGGGGTGAGACCGTGACGATCACGATTTCAAGAGGGAGCGGCATGCTCGCCGTGCCCAGACTCTCCGGCATGACGGAGGAGAGCGCGCTGGACGCCATCAGCGCGCAGGGCTTTACCGTGGGGAAGACGGAAATCGTGCCCAGCGAGCAGATGCGCGGCACGGTTGTCGCGCAGTCGCCGGAGGCGGGGACGAGCGCGCAGGTTGGAAGCGCCGTCGATCTGACGGTCTCCGGAGGGCGCGTGATCGTTCCCGAGCTGGTCGGCCAGCGGGAGGAAGAGGCGCTTGAGCGCATCGAGGCGCTCGGGCTCACCCGCGGCATGATCGAATACAGCAACGTGGACAGCGCGAGGCAGGACGGCATCGTGCTCTCGCAGTCGCTGGAAAAGTTTACGCAGGTGCTGCCCGGCAGCGAGATCGAGATGGTCGTGGGCTTTTACGACAAGCGCAAGTACACGGCCAGCGTTTCGCTGACGGTTGTGGTGCCGGCGGAGGGCGTCAGCGTTCGCGTGACGCTCGTGGGCGAGGACGGCAGGGAGAGCGACATGTACGCCGCCACGCTGACCGAGCCGGGAAAGACGGAAATCAGCGTGCTTTTGCGCAGCGAGCAGAGCGGCGTCATGACCTGGCGGCTGTATCTGGACGGCGGCTTCAAGAGCGAGGCGACCGCGGTGCTGCAATGACCGGCAGGGAAAAGCCGGCGGAAAAAGGAGAAGCGGGAACAGGAGAGAGACGAAATCATGACGGGAAGCATCATGCGCGGTATCGGCAGCTTTTACACGGTGCTGGGCGAGGACGGGGAGCAATATACGCTTCGGGCGCAGAAGAAGCTCAGGCGCCAGCGCCTCTCGCCGATGGTCGGCGACTGGGTCGTCTTCACCCCCGGACAGGGGGAGGAGGACGGCTGGCTGGAGGAGATTTTGCCGCGCAAGAGCGTCATGGAGCGCCCGAGCGTGGCGAATGTGGACATGCTGATGCTGGTGATCGCCAGCGTGCCTCAGCCGGATATGCTGCTGTGTGACAAGCTGATTGTAAGAGCGCGCAGGGGCAACATGACGCCGGCGCTGTGCGTCAACAAGCTGGATTTGGGCGACGAATTGGCCCGGGAAATGCGCGACGAATACGCGGGAACCGAGCTGCGCGTATTTTCCGTCAGCGCGAGGACGGGCGAGGGCGTGGAGGCGCTGCGCGAGGCCATGCGCGGCAAGGCGACCTGCATGGCCGGGCAATCCGCCGTGGGGAAGAGCTCGCTGCTCAACGCTCTCTTCGGCTTGGAGCTGGAGACCGGCGGTCTCAGCCGGAAGACTGAGCGCGGGCGGCATACGACCCGGCGTTCGGAGATGATGGCGGTGGACGGCATGATGGTGCTCGATACGCCGGGGTTCAGCCTTCTTGAGCTGGAGGGGGGAATGGAGCCGCAGGATTTTGCGCAGCTCTATCCCGAATACAGCGAGCTGGCGGGGCAGTGCCGCTTTCAGCCCTGCCTGCACGACAGGGAACCGGGCTGCGCCGTACACGCGGCGGTTGAACGAGGCGAGCTGAGCGCCCGGCGATGGGCGCGCTACCGCGAATTGCTGGGCGAGGTCAGAGAAAACTGGAAGGGGAGGTACGTATAGTGACGATTTCGGCATCCGTGCTCGGGGCGGATCTTCTGCGCTTGGGCGATGAGGTGGAAAAAACCAGGAGGCTGGGGCTTCGCTGGCTGCATCTGGACCAGATGGACGGCCATTTCGTGCCCAACATCAGCTTTGGACCGGAGTTTGTCGCCGCGCTGCGCGGGGCGACCGACCAATTTCTCGATGTTCACCTGATGCTCGAACATCCTCTTTCCTACATCGACGCATATGCCGACGCGGGAGCGGATCTCATCTCCATCCATGCCGAGGCGCAGGACAATCCCGCCGAGGCGCTCGCCGCGATCCGGGCGCGCGGCCTCAAGGCGGGGCTGAGCATCAAGCCCGCAACCGATCCCGAGAGCATACGGGCGCTTCTCCCGCTGTGCGACCTCGTGCTGGTGATGACGGTGGAGCCGGGGTTTGGCGGTCAGAAGCTCATGGACGGCTGCGTCGCCAAGCTGCCGGTTTTAAGAAAGATGATCGAAGAGACGGGACGGGATATCCTGCTGGAGGCGGACGGCGGAATCAAGCTCGAAAATGCCGAGCGGGTGATCGCCGCGGGAGCGGATGTGGCGGTGATCGGCACAGGCCTGTTCCGCGCGGAGGATCCGGAGCGGGTGGTTCGCGAGGTCGAGGGGGCGGCGGCATGCGCGCTTTGATCGTTCTGGGGGGAGACAAGCCGGGGGCTGCGCTGCTTGGCGGCTGTATGAAGAACAGCGACCTTGTCATTGCGGCGGACAGCGGCCTTGCCGCCTTTGACGAGGCGGGGCTTGCGCCGGATTGGCTGGTCGGGGACATGGACTCGGTCAGCGCGCAGATCAGGGAGCGCTATAACGGCCGGGTAAAGGAGCGGCGGCTGAACTGCATCAAGGACGACACCGACGGCGTGGACGCGCTGGATATGGCGATGGATGCGGGGGCGACGGAGATCACGCTGCTGGGCGCGCTGGGCGGGCGGCTGGATCACGCGATGGCGAACCTCATGCTGCTCGTGCGCGCGCATGGGCGCGGCGTCCGCGCCGAAATCCTGAGCGAGGCGGTGCGCATCATCCGCGTGGACGAAAGGGCCGTCTTGACCCGAGCAAAGGGCGACACGGTTTCCCTCGTTCCGCTGGGCGAGGCCCGGGGCGTGACGCTCAGAGGCTTTTTTTACCCGCTGACGGAGCATACGCTCAGAAGCGACTATCCGCTGGGCGTGAGCAACGTCGTGACCCAGGAGGAAGCGGTTGTCCTCGTGCGCGAAGGCGACCTGATCCTGTTTCATTATATTCAGGGGGTTTGACGCGGCGGCTGCGCCTCGCCCTGATGGACAAAACAGCGGTTTATTTTGGAAAGCGGGCGAGGGTGCGGCCCGCTTTTTTGATTCTTGAAAGGTATTTCGAAAATATTGTCGAATAAAGCATATACAGAGACGAGTCAAGGAGGCGCAGCGATGACCATCAGGCAGCAGCTTGAACAGAGAGAGCGGGAGACGCTCGGCCCGTATGCCATGCTCAGCAGCCGGACGAGAGGCCGAGAGCACCCGATCAGCGACGACGACATGCGCACGCAGTTCCAGCGCGACCGCGATCGCATTTTGCACTGCAAATCGTTTCGCAGGCTCAAGGGTAAGACGCAGGTCTTCATCTCGCCGCAGGGCGACCACTACAGAACGCGCCTCACCCACACCCTGGAGGTCACGCAGGTCGCCCGAACGATCGCCCGGGCGCTGTTTCTCAACGAGGATTTGACCGAGGCCATCGCGCTGGGGCACGATCTGGGCCACACGCCGTTCGGGCATACCGGCGAAGAGGCGCTGGACAAGCTGATCGAGGGCGGGTTTGCGCACAGGGTGCAGTCGCGCCGGGTGGTCGAGGTGCTCGAAAACGGCGGACGGGGGCTCAACCTGACGTGGGAGGTTCGCGACGGCATCGAACACCATTCCGGCAAGGAGCGGCCGAAGACGCTGGAGGGCTGCTGCGTCCATTTGGCCGACCGGATCGCCTATATCAACCACGACATCGACGATTCCATTCGCGGCGGCGTCCTTCGGCCGGAGGATTTGCCCGCAAGGGCCATTCGCCGCCTCGGCAAGACGCACGGCGAGCGCGTGGGCACGATGATCTCCAGCGTGGTTCGCCATTCGGCGGGGAAAAACGATGTGGCGATGGAGCCGGAAATCTGGGACGCGCTGATGGAGCTTCGCGAGTTTATGTTCGAGCGCGTCTACGCCAGGGATTGGGCGGCAAACGAATCCCAAAAGGCCTCGCATATCGTCACCGAACTGGTGAAGCACTATGTGGAGCATCCCACGCAGATGCCCAACGAATATCTGGAGATCGCCTACCGCGAGGGAACGCAGCGCGGAGTATGCGACTATGTGGCGTGTATGACCGACGCATATGCGGTCAAAACGTATCAAAAGCTGTTTATCCCGCCGTTTTTTGACGGAATTGGGTGAAGAAAGCGACATTTTAGCGAAAAAGTGCATTTCTCTTGCAGGAATGCGTGAAATCGCGGCGAAAAAGAGTAGGACGGTGAATGGCGTTGAGATTTCCGCAGGCATGGCTGGACGAGCTGCGCGAGCGTGCCGACATTGTGGAGGTTGTTTCCCGCTATGTGACGCTGAACCAGAAGGGCGGGCGCTATTGGGGGCTCTGCCCTTTTCACGGGGAGAAGACCGCCTCGTTCACCGTCAACCCGCAAAGGCAGATGTATTACTGCTTCGGCTGTCATGCGTCGGGAAGCGCCATCAATTTCGTCATGGAGATGGAGCATCTCGAGTTTCGCGAGGCGGTGACGCTGCTGGCGCAGCAGCTGCACATGGAGCTGCCGCAGATGGTCGCCGGCCGGGAGGACACGGTTTCCCGCAGCGCGAAGGAGCGGCTCTACGAGGCCAACCGCCAGTGCGCCCGTTTTTTTCACGCCCAGCTGTGGAAAAAGGAAAATGCAAACGTGCTTTCCTACCTCTATGGGCGTGGGCTTGACGACGGCGCCATCCGAATCTTCGGGCTCGGCTCCACGCCGGCTCGGGGCGACGGGGCGACGCAGGCGCTCCGGGAGATGGGGTTTACGGATGACGAGCTGGTGAGCGCGGGCATCTCGGTGCGCCGGGAGGGCCGCGTTTACGACATGTTCCGCCAGAGAGCGATTTTCCCGATCATCGACGCGCAGGGGCGCGTGCTCGGCTTCGGCGGGCGCGCGCTGGGCGAGGCCAAGCCGAAATACCTCAATACGGGCGATACGCCCGTCTTCAACAAGCGCCAGGGTGTGTTTGCGGCCAATCTGCTTAAAAAGCAGCGGGGCTTGAAGCGGGTTATCCTTGTGGAGGGATACATGGACGTGGTCGCGCTGGTGCAGGCCGGCGTGCCGGGCGTCTGCGCGACGCTGGGAACGGCGCTGACGCTCGAACAGGCTCGGCTGCTCAAGCGGTATGCTCCCGAAATCTGGGTCGCTTACGACGGCGACGCCGCCGGTCAGCATGCGATTTTGCGCGCGCTGGACATCTTTGACGAGGAAGGCGTGCGCGCGCGCGTGCTCGACTTTCCGGGGGGCATGGATCCGGACGAGTATGTCCGGGCTTATGGCCCGCAGGGGATGGAGCAGCTGACGCCGATGGAAGCGCCCGCTTATCGGATGAAGCAGGAGATGGCGGGCCACGATCTGACCTCTCAGGAGGGGCGGACGGCATACGCCATTGCCTGCGCAAAGCATCTGGCGAAGGTGAAGGAGCCCGTCGAGCTGGAGAACTACCTCCAGCAGCTGATGGTGGCGACCGGCTTTACGCGCGAGGTGCTCCTTGCGCAGATTGGGCGCACGGAGCTGATCCCGCAGCAGAAGCGTTCGGTCTACCGCCATGCGGCCAGACCGCTGGAGGAGAAAAACGACGGCGTGGACTTTGAAACCTCGGCCGCCGAGAAGAAGCTGATTGCCCTGCTGGCGGAGGGACGCGTTGAGGCGGGCGCCGTCTCCGAGGAGGATTTTATCACCCCCGAGCGCCGCGAGCTGGCACGGAAGCTGCTTTCGGGCATGTCGCCGGGCGCGATCCTCGAGGAGATGGAGGACGATGAGGCGCGCGCGCGCGCGGCGAGCATCATGCAGCGGGAGAGCGACGCGGACGCGGAGCAGGAGCTGCGCATGGTGGGAGACTGCCTGCGCGTGCTGAGCAGAAAGCGCATTGAACAGAAAATCGCCGAGCTGACACAACAGGCGGCGGGGCTCAAAGGCGAGGAAAAACGCAAAGCGCTTTTGAGAATACAGGAATTGACCCGGGAAAGACAGACGGCCGGAAGAAAGGAATGATTTCTTATGGCATTGACAAGAGAGCAGGCACAGCAGAAGGTGAAGGAGATCCTAGATCTCGCGCGAAACGAAAAGAAGACGCTCACCTATCAGGACGTGATGAACAAGCTCAGCGAGCTGGACATCGACGCCGAGGCCATCGACGCGGTGTTTGAGACGCTGGAGGCGGAGGGGATCAACGTGGTGGGCGCCTCGGAGGATGACGCCGTCACGCTGACGCAGGATGTCGCCGAGCCGGAGCTCGATCTGTCCGTTCCCGAGGGAATCAGCATCGACGACCCGGTGCGCATGTACCTCAAGGAGATCGGCAAGGTGCCGCTGCTCACGGCGGACGAGGAGATCGAAATCGCCAAGAAGATGCTCGAGGGCGGCGAGGAGGCCGAAGCGGCCAAGAAGAAGCTCGCCGAGGCGAACCTGCGCCTGGTGGTGTCCATCGCCAAGCGCTATGTGGGGCGCGGCATGCTCTTCCTCGATCTCATTCAGGAGGGCAACCTCGGCCTCATCAAGGCGGTCGAAAAGTTCGACTACACCAAGGGATTCAAGTTCTCCACCTATGCGACGTGGTGGATTCGTCAGGCGATCACCCGCGCCATCGCCGATCAGGCGAGGACGATCCGCATCCCCGTTCACATGGTCGAGACGATCAACAAGCTCATCCGCGTGAGCCGCCAGCTCCTTCAGGAGAAGGGGCGCGAGCCACAGCCGGAGGAGATCGCCGAGGCGATGGGCATCAGCGTGGAAAAGGTGCGCGAGATCATCAAGATCGCGCAGGAGCCCGTCTCCCTGGAGACGCCGATCGGCGAGGAGGAAGATTCCCATCTGGGCGACTTCATTCAGGATGACGACGCGCCGCCGCCGGCGGAGGCCGCTTCCTTTACACTGATGAAGGAACAGCTGATGGGCGTGCTCGACACGCTGACCCCGCGCGAGAAAAAGGTGCTCTCCCTG
>JAUNPI010000230.1 GCA_030536875.1 Clostridia bacterium
CGCTCTGGCCTCGGGCTTGGCCTCCGCCTTCGGCTGTGCCTTGGGTCTCTGCTCGCCGCCCTTGGGCGCTGCCGGCGTCTTGGACGCCCCCTTGCGCCCCGGCTTTTCGCCGCCCAAGCTGAAGCTCCCCAGCAGATCGGAAAGCCCGTGGTCGTCCTCCTTCTCGTCCTCCATCACCGTGAGGCGCACGCGCGCAGGCTTGCTGCCAAAGAGGCCAAAGAGGCCCTTGGCTCCCTCCTGAAGGACATCCACATGCACGTCGGCGATGGTCACGCCCAGCGCGGCAAGGCCCGTATCGATGGCCTCTTGCGTCGTTTTCCCGGTAAATTCTTGGCTCCTCATGAAATGCCTACCTCCTCAGCCTTGGCAGCCTTGCGGTCCTGCTGCGCGAAATACCTGTTAAAGCAGAGCTGCTCCACGATGGCGTAGATGTTGGACACCACCCAATAGAGCGCGAATGCGGAGTTGTAGCTTGCGCAGAAATACAGCGACATGAAGAGCATCACATAGATCATCATCTTCTGGCTGCCCGCCTGAGAGGGATCCATCGTCGTGTTCTGCATGGTCAATTTCTGCATGAGCACCTGCGTGGCCATCGACAGCAGCGGAAGGACAAACCAGCCGTTGCCCTCCTGATAGATCGAAAAGCGGATGATGCCCAGAATGCTCAGGTTGCCCAGACCGGCGACCGGCGCGACATACGGCGCGTAGACGTCCGAGGCGATGAACGGCGTGACCACGTCGGTGATATAGGCCGAAACGGCATTGCGGTCGGCGAAAAAGAGCGCCTCGGGGATCGTTCCGGCAGCGGCGAGCTTTGCGCTCACGTTGTTCCAGACGTCATATTCGACCAGCTGCAAAGAGGCGACGTCCGGCAGATAGGTGGCAAACGGGCTGTCCGGCATCCACAGGTTGCGAATCCAGAGGAAGGAATCCGTCAGCGTGCTCGGGTCCATCTCCGGGTGATGATAGAAGGTGAGGAACTGCGTCACAAGCTGCTCGTTGGCAAACGTGCGCAGCGCGTAGAACATCGCAAACAGGATGACCATCGAGATAATCATCGGCAGGCATCCGCCCAAGGGGTTTACCCCCTCTTTGCGGTACAGCTCCTGCATCTTCTGGTTGAGCTTTTCCTGATCGTCCTTGTATTTTTCCTGAAGCGCCTGCATCTTGGGCTGAACGCTCGACATGCGCATGGTGGAACGCCGGCTCTTGAGGTTGAGCGGCATGACCACCAGCTTGATGAGAATGGTAAAGACGATGATCGTGAGCGCATAGTTGTTGATCAGCGTATGCAGGGCCTTGATCAGCGTCAGCAGCAGCGAATTGAGAAAACTCATGGAAGGGGCGTCCTCCTTGCATTATGAAGCTCTTCGCTCCCCAAGCGGAAGCGGTTTAACGATAAGCCGCCCGCGTGCGTGGCCTGCGTCACGGCACGGGGTCATACGGATCCCCCTTGTAGAAGGGGTGGCAGCGCAGGATGCGCCGCACGGCGAGGTAGCCGCCCTTGAGCGCGCCATATTTCTGCACGGCCTCAAGGGCATACTGGGAACAGGTGGGCGTAAACCGGCAGCACGGCGCGTGCATCGGGCTGATGACGCGGCGGTAAAACCGAATGAGCGCCAGCAAGATCCTCTTCACGACGGAGCGCCGCCTTCCCTTTGCGGCGCGCCGGGCGCTCTTTTCTTCTCCCCCATCAGGAGGTTTTGCCTGCGCAGCAGGTACTGCATGGAACCCCGCAGCTTCTCAAAGTCGGCCGTGGCTGCCGGCTGGCGGGCAATAAACACATAGAGACCCGGCTTCATCCGGGGCAGCAGGGGAACGACGGCGGCGCGCAGCCGGCGCTTCACCCTGTTGCGCGCGACGGCACAGCCGAGCTTCTTGCCCACGGAAAAGCCAACCTTGAGCGTGTTAGAGCGCACATAGAGCATGACCATCTCGTGGGCGCCCGCGGAGACGCCGCGGCGGTGGACGTATTTGAACTGGGCGTTCTTTTTGAGGCTGTATGTTCTCTGCAAAGCGGCTCGCTCCCCGGTCAGATTAAGAAAAAAGGCCCGTTCCCGGTCTTTGCCGGGCCGGACCGAACGCTTGTCCTCAAGGGCGCAGCCCGAAGACATGGGCGATCTCCGCCGCACAGGCGGAGGAAGTCTGGATTAGACGGGATTGGAAACGGTCAGCTTGGCGCGGCCGCGGGCGCGGCGGCGGGCAAGAACCTTGCGGCCGTTCTTGGTGGACA
>JAUNPI010000231.1 GCA_030536875.1 Clostridia bacterium
GTTCAACGTACCGTGAGGTACGCCTCACTTCACTTGGCTTCGTCAGAGCAAAAAACTGATGCGCTCTGTTAAGCATTTTAATTGCGAATTAGTATTCAAAAAGCAATACGGCGTCACGCCCGGCGAATACCGCAGGCATGCTGGGCGTGACGAGGAGGAAACGACACGCCAATAAACAGAGCAGGTCAACCGTTTTGCGCGATTGGCTTGCTCTGTTTATTGGCGCGCTGCCGGGGAGACGCTTACGTCTGAGCGGCAAGCGCGGTTTCGATGTTGGAAAGTACCTTCCGGCTCAGCAGCACGAAGGCTTGCTTCGTGCGCCCGGCGGAGACGGCGGGGCAGTGGACGTTGGGCAGGGAGAAAAAGTCCTCGCCGACGGCGCCTGCGGCGGCCTTCGTGTCGCAGAAGAAGTGGTTGCCCGGGCGGCGGACCCACGCATCCAGCTCCGCAGAGTCAAACCCCGGGCCGATGGAGGTGTTAAAGAGCACCTTGCCGTCGCCCAGCGCGTCAAACTGCTCGCGCTGCAAGAGAAGGACATTCTTGTTCAGGCAGGTGAAGACGACCTCGCTTTCCTCGAGCAGCTTGTTAAGCGGCTTGAAGGCGTAACCCGCCGCGTCGGCATCCGCCTTGGGAGCGCGGGCGAAATAGCTGATTTCCGCTCCCATGAAGGCGAGGGCGTCGGCGATCATGCGGCCCGACACGCCCAGACCGACCACGCCGACCTTGAGCCCCGTGATCTCGACAGGCTCGTCGCGCAGCATGGGCATGCCAAAGCCGTGCAAGAGCCCGGTCAGCTCGTGGAGCACATATTCGACGACGCCCCTGTCGCCGTAATCGCGGATGCCGAGCACGAGGATGCCGCGCTCTCGGGCGCAGGCGATGTCGACATTGGCGCTCTCCTCGGAATACAGAGAACAGCACATGCCGATATAGCGCACATGTTGACAGCGCTCGATGACGGCGCGGGTGATGCGGGAGGTGTAGCTGACGAGCACGGCGTCCGCGTCGCCGATGCGGCGCAGAATCTCCTCGTCATCGGCGGGAATGTCGTGATAGAGCACGACCTCCTGCGCATAGGTGTGCAGCGCCTCCTCGGCGGAGGGGATCAGGCTGACGGGCTCGATGGCGACCAGCTTTTTGAACATGCGGCGACCTCCTCAATAGAAGCAGATGGGAGAAGCGAGGTTGCGCAGAAGCGACACGACGCTCCAGCCCGCGATGGCGCTCGTGCGGGAATAGATATCCACCACGGCACGGACGCCGTCGATTTCGGCGGTGATCTTGTGGTCGTCGCCCTGCCAATTCGGGACGCTGTGCATGGTGACGCCGGTGATGTTCGGGCCCGTTGTCGCCAGAGAGGTTGCGACGGCGACGTTTACGCGGCGGGGGAAGGCTGCGATCGCCTCCTTCGCGTTTCCGGTGAAGACGGTCTTTTGCTCGGTCAGCAGCGCATCCTCCCAGACGGGGGTGGGCATAAAGCCTTTGCAGCCGGTGTGCGTCTCGATGCCGGCGGTCTCCTCAAGGCCCTGCGCCTTCGCCATCAGCGAGACGGTTTGGAGCACGTCGAAGCCGCCGATGGCGCCGGAGGCGAGGTGAATCTTCGCGCCGCCGCGCACGGCCGCGGCCTTCGCCTGCTCATACAAATCCCGATCGGCGAACGCGCCGATCGAGATGAGCACGAGGTTTACGCCATGCTCAAGAATATCGACCGCGTTTTCGCGGACGAATTCGACGGAGGCGGTTTCGACGATGTAGTCGGGCTTCATGCTGACGAGTGTTTGGACGTCGGCACAGACGGCGCAGTCCGTCTTGACGGAGACGGCGACGGCATCCTCCGGCGTGCGGCTTGTGACGCCGATGAGTTCGTAGTCCTCGAGCAGGCCTTTTTGATAGGCGTCCACGACGATGTTGCCGAGGAAGCCGCAGCCCGCCAGACCCAGTTTCTTTTTCATGGATTCGGTCTCTCCTTGATTATTGGTATTGTCCCGCCGTTGGGAAACATTACGCCCATCAGTATACCATAATAGGAAAAGAAAGGAAAGGTAAAAAGCGAGATAGGAGCGACAGACGGGAACGGAAAGCAGGCGCTGCGGGGAAGCGCTGCGCCGGAGGAGGCAAAGAGCACCTTAAGCGGAAGCTGTATGACATTGCAAATATGAATTAAAAACAGCGGAAAACCGGACGCAGCCAAGGGGCTGCGCTCGGTTTTTCTTTTTG
>JAUNPI010000061.1 GCA_030536875.1 Clostridia bacterium
CCCTTCATGATGAACAGTGTTTTATTTCACTGTCTCTCATAAAGGGAGCATATCAATAGCATTCAGCAGAGTTTTCTTTTCTTCATCTATGGAAGGTTGATCGAATACATCTAACAATAATATATCCTTAGAAACCTCGAATACATCGCAAAATAAAGCTACTCGATCCAAGTCTATAGCCGTATTCCCTGATTCTGTTCGATTGTATTGCGCGATAGACAGACCGACCTTTTTGGCGGCCTGTTCTTGGTTCCACCCTCTTGATTCGCGTAGCGCCTTTAGATTACGCCCAAAAATCATAGATCGTGATTTCATACGATACTCCCGCTTCTTGGTTCATTTACATTTTATCTTCAAACCCCTCGGCAAAGCCTATCATTATACGAAATATCAACATCATATTATGAAAACATGGTATAATATATTGAATGAGTAGGAAGGGAGAAAGAAAAAAATGAGCAGGATAGAAAGTTTGGGCCTTTTTGAAATAGAATTTTATAAAAAAACAAGGGACTTAACTGACGTATATAACAGAAGTGATCAGAATCCATATAAAAACAAAGGAAGATCCTGTGCGATTATGATGCGAGGTGAACTGACCCATGATGAAAAAACCATTGCGCAATATGAAATATATATAAACAGATTTATAAATGTAAGCATTAGGCATGGGATAAAACAATTTATTATTACATTAAGAAATGCCTATGATGTGCTTTGTGCCGAAATCATACAAAAATATGCTCTTCGAGGTGAAGCGGTGCAGTTAATATGTATTGATCTGGGTGGAAAGCACAACAATACCTTGCCTCAGAATATTCGCAGCAGGCTATGGAAAGTGTTAGATCGAGTAGATTATGCTGAAACCGTCGCTTTTGCAGAAGATGCAACAGGAGCAGAGGAACAAGCGCTTCTCCTTGCGGATACATTGCTTTTCATTTACAATGAGGAGAACAAAGAATCAACATGGAATCACTTCTTATTCAAGATCGTGAATGAAGCAATGTCTCCGAATTGCTACTATGATCTAAGAAAAATTTGGCTGATCTCACTGTCAGATATCTGTGACAATTGAGCAGGAGAGAATGACTAACTCCTGTTCTCTTATCGCACCATTCGGTACACGGTGCATTCAATACAAGCAGACTAAAAGACTCATACGCCAGGATGAATTCAAAGCATCTTGTGCGTATGAGTCTTTTATTCGTTATAGCTTTTTAATAAACCCTATTCCTACTGCAACCAATATCCGTATCGGTTGTAATTTAGCATTCTGATAATTTTTGAACTCCGGAAGCGTTTCTTCTACAACCGCTCTATCGGATGTATCAGCGTGCAGAACAGGCGCGAAAAAACGCCTATTCTTTCGTAAGTTTTTTCATTGCTATGGTCATATACGCTCCGAGAGGCTCACGAGGGCCCTCTGAGAGTCTACGCATGACGAAAAAAACGGATAGCTACGCTGGCCTGTATGTCGAAAGCAAATAAATCAATCTGTACTCAAATAATGAGCGGCGCTCTGGAAAGCAAATTCTGGAGCGCCGTTTGGTTCGACTGAAAGTGCTTTGCTTGTTTATACCCATGAATTTCAAACGGTACTGGTGCCGATATGCATGGTTCTTAATCAAGGACTACTTCAAAGAATGTAATGCTTCCTTCATTTGAAACGCATATGTTTTCATCACTCAAATAATGATATCAAACTCATATTGCTTGTTCAAATAAGTTTTGGCAGCCCATCAAAACAAATTCCCTAAATAAGAAACATGTCTGCATATTAAAGTGTTAGGCTTATCTTGTGGGGTACGAAAGAAGGTGAGAGAGCTTGAGCGTGAACGCGGACGCGAAGGTTATAGAGCGTCAGCATGCTGTGTGGCAAGCATTGTTACGCAGGCGCTTTGACACGGCCTCTAACCTTGCGACAGAGTTTCATGTCAGCGTTCGGACGATGCAAAATGATTTGCATGAACTCATGCTCTCTCATCCCATTGAATCTGTTCGTGGACGTTATGGCGGCGGCTATAAAGTTGCCGATTGGTATCATCCGCAGCTGCATACGCTGTGTGCCGAACAAATTAAGGTTCTGAAAAAAGCAGCGTCTCTCGTATCTGTTGAAGACCGACTCGTAATAAGAACGATACTCGAACAGTTTGCCCCATAAAGAGTTGCGCACCTTGAAAAACAGGTTGACTGATCATCCTTATAGCAAGCACAGGACATGCATCCGTGTGGTGGGATCGGAAGACAGGGCGGCGCCAAGACAGTATCCACGATACCCGAGCGATTCTCGCAACCTGTCAACCGCGCTGCAGCCAGCGCGTTCGCAACGATCCCATGCGGAAATAATGAGACTTCTACTACAGCCCTCCATTGACTGGAGAGGGAGTTCCTGCGGTGTACGATGGTCAAATACTGACGGCACACGTGGGGCTATGACGCGGTGAAGCGAGCCGCGGCCATGTGCTTGCCTCGTAACATGACGACACCGTTGACAAAAGCTGTAGCTATTTATAGAATGTCTGTACCTGCTAATCAGAAAAGTCGGAAGGAGGTACAGTGATCCATAAATGTGCAGCACAGTGAAAGGAGAACATATGATGCGTGATTCTTCTGCAGGGGAATGCGTTCAGCGGACATATACCGCCGAGCAGGTGGCTCAAATCCTTGGCATCAGCCTTCGCAAGGCTTATGGGCTTTGCGAAACAACCACACAATTCAAGGTGATGCGGCTGGGGAAGCGATGCCTGCGAATTCACAAGGAATCCTTTGACAAGTGGCTGAACGAGCAAGCGGAGCTTACCTGACCTGAATCAGGAAAGGAAAGCGATCATGGCAACCTACAAAGTGAGGGGCATTGCCCACAACATCATTTATCCCTACCGTACAGAAGACGGCAAGGTCAAGCACCAATGGGAAACCTATTCCACCGAGCTGGAAGCGATGCAGAGGAAGACTTATATCGACTATCTGCAAAAAAACCGGCTTCGCCACGAGATTCGAAAGGCAGCTACCGAATACCAGTGTAAGCGCGCTGTGGAGAGAGAGGTGGCCGAACGGTTCCGCATCAAAACGCCAGACGAAGCGCCACCGCACGCTGCGGAGGATAATACTACAAGAACCTATCGGGAATTTGCAGAGAAGTGGCTGCCCATCCACGCGAGAAAGGAGCGCTTTTCGCCCAACTCCTATGACAGCTATCGCAGCAATCTGGACCGGCATATTCTACCGTACTTTGGTGACCGGGTGATGAGCAGCATTACGGCAGAGGACATTGACGACTTCCTGGACGCGCTGAGCCGGAAGCCCTGCTGCGGGCCCAAGAGCTACGGGAAGCGCCCGGAGGATATTCCAACGCTATCCTCCAGTACCGTGAAGAAGTGCTTTACGATCCTGACCTCCGGCTTTGAGACGGCAAAGAAGTGGCACTACATCAGCGAAATCCCCAAGGTCACCGCGCCCACAGAAAAGACGGTCAAGCGGAGGGCCTGGGATTCCCGGCGCGTTTACGAGGTGCTCGACAGCATCAAGGAGGATGAGCTGCTTCACCTGGCTGTCCATCTGGCGTTTGTCTGTTCCCTGCAGGCCGGCGAAACCGCGGGAATTGATCTGCATACGATTGATTTTCGGGACGGTAGCCTGTGGATCACCCGGCAGATTCAGCGCGTATCAGACAATGCTATCGGCGTACTGCCCAAACATGAGGTGCTGCGCATCTTCCCCAAGCAGGTGCTTACCTCGAAAAGCAGCATGATTCTCAAGGGCCCGAAAACGGAGGACAGCCATCGGAAACAGTATCTGACCACACCGTTGCTGGATGAGCTGCACGAGAGATTGGAACGGATCGAGGAAAATAAGGCATTCTTCCGCGATGAGTATCTGGATTACGGACTGCTGATTTGCCATGCAGATGGACGGCCTGTCGATCCCAAGAACCTGGAAAAGAGCTTCAAGGAGCATCAGAAGCGAATCGGCATCCCGGAGAATGAACGCATTGATTTCCAGGGGCTTCGCAAGTCTGGGCAGATGCACAAGGTACGCTTATCACAGAACAACTACCAGCTGGTTGCGGAAAACGCCGGACAGTCGCCGGAGGTTCTGATGAATCACTACAACGAGGCGCTGGACTACGAGAAGCGCGCCCTGTCACGGCTGGTGGAGAACAGCTTCTATCCGCATCGGGAAACACCTGGGGAGGTACAGGACAACTCAGACCTGTCCGCTCTGATTGCACAGATTCAGCAAAACCCGGAGCTGTGCCGGAAACTCATGCAGTCCCTGACGCTCGATGCACAGCAGAACTCCTGATGCAAAGATTTCTGCGTGTTAGCAGGATTTGTTAGCAGGCGGTTATGCACATTCATCCGATGCATAATCATCAAGGCCATCAAGAGGCTGAAATTAGCTGGGAGTCCGAAAATGTGCCCGAAATATTAGCTGGAAATCGAGGCCTGATGCACGCAGCGCTTCCCGGTCAAGAGAGGAGGAGAAGCTGAGAAACCTAACAATATAAAGAAAATCGCCCCTGCGAGTTGTCCCGCAGAGGCGACCGTCTGGAGCTGATACCCGGATTCGAACCGGGGACCTCATCCTTACCAAGGATGCGCTCTACCTGCTGAGCTATATCAGCGCACGTGAATAAAGATACTGCTGTGTTGCATAGAGCATATCCTTACCAAGGATGCGCTCTACCGGCTGAGCTATATCAGCGTCGGCAACATCCAGTATTTTAGCAGATCGCGTTCCATTTTGCAAGCCCTTTTGATAAATTTCTCAAATTTTTTGGATATGGCGTTTGCCAAAGGGGATCGCAGCGCAAATCATTTGGCCTTGCGATCCCCTTTAAGCGTCATCTCAGCCCGGCGCGGTACTCACCGGGCGTCTTGCCCACAAGGCGCTTGAAGCTCTTGGAAAAATGCGCCACGTCGCTAAACCCCGCCGCCTCCGCCACCTCATGAACGCGCTTGGCGGGATCGCGCAGAAGCGTCTTCGCGCGCTCGATGCGCATGCCGCCCAGCAGGTCAAAGAAGCTCTGACCCGTGTGCCGGTTGATCAGCTTGGAGAGATGCCATTGGCTGACGTAGACGTTCTCCGCCACGTCGCCCAAGCTGATGTGCTCGGCGCAATGCTCCTGCATGTAGGAAAGCGCCGCGCGGACCACAAAGCTGGCGGCCTCGCCGCCTTCGGCGGTCTCCTCCGTCCTTTCCTTCGGGCTCATCGCATCCAGCCGCCGGGTCATCTCCGTCACGGCCTCGTTGAGCTCATCCATCTTGCTGGGCTTGAGCAGGTAGCGGCATACGCCCAGCGTGATCGCGCGCTGCGCATAGTCAAAGTCGCGAAAGGCGGTCAGCACCGTCACCTGCATCTTCGGAAACTCGCTTTTGACGGCGGCCACCATCGTCAGCCCGTCCATGTTCGGCATGCGAATGTCGGTCAGCAGGATATCCGGCTGCGCGCTGCGGATGAGCGCCAGCCCCTGCCGCCCGTCGCTCGCCGTGCCCGCGACGGTGCAGCCCAGCTTCTCCCACGGCATCACGCGCGAGAGCCCCTCCAAAATGAGATGCTCGTCATCCACAAGCACGACCTTGTACATGCGCTCGCCTCCCTTGTTCTCATCTTATCCCTTGACGGCGCCCGCGGTCAAGCCCTTGATGATATTCTTTTGCAAAAATAGGTAGAGAATCAGCACCGGGATGACGACAATCGCCACTGCCGCCGCCATCAGGCCGTAATCCGTGCCGTATTGGCTGGAAATCTCCCGCAGGATGGCGCAGACCGGCATGAGCGCCTTGGAGCGCAGCAATACCATCTGCACAAACAGGTCGTTGTGGCTCCAAATGAAGGTGAAGATCGCGACCGTCGCCAGCGCCGGGCGGCACATCGGCAAAACGATCCGCAGGAAGATGTTGTACACGCCGCAGCCCTCCATGAACGCCGCTTCCTCGAGCTCATAGGGCAGCGCCGTCACAAAGCCCATCATCACCGTGCAGGCAAAGGCGAGGTTGCCCGCCGTCTGCACGATGACGACGCTTCCCAGCGTGTCGAATATGCCCAAGCGCGTGATCATCCGGTAAACCGGCACGATCGTGGAGAACGCCGGGAACATCAGCGCCGCCACCACGAGGGATTTCACGATCCCCTTGCCGCGGAATGTATAGCGCGTCAGGCCAAAGGCCATCATCGTGGAGAGCAGCATCACCGCCAGCATCACCGTGCCGGAAATGATCAGGCTGTTGCGATAGCCGCGCAGGATATTCACGTTGTTGTTGGTAAAGGCGGTCACGTAGTTTTTGAGCGTCGGCGAGAGCAGCACGGGCGCGCTCGTCTCGTCGTACACCTTGCCGCTGGATGTGTCATAGGCCGGCAGGCCGGCGGTCTCCTCGTTCTGCTGCGCCGCGGCGCTGTAGCCCATCAGGCCGGCAAAGGCCGAGCTTTGATCGAGCTGGGGCTTGTTCACGTCGCGTTCAAGCTTAAAGGTGCCGTCTTCGTTCCTCAGGTACTCGCGGTACATCTCCCGGCCATATTCGTCCTTCATCGTTTCCTCGCGGATGATCTGCCCAAACCGGTCGTAGCTGTATATCCGCCGGAATGCCGGCGTAAAGGAATCGCTGACCACCAGCGAGGAATCCTTAAAGGAATTGTTGATCACCCACACAAACGGGAACAGCGTCGTCAGCGCCCAAAGGGTCAGCACGGCGTAGATCAGCGCCTTGACGGGCGTCATGCGGCGCAGGCCCTGCGCCTTTGCCTTAGGCGTTACGGCTTTCGTCACGGCGCTCACCTCCCCTCGTCGCCGCGGCTGAGCAGCCTGCCCACCGTGCGCGAGAGCACGACGCCCAGCACCACGATGACAATCGAGATCGCCGAGCCATAGTCCACGTCCTGCGCGATGAACGTCTTTTGATACATATACGTGCCCAAAAAGTGCGTAAGCCCCTTGGGCGCGCCGTTTTTGGCAATCACGCTGGGCAGATCGAAGATCTTAATCGCCCCGGTGATCGCCAGCGTCGTACACGTGATGAGCACATCGGAAATCAGCGGCAGCGTGATATACCACGTCTTCTTGACGCCCGTCGCCCCGTCGATCTCCGCGGACTCATACACGTCCTCCGGCACGCCGGAAAGCCCCGTGAGCACGATCACGAAATAGAACCCCACATACTGCCAGAGCACCGGGATGGACACCATGACAAACGCCCTCTCGTCGCTGAGCCAGAGCACCTTTTCCCCGCCCAGCGCCGTCACGATCTGGTTGAGCATGCCGCCGTCATACGCGTAGAACAGGCTGAACATGAGGCCGATCGCCGTCGCAGAAATCACGATCGGGAAGAAATACACCACGCGGAAGAACTGCGCGCCCCGGCCGATGGAATCCACCAGCAGGGCCAGCAGCAGCGCAAGCCCCACCTGAAAGACGACGGTCAGCACCATCATGACAAGGGAGTTCTTCAGCGCGATGCCCGCCGTCGCATCCTCAAGAAAGAATTTTCTGTAATTGGCCAAGCCTATGAATGCCTCTCTCGGGCTGACGAGGCTGCGAATTTCGAAAAAGCTGTTGACGATGTTTTCAAAGAACGGATAGTAGAGCATCGCCAGCATGAGAAGGAAAGACGGCAAAAGGAACACGATAAGCGGCCGTTTGTCCTTGTAGAGCACGGGGTACACCTCCTCTTTGGGGTAGCGCGGCGCACGCATCCTGACCGGATAGCTGCAAAGGCCGGGCCCCCGCATCGGGGACCCGGCGGCCGTTTGTGTCTGTCGGTTTGCTCTTGTTGCCCGTCACTCTGCGGAGAAGGGCTTAAGCGCCATCACCTTTTCCCAGCATTCCGCCGGGCTCATGGTGCCGTCGGCCACGGAGGAGATGCAGCCGAGCAGCCACGTCTCGCGGGCTTCCTTGGTCATCGCGTCTTGGAACGGGCTGAGCATGTAGTTCGCGTTGTTGATCATGTCATAGGAGGACTCGAGCAGCTCGCCGGTGAACTGATAGCCGCCCAGCTTCGCCGCGCTGTCCGCGTTGGTGAGATAGGCGAGCAGCGCCACGGCCTGATCGCGCTTGTCGGGATCCTCCCACGCCTTGCGGGTGAGGTAGAAGCCCATCGACACGCCGCCGATGAACGCCGTCGGATCGGCATCCTCCGCCTTCGTGGGGAACGGTATGACGATCGTGCTGTCCATGTTGGCCTGCGGTATGCCGTTGGCAAACCAGCTGCCGTCGATCTGCATGGCGGCCTTCTTGTCCTTGAACATCTGGCTGGTCACGGCCTCGGTCGTGGCGTTCACGTCCTTGGCGAACGCGCCCATCTCGTAGAGCTCGTGAATGAGGGCCATGCCGTCGTACCAAGACTCCGGCACCTCCTCGAGGGAAGCCGGGCGGGCCATGTGCTCCTGCGGCGTGCCGGAGGCGATAATGGCGAACTCGGCGATGTAGTGCGGAATGTCGGAGAGGGAAACGGCGATCGGCACGATGCCCTCCTCGTTGAACTTGGCGATAGCCGTCTCGAGTTTCTGCCAGTCGGTCGGCAGCTCGAGCCCGTACTGCTCAAACAGGTCGGTGTTCACGAACAGGCCCTCCCAGAACGGGCGGGACGGAATCGCGTAAATCTTCCCGTCGCCCTCGGTGAGCACGGCGTTTTCGGTGAGGTTCAGGCCGGGATACGCCGCGTTGATCTCGGCGATCGGGACCACCTTGTCGAGGATGGGCGCCGAATCCGCGCCGCCCGCGAAGAAGAAGAGCACGTCCGGCTCGTTGCCGGCGGCGAAGTCGTTGAGCACGCTGGCCTTCCATGCCTCGTCGCTGGTGGCGGAGGAATCCTCCACGGTGTTGCCCGTCTCGGCCTCAAACGCCTTGAGGATCTCCACATACGCGTCTGCGGAGGCATCCGTGCCGGCGAACGAGCTGACGGTCTTGAGGGTCACGCCCTCCGCGCATGCGCCGGCGCACAGCGTGAGCATCATCGCGCAGCAGAGAAGCAGAGCCAACCATTTTTTCATTGTCTTTTCTCCTTTCTGGGTTCAAACTGTCGTTCTATCGATCTGTTTATATTATATCAACGAAAAAATCATTCGTCATTGGCTGAAAATGTCTTTCTTTGTGTTGTTTTGCCCTCTTTGATCGTCGCTCTGCACAAAACCCGCCGTCATTTTTCCTCCGGTTTTTCCTGCGCCGCCTCTTGGCCAAGCGGGAGGAGCAGCCTCGCCACGGTGCGCCCGCGCGCGTCCTGCGCCACGCCGATCCTCGCCCGGCCGCCGTAAATGAGGCGAAGCCTGCTGGCGATGTTGCTCAGCCCCAAGTGGTGGCCGCCCTGGCTGTCGCCCGAGAGCGCGGCGTCGATGCGCATCCGGTCGCTCTGATCGAGCGGCTTGCCGCCGTTGGCCACCTCGATGAGGAGCCCCTCCCCCTGCCTCCTGCAGTACACGAGGATTTCCCCTCCGCCCGCCGGCGCGATGCCGTGCTCCACGGCGTTTTCCAGCAGCGGCTGTATGGTCATCAGCGGCACCACCGCGTCCATCGCCTGCTCGTCGAAGCTCGCCTCCACCGTCAGCCGGTCGCCGAAGCGCAGCCTGATAAAATAGAAATAGGCCCGCACAACCTCCGCCTCTTCGCTAAGCGGGACCATGCGCCGGTTGCCGCGCGCCATGCTGGCGTTGAGCAGCACGCTGAGGCTCTCCACCATCGCGCTGATCGTCTCGGAACCCTCGATGCGCGCCTGCCAGTTGATCGACTCCAGCGCGTTGTTGATGAAGTGCGGGTTGATGCGGCTCTGCATCGCTTGAATGCGCGCGTCCCGCAGCGCGATTTCTTCCTTATAGGTCTTGTCGATCAGGTTCGCGATGCGCGTGCTCATGTTGGAAAAGGCCCTGCCCAAGTCGCCCAATTCGTCCCCGCCGTGCATCGGCACGGTGACGCCCAGCTCGCCCGCCTCGATGCGCCGGGACGCGTCCGAAAGCATGGTGATCGGCCGCACGATGCGCCGGTTCACATACCAGACGATCAGCGCCATCACCGGAACGAGCAGCAGGAACAGCCCCGTCATCATGCTGCGAAACGCCCGCATCTCGCCGTAGACGCGCTCTTTGGAGACGCGCATCCGCGCCCCGAACAGGTAGTCCCTGTCCCTGGCCAGCATGGTATAGGTGATGTCATCCGTCTTCTCGACGTCGGAAAGCCCGAGGGGCAGGGCCTCAAAGTCGATATCCGCCGCGCCGGACTCGCCCAGCCGCACGTCGATCTGCGCGTCCCACGCGCGGGCGAGCTCGTCGAGCGGCTCGAGCATCGCCGTGCGGTTGACGCCGAGGACGAGCATGCCCTCCCGCTCCAAGCGCAGGTTGTACAGGTTGCGCACCAGATAGACCGCGTCCCCCGCTTGGATGAACAGGCAGCGCGTGTCCAGCGTCTCCCCCAAGGCTGCCACGCGCGCGTGAACGCCCTGCTGGTACGTCAGCGCCTGCTCGTAGCCGGAGGAGCGGCTGTAAACCAGCAGCGAGGGATTGCTCAGCGGGAAACACGCGGCAAATGTGAAGAGCCTCTCCCGGCTGTATTTGCGCTCCACATAGCTGCGCGCCGCGCGCAAAAAGCCCGTGTCGCTCAGCGACGACGCGTTGTAGGCCGCGCAGGCCGAGGTCAGCTCGCCGTCGTACGTCGCATCCTTGGTCAGCGTGATGGCTCGCTCCACGTTTTGCAGCGTCATCGTGCGCGCGTGCTCTGCGCCGGAGGAGAGCGCAGCCTCCGTCTTCTCCCGCAGGTCCGTAAAAAACACGACGCCCATGTATTGCCCGAGCAGAAGCGTCGGCGCCAGATAGCACACCAGCACGATCGCCAAGATCTGAAACCGAATGGACTTCACCCTCATCGCCCTGTTCCCTCCAAGCCCCTATTCCTTTCGAGAAAGGGCCGTAAAGCGCCAGCCTTACAGCCCCATGTTTATCCCATTGTGACCCGCACGCGATGCTCTCCGCCGCCAAAGACGGGCACGGAGGAAACCGTGCGGCCGTCCACCTCCAAAGAGGCCACGCCCTTTTCCACGTGCGACGGGTTGCACACCTCGATGTGATAGACCGCGCCGCGCCACCTGCGCACGGCGGTGAACCCCTCCCAATCCGCCGGGATGCAGGGGTCGACCGTCAGGCCGTCAAACTCCGGGCGGATGCCCAGCATATAGCGCGTCGCCGCATAATACGCCCAGCCCGAGGAGCCCGTCATAAACGGATGGCGCGCCCGCCCGTGCGCCGTGTGATCCCGCCCCATGATGAACTGGCAATAGGCGTACGGCTCCGCCTGGCGGATCTCCATGATGTCGTTTTGGTTTTCCGGAAGCAGCGCGTCGTAGAACTTCATCGCGCGGCTTCCCCGTCCCAGCCGGCATTCCGCCACCCACGCCCACGGGTTGGGATGGCTGAAGACCGCGCCGTTCTCCTTCACGCCAGGATACACGCGCGTCACAAAGCCCACGCCGTCGTCGGGCTTCGTAAAGGAGGGCGCGTTGAGCATCAGGCCATACGGCGTAAAGAGCCAATCGTTCACAGCATCCATGCAGGAAAGGCCCTGCTCGCGCGTCGCCGCGCCGGATACGACGGCCCACGCGTTGCTCTCAAGGTGAACCTTGCCCTCCTCGGCCCTGTCGGAGCCGATGGGCCGCCCGTCCGCGGTGATGCCGCGCAGAAACCAACGCCCGTCCCACAGTTCGCGCTGGCAGGCCTCGCGCATGGTCTCCTCAAGCCCGGCATAATGGGCGGCATCCTCCATGCGCCCCAAGTGGCGCGCCGCGCCGAGAAAGTGCTCCGTCGCCCAGATGAGCAGGAAGGCCACCATTGCGCTCTCGCCGCCGCCGAGGTTCAGGCAGTCGTTCCAATCCGCCCTGAGCCCCTTGGTGATGCCGCTTCGCCCCACCTGACGGTAGGAGAAATCCAGCGCCCGCTTCATGTGCCCGTACACCGTGTCCTCGCCCTCGTCGGCATAGGGAATCGTCTTGTCGAAGAAGGCGTCGTCCCCCGTCTCGCGGGCGTATTCCACAATCGCCGGGATCAGCCAGAGCGCGTCGTCCGCGCAGGCATCCTTGATGCCGTGGATGATGCTGCCCCTGTCCGGCGTGGGCACGACGGTCGGCGAGTCGAACGACTGCCGCTTTCCCGGCTCGAACCACGCCGGGTCGAACAGATGCAGCCCATAGCCCGCGCTCACCTGCCCGCGCAGCAGCTGCTCGATGCGCCGGCGGCACATGGCGCTCTCCGCGTGCGGGATGCACATGGCGTCCTGCGCGGTGTCGCGGTAGCCGAGGCCCGTCCGCCCGCCCACCTCGATGAACGAGGAAAAGCGGGAAAAGAGGACGTTGATTTCGCTCTGATACAGGTTCCAGATGTTGAGGCTGCGGTTCATGTTCTCGTGCGGTGTCTTGACCTGAAGGGCCCCGAGCTTGCCCGCCCACCATGCGGCGAGCCGGGCAAACGCCGCGTCCGCGCCTTCCTCGTCGTATACGCGCCGTGCTCGGCGAACGGCGTCGCCGCGCCCCGTGCCCAGATAAAACAGCACGCGCGCCTCCTCGCCGGGGGCCAGCGTCAGCTTCTTTTGGAGCGCTCCGCACGGGTTGCCGCCCAGCTCCGTGGAACCGGAAAGCTCGCCGCGCGAGACGCCGATGGGGTCGCGCTCGGTGTGGTACGCGCCAATAAACGCCTCGCGCACGCCGTCAAAGCCGTCCGGCTCGAAGTTGCCCGCGAAGAACTGGTAGCTGTCCTCCTCATAGTGCAGCTCGCAGAGCACGGCGCCTTCCTCGACGTGCGACCCGGCGGCATACAGGCTCATCTGGAAATTCTGGTTGTCCATGTCGATATGGTGGAACGAAAACTCCACGTAGCCATAGACGCTCAGGCTGCGCGGGCGGCCGGACGCATTTTGGATGCGCACGTCGAAGATCTCCACCGGGTCCTGCTCCCCGTCCTCGCGCGGGATAAACAGCGTCTGCCGCGCGTCGATGCCCGCATGGCGGCACGTGAACGTCGAATAGCTCAGGCCGTGGCGGCAGGTATACGCCGCCGCCTCCAGCGGCAGGCCCGTCGGCTGCCAGCTCAGCGACCAGTATTCTCCCGTCTCCTCGTCGCGCAGGTAGACGTAGTGGCCGGGGAAATCCATCGGCACGCCATTGGGTCGAAAGCGCGTGATCCGGTGAAACTGCGGCGAATCCAGCCAGCAATAGCCCCCGGCGTTATGGGAAATCACCGCGCCCATGCGCTGCGTGCCCAAGTAGTTGGTCAGCGAAACGGGCGCATCCACCCGGTCGATCACATATTCCCGCGCGGCGTCGTCGAAATAACCGTATCTCATCACATACCCCTCTTCCGTCAGGACGAATGTTCATGCTGTCCTTATCTTATCAAATCCGTCCGCCAATCGGAAGGGGCCCTCATGCGATTTGTTGTCTTTTCTTGCGGAAATCGACGCCGCGCAAGGGGAACGGGCGACGCGTCCCCGTTAGGTCGCAAAGCCGGCGAACTGCGTCTGATACAGTTCGTAATACTTTCCCCGTCTGGCGAGAAGCTCCTCGTGGCTTCCGCTCTCGATGATCCTCCCCTGATCCATGACGACGATGATGTCCGCATCGCGGATGGTGGAGAGGCGGTGGGCGATGATGATGCTGGTGCGCTCCTTCATGATGCGCTGCATGGCGTCCTGAATGGCCTTCTCCGTGCGCGTATCCACGTTGGAGGTCGCCTCGTCCAGGATGAGGATCTTCGGGTCGGCGACAAACGCCCGGGCGATCGCCAGCAGCTGGCGCTGCCCTTGGCTGATGTTCGCTCCGGCGGCCGTCAGCATCGTCTGGTAGCCCTGCGGCAGCAGGCGGATCATTTCCTCACAGCGGCTCAGCCGCGCGGCCTGATGCAGCTTCTCCTGCGTGACGGATTCGTTGGCGTAGCGCAGGTTGTTTTCAATCGTGTCCGAAAACAGCACGGTATCCTGCAGCACGATGGCGACGCTGTGCCGCAGGCTCCGGCGGGACAGGCTGCGGATGCTCTGCCGGTTGATGGTGATCTCCCCGCCGTCGATCTCGTAAAAGCGCATCAGCAGGTTGACCACGGTCGTCTTGCCGCTGCCCGTGGCGCCCACCAGCGCCACCTTTTTGCCCGAGGGAACCGTCAGCGTGAAATCGCGGAGCACGGGATGCCCCGGCACGTAGGCAAACCGGACATGGTCAAACCTGACCTCCGCCTCGGTCGCCTCCTCGAGCTCCTCGCCCTCCATGCTCTCGGCGGATTCGTCCAGCACATGGAACACGCGCTCCGCGCCGGCGATCGCCGTCTGCAGCTGCCCGTAGATCTGCGCGAGCTCGTTGATCGGGCGGCTGAATTGCTTCGCATAGACGATGAACGCCGATATGACGCCCACCGAGATGAGCCCGCTCGCCGCAAAATAGCCGCCGAACGCCGCGATGATCACAAAGCCGATGTTGCCGATGCAGTTCATGATCGGGCCCATGACGCCGCTGAAGACATCCGTGCGGATGCCCGCCTTCGTCAGCGAATCCGAAACGCGGCAGAAATCCTCCGTGATGATGCCCTGCCGGTTGTAGGCGACAACCGTTCGATAGCCGGAGATCATCTCCTCCGCCGTGCCGTTGAGCTGCCCGAGCAGCAGCTGGCGCTTGCGGGAAAACCTGCGCACGTTCCCGGAGAGGAAGCGCGTGGCCGCCAGCGTCAGCACGACGGTCGCGCAGCTGAGGAGGGCCAGCTGCCAGCAGTACCACAGCATGATCGCGATGGTTCCCGCGATGGTGAGCACGCCGGAAAACAGCGAGGGCAGCGATTGAGAGATCGTCGTGGAGACATTCTCAATGTCGTTGGTCATGCGGCTCATGACGTCGCCGTGCGAGTGTCCGTCCAGATAGCTGATGGGCAGATCCACCATCCGCCCGAACAGCTCCTCGCGCATCCGCTTCACAATCCGCTGGCTCAGCTTCGCGCTGAAGAGCCCCTGCAAAAGCTGGGCGCCGCTGTAGAGCAGATAGACCGACAGCATCAGCGCCGCCGTGCGCCCCAGCGCCCCCTGCCTGCTCCCCGCGATGATGTCGATCGCCCGGCTCTGGATGCTCGGGGCGACGACGCCGCACAGCGTGCCGAAGACCACGGCAGCCAGCATGAGGATCACCATGCCCTTTTCCGCGGCAAAGTAGCGC
>JAUNPI010000232.1 GCA_030536875.1 Clostridia bacterium
TCGAAAGGGGGCAAACGGATACATTTTAAAAAAACGCGCATCCTAGCCTTATCTTCCCTCTCCCGGCAGCCGGGGAAGGGGCCTATCCGATCACGCGGGAGGGACATGCGATGACCTCGCCATTTGATACCAAGAACCGTGCGGCGACGCTGCTGGACCGCTTTGCCGCGCGCTTTGCCCTGCTCATGCTCTGCGTGGGCTATTTCTATCTGCTCTGGCGCAGCGGGCTTGCCAGCCTTCTGGCGGGCAGCGCGCTGTTTGTCCTGCTGCTTTTGTCCCTTGCGCTGCTGGAACGGCGCACGCTCTCCCTGCGCGACAGGCTCCTTCGCGAGCGCGTCGGCGGCATGATCGCCCTCGACGAGCTCTTGCTCATGCCCAGCTCACGCGCCTGCGAGACCGTCTGTTCGCTTCTCTCCCTCGCGCTGGGCGCAAAGCCGCTTGGCCATGCAACCATGCTCTACTCCGGGGAAACATGGCTTGTGCGCTGCGTCCAATGTCTTCAGGGCTCAAACGCCGGCGAAGGCGATGTGCTCGCCGCCCACCGCGCGCGCGTCGAGGCCGGAGCAAACCAATGCGCGCTGGTCTCCACAGGCGGCTTTTCCCCTGCCGCCATCCGCGCCGCGGAATGGATGGAGCCGCCTGTCCGGCTGATCGCCGGACGCCAGCTCGCCGCGTTGGCCGGACGCCAGCATCCCGCCTCCGACGAGGAAATTTCCGCCCATGCGCGACGCCAGCGGATCCCCTTTTCATGGCGGCGCATCCGCTCGCTCGCGCTCTCTCCCGGCAAGCTCGGCCGCTATCTGCTCTGCGCGTTCCTTCTTCTGATGGGGTATCTGCTCTTCGACTCGCTCTCCTTCTTGGCCGCCTGCCTGCTGGCCTTCGTTTTGGCGATGCTCTGCAAGCGCGAAAACCGCTTAAGCTTCCGGCTCTAAACGCGCTCAGAGCTCCCCGTATATGCGGCGCATCTCCTCGGTGAATCCTCCCGCGGCATCATGCGTAATCAGCACCGGTTGCACATGCAGCCCAGGGCGTCCGCCCTTAATTCCCTCGGTGAGCACCAGCTTGGGCGAGCTTGTCTCCCTTGAGACGATAAAGCGGACGCGTTTGGGCTCCACGCGCGCCGCGCGCATGGCGTCGCACAATTCCAAAAAGCGCGGCGCGGGAAAGATGCAGCACAATCGCCCGCCGTTGCGCAAAACGCGCGCGCAGGCGGCCATCCATTCCCCAATCGAGCAGCCCATACCGCTTCTGGAAACCGCCCGTTCCTCACGCGGGCTGCGCAGCCCGGCAGCCTCCCGTGTGTAAGGCGGGTTGGTCACCACCAGATCGCAGACCTCATAGCCAATGCGCTTTGCCGCCTCACGGCAGTCCGCCATATGGATGCGTATCCGCGCCTCAAGCCCGTTGAGCGCCACGCTTCTTGACGCCATGTCCGCCACCTCGGGCTGAATCTCAAACGCGTCAAATACGGACTCTTCCGACCGCGCCGAGAGCAGCAGCGGCAATACGCCTGTGCCCGTACCCATGTCGCAGACCCGCTCGCCGCGCCTTACCGCCGCAAAATCCGCCAGAAGCACGGCATCCGTTCCAAAGCGAAAACCACCTGTGCGCTGCAAAATGCGCAGTCCCCCGCGCTGCAAGTCATCCAGCCGCTCATCGGGGCGGACAAGCGCCTGCCCCCGCACCTCTGCCGAATTTTGCTCCATCTGTTTACTTCCTCCACGCCCTCATTAGGATAGGCAAAACGCCCGATTGCTCAGGCGTTTTTCCTCATCTCTTCTTCGTTCTCTCCGGAGAGAATCGTCATCCGGCGCTGCAGACGAATGATCTCGCTGTCCGTGGCCTCCGTAACCGTGGCCAAGACCCGGCCAACGTCGCGCGAAAGGCCGTCGATCTTGTCGCCAACCGATTTGAACCCCTCGCGCATGCTCCTTTCGACATTCGTCGTCCGTTCATTCGCGATGTCCATTTTCTTTTCCAGCCCGGTGACCGTCTCCCTGAGCGAAGCGACATCGCCGCTGAGATCGGCATACTTGCCACCCAACGACGCCACGTCGCCGCTCAATGCCGCATACTTGTCGTTCAGCGATGCCACGTCGCCGCTCAATGCCACGACCTTTCCGTCCAGCTCGACGAACTTTTTGTCCAGCGCCACGACCTT
>JAUNPI010000062.1 GCA_030536875.1 Clostridia bacterium
GTCGCCCGCGCATCTGGCGGGCCGCCAGCGCGACGCCCGCGACGCGCTGCTGGTCTGGTACCTCGCCATCAAGCAGGTTCTCGCCTGCATGGGCATTCGCCCCGCGCCCGGCGAAGCTCCGGCCACCTTCCTGCTGCGCGCCGAGCAAACGCTCGCCGGCAAGCCTCGGCTGACGCCGCTTGGCAAGGCCCTCTGTCTGGCAAGGTATGGAAGAGGCAAGCCCAAATCCTCGCAGGTCAGATCCGCCGAGGAAACCTACCGCGCGCTGCTGCGCAGGCTGACGCTTCGCCAGAAGGCCAAGCTGGCTGCTCAAAGGATCGCGCGCGGGCTGCCGCCGGAATGATATGCAAAATCCCTCCCCTTTTCAGGGGAGGGAAAAATTTGTTTCCTTACAGCTTTTCGAACAGCTTTTCGACGATTACAGCTTTCTGACGATCTCGAGCATCTTCTCCCAGTTTTCCTCCATGTGGCGCACGAGCGTGAACTGCGTGCGCGCGCGGTCGAGGTTGTGCCCGGGGCGATGCACCTTGAAATACTTGTCGCCGTTCAGGTGGTCGGCGAGGAAGCGCATGCCGCACTCGAGCGTCATCAGCTTGGCGCCCATCGGCAGCAGCTCGATCTCCCGGCGGCTCATCACGCGCCCGGCTTCGCTGAGGAAGCCGCGGGCGAACGCCTCGTACATCGGCAAAGAGAGCTGCACTTTGGACAGATCCCGCTCGTCCTCCGCCGCGGTATTCGCGCCGAAGCGGATGGAATCGCCAAAGTCATAGGCCGCAAGGCCCGGCATGACCGTGTCCAGATCGATCACGCAGACGCCGCGCCCGGTTTTGGCGTCCAGCAGGACGTTGTTGAGCTTGGTGTCGTTGTGGGTCACGCGCAGCGGGATTTCGCCCGCGCCGAGCGCATCCACGAGCGCATGCGTCTCCTTCTCCCGCGCCGTGCAGAAATCCAGCTCCGCGCGCACCTCGTCAAGGCGCCCGGCCTCGTTGCGGCGCACGGCGTCCATCAGCTGCTCATAGCGCGCGGGGGTGTTGTGGAAATCCGGGATGGACTCCGCCAGCGACTCGGCGGGAAAACCGCCCATCTGACGCTGGAACCGGCCGAAGGCCTCGCCGGAAAGCTCAAAGAGCGCGGGCGTGTCCGGCAGATCGTAGGAGACCGTCTCCTCGATAAACCGGTACATGCGCCAGACTTCGCCCTGCTCGTCGCGGACGAAATGCTTCCCCTCCGGCGTGGGAATCAGCGTCAGCGTCTCGCGCCGGGGATCGCCGCCCTCGCGCTCGATGACCCCGCGCAGGTATTCCGTCACCTTTTCGATATTGTCAATGACATCCTCCGGATGCTTGAACACATAGCGGTTGACCTTCTGGAGAATCAGCCGCATTTCGCCCTGCGCCGTCCGAAACGTCACGCAGTATGTGTCGTTGATATGCCCATTGCCATACGGCTTTGCCGAGATTTCCCCCTCGGGAATCGCAAATTGACGCACAATGCTCAGGATGTTGCTGTTCATAACTCTCTCTTCTCCGACATTTTTCCTGTGAAATCTTGATTGGCCCAAACCCGATGGACCGAAATCCGCTTACCCCTTGACGCCGCCGGAGGTCAGGCCCGCCGCCAAGTGCTTTTCGATGCACATGAACAGGATGACCACCGGCACCGTCGCCAGCAGCGCCGCGGCAAACAGATACTGCCACTCGATCATGTTAAACGAGCTGAACTGGGTGATGCCCACGGTGATCGGCTTGTTCGCCGGCGTGGAAATGAGCACCGTGGAGATCGTATACTCGTTCCACGAGTTGATGAACACGAAGATCAGCGTCGTCACGATGCCCGGAGCGGCCATCGGCAGCAGAATATTCACCAACGCGCCGACGGTGTTGCAGCCGTCGATGCAGGCGGCCTGCTCCATCTCCGGGGAAATCGAGAGGAACGTCCCCCTCAGCAGCCAAATGGCAAACGCCTGATTGAACGCCGCGTTGATCAGCATGAGGCCGATAATCGTGTCGTTCAGGCGCAGCGTGTTCATCAGCTGCGAGATGCCTACCAGCAAAACGACCGGCGAGAACATCTGGCTCATGATGACAAACCCAAGAAAGACGTTCTTCCCCTTGAACTGCATGCGCGCCATCGCATAGGCCGCCGGAATCCCGCAGAGCATCGCCACTGCGGTCGCCCCGGTGGAAAGCAGGATGGAATTCATCAGGTAGCGAAGCACGCCGCGACTGAGGATGTCGCGCAGGTTGCTCCAAACCCACTTGGTGGGCAGCATGTTGAGGAAGTACATGTCCGTCGTCTCCGCGTTGCTGCGAAACGCCGTGATGAACATCACGTAGAACGGATAGAGGATGAGCACGCTCACCACGATGACAAACAGATACAGCGCGCCGCGCAGGAGCGTCTCCTTCAGCGCGCCCTTGCGCACGATGATCAGCGCGCCCGTCATGATCAGCAGCACCGGCAGCATCGCAAAAACCGCAGCCGTCACCTGAACGTCCGCGCTGCCAAGCAGCTTTGCAATCTCCTCGCCCGCCGCACCATTATACAGGAAAGCGTCGATTCTTTCAAGGATCAAATCGGCATTTGCGATCACCTTTCCCGCCGAAATCTGCTGAATCATTCGGGAAAAGGTGGTTCGAACGGTCAGCGCGAACACCGGCACAAGCAAAGCCGCCAAGAACGCCAAGAATCCGCCCGCCGTGCGCAGGCGCGCCGGCGTGCCGGTCACGTCCCTGTGCAGCGTGTTCATCGAGCCGCGCGTCCCCAGCAGGGCCGCCGCCGCGGCCAGCGCCGCGAAGAGCAGCGCAAGCATGAGCACACGCGAGGGCGCAAGGCCCGCGCCGAGGAACGAAAAGCCCGACTTTTCCTGCGTATGCCGCACGTTGAAGACGACCAGCGACGTCGTCTCCCCCTTGGAGTTGACGCGCTCGGTGACCTCCTCTTCCACCTTCACGTCTCCGCCGAGCGCGGCGTATTCTGCCGCCGCGGCATCCGCCTCCGCGCGGGCGGCGACGTATTTCTCGTCGCCCACGAACGTGTTCGCCGAGCGCTTGGTGAAGACGGTGGTCGTCAGCCTCGCCGCGGGAAGACACATCAGCGCCAGAACCAGCGCCAGCGAAACGGCGGCGACGATCAGCGCAGCGCGGTTTTTCCGCCCCGGGCTCATGGGCAAACGCTTGCTCATGCGTCCTCCCCCTCCTTCCTCATCGAGGCGATCATATACAGGCCCGCAACCAAGCAGAGGATGGCAAAGCCGATGACGGACAGCGCCGTCGCGGGGCCCTTCTTCTGGTCGTAGAAGGCCAGCATGTAGAGGTAGGTGACCAGCGTGTCGGTCTTGTTGGCCGGCGCGCCCTTTGTGATCGTGTAAATGATCGGGAATGAGTTGAAGACATAGATGATGTTGAGCACCGTCGAAACCGTCAGCGACGGCCTGACCAGCGGAATCGTCACACGCGTGAGCTTCTGCCAGAAGGTCGCGCCGTCCACCGTCGCGGCCTCGTAATACGCCGCGTCGATCGACTGGAGACCGGAGAGCACGCAGAAGGTGACAAACGGAATCGTGACAAAAATGCCGACGCCGCATTCCCACATGAACTCAATCTGGTAGCTGGCGCGCCAGTTGATCGCCTCGCGGATCACGCCCAGATTGAGCAGAATGTTGTTCAGGTTGCCATACTCGTATTTGATGATGTAGTTCCAAATGGACGCCTGAATGACCAGCGACGTCGCCCACGGGAAAACCACGATGGAGCGCGCGATCTTGCGGCCCTTGAATTCCTGATTGAGCACCATTGCGATGATGAAGCCGAACAGCGTCGAAAGCCCGACAACCGAAACAACCCACACCGCCGTGTTGGCCATCACCGTGCCGAATGCCGGCGCCGAAATGGCATCCTTAAAATTTTGCAGGCCCACAAAGCCGCCGACAATGCCGGCCTTGGAAATCTCGCTGAACGCAAGCTTAAAGACGATGCCGATGGGGAAAATGACGAAGACCGTCATGATCAGAACGCTCGGCAGCAGCCACACATACGGTTCCCATTTATGCCTGACCAAAATGGAGTTCACATGTGCGCCCCCTTTCCTTATTTGACCATAGGGTTTGCAGCGAAGGAAAAAGGGGGCCGGTCTAAGCCAGCCCCCTTTGAAGCCGCGGTTTACTTCGTGATCTGCGCCTGCAGCTCGTCAAGACCGGCCTTCACGTCGCCGCCGGTCAAAGCGCTCTGCTCGACGTTGATGACGCCCTGCTTCACGTCGTTCCACTCGGCCTTGGCGGTCGGATAGAACTGGCAGCCACCCAGAACATTCAGCCACGCCTCAAACGACGGATTCGCCGCGACCAGCTCGCCGACGGCGGAATTCACGGCCGGCAGGAAGTCTTCCATGCTGACCCAGCCCACATAATTCGCCGGATCGTAGAAGAAGGTCAGGAACTTGCCGATGGCCTCGTTGCGCGCAGCCTGATCGGGCGCAGAGTCGTCCTTGAAGGCCATGATGCGGTCCATGACGCCCACGGAGCTGGAGGTCGCGCCCTCGTTATGCGGGATATCCGCCACGGCGTAATTCACGCCGCTGTAGCCCTTGCTCTCGATGTAGGTCGGCAGGGAATTCGGGGCGATGACCATCGCCAGCTTTCCGGCGCCGAACATGTCCTGAAGGTCATAACGGGTCTGCGTGGCCGGATTCGGGTTGGTATAGCCCTTTTCCACAAGGCCCAGCGCAAAGTTCAGGGCCTCGACGTTCGCCTCGGAGTTAACCGTCCAGTTGCCGTCGGCGTCCACAAAGCCGCCGCCGTTGCCCCATGCGTAGTAAGCGAAGGCCGCCTGCCCCTCGTCCGTGGTCATATCGACGCCCCACGGATACACCTCTCCGCCAAAGGCGTCCAAAATCGCTTGGCAGGCATCCTCAAGCTCCGCCCACGTGGTCGGAACCTCCACGCCGGCCTCGGCGAGGATATCCGCATTGTAATACAGCGCGCGGGCGGAAGCCAGATCCGGCACGGCCCAGCAGACGCCGTCAATGACGGACTGCTCGATGAAGGACGGGAAGAAATCGGCAAACAGCTCGTCCGGGCAGTAATCGCTCACCGGAAGCAGCAGACCTTCGTTAGCATACTGCGCGAAGGTATCGATATTGAGAATATCGGGGGCGTTGTTGTTGCTGATGCGCGTGGAAACGACGGTCGCCAGGTCGTTCCAAGAGACGACCTCGAGGTTGAGCTTGACGCCGGGATTGGCCTCTTCAAACTTCTTGACGAAGTTCGAGCCGTCCATGCCGTCGCCCAGGAACCAATTCTGCGTATTGGGTCCATACTGCGCGATAATCACGTCGAGCGTGATGTCTTCGGCAAGGCCGAAGCTCGCGCAGGCCGCCAGCAGCAGGGCCGCCATCAGAAACGCCGCAAACTTTTTCATAGGGGTTTCCTCCTTCATACGATTCGGGACGCGAATCCCTTTATTGAATCCATTATAAAACAGAAGGGAGAAATTGTAAAGTTTTTTCTTCAGGCATTCCGTATTTTCCCCGGCTTTCCGCCCTTCAGCCTTCCCCGCCCATCGCGCCATGAATCGACAAAAGCACCTGTCTGAGCGCTCCCGCTTCCATCTGGCCGGGCGCGGAGGCCTCCCCCGCCGTGCCGAAGGTCAAACAGCTGCCCACGGCCTCGCAGGCCGCGCGGGAAATCACGCCGCAGGGCCCCATCGCAATGGCGATATACGGCCGGCCCTCCGCCTCGCCTGCGCGCGCCATGTGAAGGCAGAGCGCCAGCGCCTCCGTCCGGCTGTGGGCCATGACCGCCGCCTTGAGCACGTCCGCGCCCAATCGGGCCTGACGCGAAAGCCAATTCCCGGCGAGGCGCGCGTCCGCAATCCGCCCGAACGCATGGCTGGAGCCCACCACGATCACCCCCGCCTCATGCGCCGCGCGCGCGATGCGCGCAAACGCCGCCTCTCCCGCGCTCAGCTCCACATCCACCGCGTCGCAGGCTCCTCCCCTCGCCGTCTCCGCGAGGAGCGCCTCATATGCCGCCGCGTCCGCGTCGCCCGCTCCGCCGTCCCGCGCCGTGCGCAGCGTGAAAATCAGCGGCAGGCCCGACGCCTCCCTGACCGCCCGGCAGGCCGCGGCGGCCTCCTCCGCCTCCGGCATCGGCGAGAGGCTGTCGATCCTCAGCTCGATCAGGTCCGCGCCCGCCAGCCTCGCCCGTCTCGCCGCCGCGCGAAGCTCCTCCGGCGTCGTCCCCATGACGGGCACGCAGATCTTCGGCATGCCCTCTCCCAGCACAATGCTCCCGACGCGAACCGCCCGGTTTGCCATATGCATATCCCTCCCGCTTTCTCTCGTTGTGCTTGACAAGCCCCCGTCAAACAGATATAATGAGACAATCCAAGCGCGCTGATGTGGTGAAATGGCAGACACCGGGGACTTAAAATCCCCTGCCTTTCGGCGTACGGGTTCGAGTCCCGTCATCAGCACCATTCAGAAAGTCCAGCAAACGCTGGGCTTTCTCTTTTTTCTCGCTTGGTTTATCTGGTAGTTTAGGGCAAAAGCAGCGTCCTGTCAATACGCGAAAAAGCGGGGCGCGCCGTCCCTGAGCTGAAGCTTCCGCTTGACCATGTAATACTCATTCTTATTAAAATGACTTAATCCGCGCACCATCTTTTCCACTCTGACTTTGCCTCGTTCCGTTCAACGTACTTCCAGTACGCCTCACTTCACTTGGCTTCGTCAGAGCAGAAAATCTGATGCGCTCTGTTAAGCATTTTAATTGCGAATGAGTATAAACCGTCATCACCAAAGCGACTCGAGCAGTGGCTTCGAACAATTCTTATCCATGATTGGACGATATTGATACATGATTGCGCTTTACACCTCCTCAAAAATGTGATATCCTGTAAACACCTCAAAGAGGGAGAATATTCAGCAGCTGCTTCGAGATGCGGCTGCTTTTTTCATGGCCAAACGCTCCCTTGGCTGAGGAATACATCATCAAAGGAGGTGGCGTGATGAACGAAGTTTATCTGACCGGCACGATTGAGTCCATTTCTGTACTCCAAATCACGGAAAAAGGAAACGCGCACCTGATGCTCCAAGTGCGCGTCTCACATCGAAATCGCGAGAAAAAGATCAAGCATGAACTGTATACCGTCAACGCTTGGAATACGCTCGCCGCTTGGGCCAATCATGCGCTCAAACCGGGCCTTTCCATTGTGGTTCGCGGTTATCTGACCCAACGTCCAGCAGACAATGGCCCTCATACAGAAGTAACCGCAAGATATCTCATCATGACCCAACCCGGTTCATCCGTCAAGGAAGCGCAAAACCTCCCTGAATCGTGAAAGGAGGTCTGAAAATGGAAGCCAACATCCAGCCCCTGCTCGAAGCCGCGCTTCAGCAAGGCATCTGGGCGGCCCTGTATATCTACCTTTTCTTCCGGATGCTCAAGGAAAACAAGGAACGGGAGGATCGCTATCAGGCGATGATCGACCGTCTTTCCGGCGACATCGAAGAAGGAATCGAGGATATCCAAAACAGGCTTGACGCGATGGAAAAGCGGCAAACCGACGCGTAAATTTCAACAGAACGGAAGGCAGAGCATGGCCTTCTTTTTTGTATTCCACCCATTCCCCCACCCATTGAAAAGGAGATCAACATGGAAAACAAAGCAAAAAAGCGCCCGCACGATATGGCGTGGCGCGGATCGCACATGGAAAGCAAGTTCCTGCGCGGTCGTGAAATTCCCGAAAAGCGCACGGAAAACAGCAAGATCTTTGATCTGGGACGCGGCGCTTTTCAGTATGTGCAGTACCCGGATGCCGTCCACTTCAGGGACAGCGACGGAAACTGGCAGGAAATCGACAACCAGTTGTCCGTTCAGAAGAACGCCGACGGCAAGCCGGTGCTGCGCAACCGCACGAATGCGCTGTGCGTAGAGATGGCCCAACAGACGGGCGACGCGCCCCTCGTCGCGCTTTGTAACGCTGCCGGGCAAGCGCTCGCGTGGGAACTTCGCGGTGCGCAGGCGGGTATTTCGGCGCAAATCAACGCGCCGGAGGAGAATGCCCTTGCGGACGAAGACGACAAGCGCGCGGACATGTCCCGTGTGGAAACTTCTCTGACCTACGAGGGGATTCTCCCCCATGTGGATGTCGTCTGCAGGCTTCAGGGCACGGCATTCAAGGATGATATCGTCCTCAAGAATGAACAGGCTCCGCACAAAGTCACCTTCGACTTGGTGACCAATGGCGTTGATCTGGTCATTCAGGAGAATGGCGCTATCGTCGCCTATCCCTCCGGCAGGCCCGAGCAGATCGCCTTTACCCTTCCCTCCGCGTTTATGCGGGACAGCGTGGGCCATATCGGCTCGGTTGCCACAGAACTGATCACCGGAGAAGAACACGCTCAGATCATTTTGACCTGCGACGAAGCCTTCTTGGCGGATGCCGTCTTCCCGGTCGTGATCGACCCGCTTGTCGAAACGGTGCAGCACTCCAGCGCGATGGAGGACAATTTCGTGACGAGCAATTCGCCCAACACGGTGCAAAGCTATTCGCAGGCCAGACTGCGCATCTGCAAGAACACCAGCTATGGCGAATGCCGCAGCTTTCTCAAATTCACCGACCTGCCCTATTTCCTGCCCTGCAACATGGTCACAAAGGCTTATCTGCGGATGTCCCTCTACACGCAGCAGGGAAATCAGGCTGTGCCCGTCTACCTCAAGGAAGTGCTCTCCGACTGGTCTTCCCAGACCATCACGTGGAACAACCAGCCCGCGCTCGGCGAGCACGATGTGGATGTGGCCATCATTCCGGCGAACGCCGGCGTAGGTTCCACCTTCGCGTTTGATATTTCCAATCTTGTGCGAAAGTGGTATTCCGGCAGCAACTACGGCGTAGCGTTTGAGCGCAAGATCACCAGCACACCGAACACCGTCGAGTTCGGCTCCAGCGACAGCGTATACCACAAGCCTGTCATCATCATCAACTATGTGAGCTTCGCGGGCCTGCAAAGCCATCTTGCCTATGACACGATGGATTGCGGCAGAGCCGGACGCGCTCATGTCAACCTCTACAACGGTGATCTGGTCATCGAGCGCCCTCTCACCCATTGCGGCGGAAATCGCATGCCCGTATCCGTCACGGCGTATTATAACTATGACCTGTACGGCTGCTCCGCCAATATGGGCACGGGCTGGCGTCTGAGCTGCGACCAGAGCATCTACAAGATCAACATCAACAATGAGCTCCACTTTGTCTGGTGTACGGGCGACGGAAACCGAATCTACTTCAAGAATCAGGACAGCACCGTTCACTATTATCAGGATCTCTCCGGCCTTTCCCTGAAGCTCTATGACGACGGCAACATTTATATCGAAGACAAACAGGGCACGGAGTTGACCTTTGAAAACCCCGCTACAATCGGCGATGAGTCCGGACGGCTGCTGAGTATCACGGATGCCTGCGGCAACACAAATACCTTCCAGTACACGGGTTGGAACCTGACCGGCATCACGGACGGCGCGGGGCGTGTGACCACCATTTCCTATGCCAACAACAAGGTCAGCTCCATTTTGGCCCCCGGCGAGACGACGCCGGTCACATTTGAATATGATGAAAATCGCCTCAACCTGATCACGGACGCCGACGGTTCCGAAACCACCATTTCTTGGGATGTCTTTATGGACAACCTCTACGCATACCATGTCTATTCGTTCGGCGGTAACGACGGGCGATACCTGAACTTTGGGTATTCTTGGAATACGCCCCACCGCCTTGAGTCCATGTCGACCGTTTATCCCGCCGGAGAAGAGATCTATAGCGGCAATTGCCACCAATACACCTACAAGGATATGATGACCGTCGTGCATGACGCCACGGTTGAGAACGGCAAGGATCTGTTCTATCAGTTCAATGATTTCGGCAATGTGGTCTGCGTGCGCGACGAACTGGGCTACGCCAGCTACAGCAAGTTCAGCGATGCCCTGCTGCCCAATCACCCGGAGCAGGTATCCAAGCTCCAGCGCAGCGTCGTCAACCTTCTGCCCAACCATGATTTCGAGTCCGACGGATATTGGGGAACGGTCAGCTACGGCGGCACGGGAACATACGCCTATTCCGCCGATCAGAAATACCTTGGCTCCCGCTCGATGAAGGTCAATAAGACGAACACGGACGGCAACATGTGCGTCAAGATGAGCTACGACAAGCTGGAAATCGGAAAGACGTACACGCTCTCCGCCTACATTCGCGGCGCCGGAAGCGCCTATACCTATGCGACGGTCAGCTTCGGCAGCAAGTGGTTCGACGGAGAAAAGGTCACCTCCGGAAGCGAATGGGTGCGTATCTTTACCACTTTTACCGCCACGGCAACAAACGCTACCCTCTACTTCATCACGATAGGCGGCCCCGGCACGATCTGGATCGACTGCGCTCAGCTTGAGGAAGGCGCTGTTCCGAACCGTTACAATCTGCTTCGCAACTGCGATTTCTCGCAAAACAGCAGCGGCGTTCCGACCTTCTGGTACGCCAATGGCGTCAACACCTCGGCGGACGCGATTGTAACCGGCGCCGATGCGCTGCACCCGACGTTCCTGACGAACAACCGCATGCGCCTCTACGGCGATCCGCAGACCAACAAGGGCATCTATCAGGATCTGCCGGTCAGCGGCTCGCAGGGCGACGTCTTCGTCGTCGGCGGCTGGGCCAAGGGTTTCTCCCGCCCGATCGGCGACGAACCCCGCCGTTTCGCCATTCGGCTGGCGTTTAAAAACAGCTCCGGCGCGTTCGTAAACAGCGACATTCTGAACTGGAACGAGGAATGGACGGACTGGCAATACATCTCCGGCGCCGTGATCGCCCCGTGCGCCTACACGGCGATTCGCTACAATGTGGACTATGAGAAGAACGTGAATTACGCGGACTTTGACGGCCTCACGCTCTACAAGGAGGAATTCGGCAACACGTTCACCTACGATGAGGACGGCAACGTCACCGCTGTCAAGAATCTTGCCAGCAAGCAGGCCAAAGCGGAATACGATGATTGCAACAACCTCATCGGCTATGTGCAGCCGGGCCGCCCGGACAGCGCGAAGACCGTGCTCAATTGCGGCAGCACCTATCCCGAAAGAAGGAAGCGTCTCGTTTACAGCATCACATCGCCGACAAACATCCGCACCAACAACACCTATGACACCCACGGCAACCTGACCCGCTCGTATCTCATCGACGCCACGGACGGAAACTATGTGATCGATTCCCACCAAACCCACACATCGGATGGCAACCATGTCGCCACCAAGACGGATTCTCGCGGCAAGGTGGTCGCTTACACGACCGATCTGGCGAAGGATACGCTGACGAGCGTCACCGACCCGAACGGGCAGAGCGTCAGCTATACCTATGACAGCCGTAAGCGCGTGACCGGCACGAACGCAACCGCCGACGGGAAGGCCTACAAAAATGCCTATACCTATGAGAACGACCGGCTGAAAACCGTCTCCCACAACACGACCGGCGACGCGCCGGATGTGACCTACACCTTCGATTACGACAGGTTTGGCAACCCGACGACGGTCAAGGTTGGCACAAATACGCTCTCTACCAATGTATACACCACGACCGGCGACCATACGCTGATGCGCGTGGAATACGGCAATGGCGGCAAAGTGCATTACACGCGCGACGACTTCCGCCGTGTGACGGGTATCCATTACGACGCCGCGACGACTCCGCGCTTTACCTATGACTACGGCGCAAACGGTCAGGTCGCCTATGTTCGGGACAATGAACTCAATCGCACGGTCTGGACGGAATATGACACGAGCGAGCGCCCAACTCGCGTGCATCTTCTGGAAAGCGCTAATTCTTCCTCCATCGGCACGCCAAAGTATGTGGGCACGACAAGCTACGACGCATACGGCAATGTCGCTTCCTACAAAGAGACGGTGAACAACAGCGCCAGCTTTGAGACGACCTACACCTACGATGTGGAAAATCGGCCTACGCAGATTCGCTACGGTGCGGACAATCGCAAGGTGAACTACACCTATGATCCAATTGGGCGCATCAGCGGGCGCACGCTGACGGGCAACGCCTCTTACGCAACGACGTACCAGTATGCCGCGCCGGACAACACCGACGGCATCACGACCACGCCGCTCGTAGCGAGCATCACGCAGCCGGGGCACAACTTCTCCTATACCTACGACAACGTTGGGAACATCACCCGCGAGGTCTATAACAGGAAAAACACCACCTATGTATACGATTCTCTGGGGCAATTGATCCGGTACAATGATGAGCGCGCCGGAAAGAGTTGGTTTTTCACCTATGATCGCGGCGGAAACCTGATCAAGGAACAAAGAAGCATAGTCTATACGGAGCAGCCACAAGCTCTTATAGAGTTCACCCAAGATTTCACATATGGTGATTCCAATTGGAAGGACAAGGTCACGGCCATCGGCAGCAAAGCGATCACCTACGACGCCATCGGCAACATCACATCGTATGCCGGTTGGACGTACACATGGGCGCAAGGCCGACGGCTGATTAAACAGGTTCAGGACTCCAAGACGGTGGAATACGACTACGATGCCTCCGGTCTGCGCATCAGGAAGAAATACAACTCCACGACCAGCGACTACACATGGGCAGGGGGAAAGCTTGTTCATTTGAAAGCCGGTTCGCAGGATATGCATTTCTTCTACGACGCCGAAGGTATGCCCGCGATGATGCTGTACAATCAGACCCCGTACTTCTACGTGAGAAACCTCCAAGGAGACATTATCGCTCTCGTTGACACGTCCGGAACAACCGTGGTAGAATACAAATACGACCCGTGGGGCAAAAAAGAGGCTGTCACCGGCACGCTCGCCGCTTCGGTTGGGTGGTACAATCCTTTCAGGTATCGCGGCTACATCTTCGATGAAGAGACCCTGATGTACTATTTGAAGGATCGGTACTACTATCCGGAGTTGAGAAGATTCATCAGCGCTGACCGAAAAATGGGGATCAAGCAAAAAAACTTTCCCTAAACCTTTTCACCTACTGTCTTAACAACTCCATCACTCTATATGATCCTGATGGTACAGATGGAATTTATTTTACCGCGGCACCCCAGATATCTGATGAAGCACAAAATGCAATGGACGTCTTAGGTTTTGAGCCACCAGTTGATATGAGTTTTGTAAATGAAAAGAAAATCGACACCGGTTTTGAGATTGTATATTCGAAGTATGTGTTCAATAACGCAACCACATCTCTGATTCAAAATGTATATAGAATTGGCGTGTTAGAAGATAACGGAAAAACTCAAGCATTGGACAACTTGGTGAATGATTTCTTCGATGCTTTTGATTATTCTATTAAGGCTAACGGACCTGCCCTTGCTCCGGTTATTGCCTTTGTAGAGGTGCTATCTACCATTAACACTATAAGAAATTTTATTAACTCTCTGACACCAGGATATGGAACCAACTATTTTAACAACAACAGTTTCACATACTCTGAAACTCGAGATAAACATGGAGTTATTATTAACCAGCGCATTGATCCGTTAAATCCTTGGAATAAGAAATAAATGTTTTTTAGGGGGGCGCACTACAATGAAAAAACTTCTTCTGTGTGTTTCGTTCTCTTTCATTCTTTCATTACTTCCGCTGAAATTGTTACATGCAGAAGATACAGGAGATACAGTGTATTCATCTGTTCTTTCTGAATATCGCAGTATACTAGATCGCGAAGGCGACGTCGTTGCTCATGAATATTTGCAAACGCAATACGCCTTGCACCCGGAATGCGCCCCCCCTATCCTTCTGTCTTGGCGTACTTAAATGTAAATGGGATGAATCCTATTTCATCTATACCGCTACAGAAGAAGCTTGCCCATACTTTGAAAATGCATATTCTATTGATGCTGCTTCGCCAGATTCGATATGGGGACAGGGCCTTGTTGCTTACAAAAACAAGGATTACAATAATGCTCTTTCCCTCATGACTGATTTTCTATCGTACATCTTCCCTTCTCCAAATGTAGGAAGTTTAACTATCAATCAGTCTGCCGGAATTATTCCATGTTTGGATCAATATAGTACTGCGGCATTTATTATCTTGGATTGTTGCGCAAACTGTGATATTCCCGATGATTCGTCTCCTCTAGGTACTCTCATGACACAAACCCATTTCATCCTTGATCCCTCTCGCTTTAATCCCAAAACCTTGCGACGTGGCATGCAAGTCTTATATTATGGTTTGCAATATGCAAAGCTAACAGAGAACACGACGCTCGCCTACCAATATGCTCAGGATTTTATCTGCATTTATGACATCATCAAGAGAGACTGGAGTCTCAGAGGGTTAACCAGCGAAACAGCCGATCCTGATGAGATGGTCAACTATCTTAATGAAATGCTTCCGATCGCATACAATTGCCTTGATATTTTAGAGTCCTATTATTTCCAATCCATAACGTTTTGATTCGCCATATCATACAGATGATCAAACGCTTTACATTCGCACATGGAATTAACCGAATTTCCACATCGAAACTTTCATATTCTCTGGTTGTACTACTAAAGTTATGTTCAGATCTGTCTGCAATTCTTCCTGAATAGGATCCGCGGATAGCGTAGAGTCTCTCTTTTCCTCCCCATCCCCTTGATTTCTTCGTGAAGTCAAGGGGATTTTTCTGCTTTTCTTTCAAGATTAGTCGCTTAGGGCAAAAACTCCGTCCTGTCCATGCGCGAAAAGCGGGGTGCGCCGTCCTTGAGCCGAAACTTCCGCTTGCCCATGTACCCTGTCATCACCAGAGCTACTCGGTCAATGAATCCGCGCGCTAAAGTTCCGCAGGCCAAAATTCTTAAGCTCCAAGCTGCCGTTCATCCGCTG
>JAUNPI010000063.1:0-582 GCA_030536875.1 Clostridia bacterium
CGGCAGGTGGAAGTAGATCGGCGGGATGCTGGCGATGGCGTCGACGCCGAGGGATTCCGCGTGCGCCGCCAGCTGGCGGCTCTCGTTTGTGTTGTTGCAGGCGACATGCGCGATGATCGTGCATTCGCCCTTGACTTCGGCCATGACGGCCTCCAGAATCTGCATGCGCTCTTCCTTCTCGAGGTAGATGCACTCGCCCGAGGAGCCGCCGACATACAGGCCGCGCACGCCCTTGCTCACCAAATGGCGGGCGAGGCGGCGGGTGCGCTCCACGCTGACCTGCCCGACTTCGTCGTAGCAGGCGTAGAACGCGGGGATGACGCCGTGATACTTTTGAAGATTGTTCATGTGAAAGACCTCTTTATCATGATGATGACGGGGAATGAGAATGCGCCGAGCCCTATTGTATCCCATTTAGGCAATCGTGTAAAGGTGCGGTGCCGCCGCTCAGCCCTTGACGGCGCCCATCGTGATGCCGCGCGTGAAGAACTTTTGGAACATCAGGAAGATCGCGATGATCGGGATGGAGCCCAGCGACGCGCCGGCCATGATCAGGCCGTAGTCCGTGCTCAGCTCCGTTTG
>JAUNPI010000063.1:592-14849 GCA_030536875.1 Clostridia bacterium
GCGATGCCCAGCGAGATCGTCAGAATGCGCGTGTCGTTGAGCATGATCAGCTGGAGGAAGTAATCGTTCCAAGCGGTGATGAAGGTGAAAATCGCCAGCGCGCCGATGCCCGGCTTGATCATCGGGAAGACGATCTGCGTGAACGTGCGGGCCTCGCCCGCGCCGTCGATCTTGGCGGCCTCCAGCAGCTCGCCCGGGATGTTCTCGGCAAACTGCTTCATCAGGAACACGCCGAAGGGCCAGCCGACCGTGGGCAGGATGACCGCCCAAAGCGTGTTGTGCAGGTTGAGGAAGGCCATCTCCTTGAGCAGGGGGATGAGGATGACCTGCTTGGGCAGCGCCATCGCGCAGACGAAGAGGGAGAAGATGAACGTGCGGCCGACGAATTTCTTTTTCGCCAGCGCGTAGCCGCCCATCGCCGCGGCGATACAGGTCAGGATCATCGCCATCACGCAGAGGAAGACCGTGTTGTAAAGCCAGAGGAACGCGGGCTTTTCAAACAGCTTGTTGTAGTTGAGCATCGTCGGCTCCGTCGGAAACCAGACGGGCACGCGCGCGTTGACCGCCTGCGGGCTTTTGAAGGAGCCCGTGATGATCCAATAGAGCGGGAAGGTGAACAGAAGCGCCAAGATGATCAGCAGAACGATGCAGATCACCTGATAAACCGTCACCTGATGGACGCTGTGATCCTGATTCGTGCCGGAGGGGGCGGCCTTCATCTTGCGAGGCATAGCTTTTTCACTCATAACGATCCTCCCCCCCTTAACCGTTGTCGCTCTTGGCGAGCTTGAACTGGAGCGCGCTGAAGGCGGCGATGATCAGGGCCAAGATGATGCCCATCGCGCTGCCGTAACCGTAGCGGTTCATCTTGAAGGCTTCGTAATAAATGTAGTACATGATGGTCTGGGTCGAGTTATTCGGACCGCCGGACGTCAGCAGCTGGATCAGCGCGAAGCACTGGAAGGAGTTGATCGTCGTGATGACCAGAATGTACAGCGTGGTCGGCATGATCTGCGGCCACTTGATCCGCCAGAAGACCTGAAGGTTGGTTGCGCCGTCCACCTCGGCGGCTTCGACCAGCGAGTGATCCACGTTGCTCAGAGCGGAGACGTAGAGAACGATGGGCTGGCCGACCGACGTCGTCAGCAGGATCAGGATGATGCAGCCGAGCGCGTAATCGGGGTTGCCCAGCCAGTTGATGTTCTTGCTGATGAGGCCCAAGGCCTTGAACACGTAATTGAGAACGCCCGTATAGGGGCTGAACATCCACTTCCAAACCACGGTGACCGCCACGGAGCCGGTGACCACGGGGAGATAGAAGATGCAGCGGAAGAGCGAAGTATAGCGGTCGTGCAGCTTGTAGATGATCGAAGAGACCCACAGGGAGAAGAGGCAGACGATCGGCACGCTCGTCACCACGATGACGATCGTGTTGATCAGGGCCTTTCGGAAGATGGGGTCGGCGACGAGCTCCCTGTAATTGGCGATGCCGATGAAGGAAAAGTCGGTCATCGAATAGTTGAAGAAGCTGGTCACCAGACACATGCCCATCGGGAAGATCACGAAGCCGAGGAAGAAGAGAAGGCTGGGGGCCATGAAGATATAGCCCGCGATGTTCTCGCGCCGGCGAGTGGCCTTCATGCTGGTCGGCGCTTTGGCGGTGTTTTGCATGCAGGTTTCCCCCTTACCTAGCATAACGCCCCCTTCCGCAGGGGAATGGGGGCGTTATGCCGGAATGAAAAGCGTGGATAGGCGGCGGAAAAAGGCTTACTTGGCGCCCGCGTTCACGTTGGCGGTGTAGACGCCGACCTCAGTGGCCACATCGCCGCCGGCGAAGATGCGCTGGAGCAGGTTCCACCACTCGGTGCGCTGGGTTGCCCAGTTCGGCGTGATCTGGTAGATGTCGCCCAGATACGGCATGAACACGCTGAAGGTCGAGTATTCTTCCTTCTCCGTGCCGGTGTAGATGTCGCCGAAGGACGCGTGGGTCGGGAAGTAGCCGGTCGCGTAGGCGCTCTTCGGGCCCTGAACCGGGTCGTCGCAGACGAACTTGATGAATTCCTTGGCTGCGGCGGCCTTCTCGTCGTTGCCGTTGTCAAACATGCCGAAGCCCCAGATGCCGCCGTCCAGAACCGGAACGCCGTCGTCGCTCGGGAAGGTCATCGGGAAGGAGACGACGTCGTCGGCGAAGGAGGCCTTGTTGGAGACGGCCGCGGCGGCGTTCCAGCAGAAGCCCATCGCGATGGTGCCGTTGCAGAAGAGCGCGATTTCGTCGGCGGCGGCGATGGCCGGGTCAGCCGTCAGCGCTCCTTCGTTCACGAGATCGACCAGCAGCTGCAGGCCCTTGATGCCCTCTTCGCTGCCGATGGTGTAAGCGGTGTGCTCGGGATTGGTGAAGCTGGCGCCATAGAGGTTGTAGACCAGCGCGCGGGTGCCCTGGTCGCCGGCCTGGCCGCCGCAGTAGACGATGCCCGGGATAAAGCCGGCGTCGCGCAGGGCGCGGCAGGCGTTCACAAAGCCCTCGGTCGTCCAGGTGCGGTTCTCCAGATCGAGATACTGGAGGGCGTCGGCCTGCTCAAAGTAGTTGTAGTTGATGGTCATGCAGTGCGCGGTCATGCACAGCGGGTAGATGTAGAGGTTGCCGTCCGCGCCGGTGCAGGTCGCCTTGAGCGTGGCGCCGGCGGCCGCGATGTCGGCGGAGGTCTCTTCCGTCCACAGATCGCTGAGGTCGAGCATCTTGCCGGCCGCGCCCCAGTTGGCGACGAGGCGCTCCGGGCCTTCCATGATGATGTCCGGGGTGGTGCCTGCTTCGATGGCGGTGGTCACCTGATCATCGCCGGACGTGTAGTCCAGATACTGCACAGTCACCTTGATGTCGGGGTGAACGGCGTTGAAGTTGGCGATGATCTCATCGACGGTCTCGGAATTGGCCCAGCCGCCGATCGGATAGGTCCACATGGTGATCTCGGTGTCCGCCATCGCGGCGACAGGAATGAGCATCACCAGACACAGGAGCAGCGCGAACAATTTCTTCATACGGGTTCCTCCTTCTTCAGATAGAGAATAACGGACACTCTCCAAGATGCGCCAAGCGCATTTGGGAGACTGATTTAACTGTACTATAAAACACATAAATTGTCAATTCTTATTTTGGAAGATATCGATTTATTTTCCATATTTTGTGTGATATAGTTTTAAAGACGCCTAAAAATCAATTTAAAAATTTGGCGCGCAATAAGACGGGATCCGCCTTTATCCCGCGCTTTAGCCGAGCTCGCCTTTGGCTCAGGCGCGGCGGACGCCGGGGCGGAGGACGAGTGAAAACGCATGGCCGGCAAAGGAATTGAGCGAGGAGGCGTTGAAGTAACATATCGGTCAAAGACATTGTGACCGGCCCGCCAAGGGCCGATTCGGAGGAGGATCGATCATGAAGCTCGAACGTTTGCTGGATCTTGCGCCGGGGCCGGGAAATCCCCGCAACAGCGAGGGCTCGTTTCTTCGCCTGAAGGACGGCAGAGGGCTGTTTGCCTACAGCCATTTCACCCAAGGCGCGCAGGACGATGCCGCCGCGGCGATCTGGGCGCTCGTGTTTGACGAGAAAGGCGTTCCCGGGCAGCCCTATGAGCTGCTGCCCTCCGGCGAGGGCGGGGCGATGAATTTGATGTCGCTGACGCTGCTGCGCATGGGGAATGGGGACGTCGGCTTGTTCTATCTGCGCCGCATCGGAAAGACGCTGCTTGAAATGGTGCTCCGGCGCTCTGCGGACGAGGGCGTCACGTGGTCGCAGCCCTCGGCCGTGACGACGCGCCCGGGGTTCTTTGTGGTCAACAACGACCGCGTGCTCATGCTGCGAAACGGCCATATTCTCATTCCGGCGGCGGAACACAAAAAGCAGCAGAGGGCCGACGGAAGCGTGTTTTTCGACGCCCGATCGGAGGCGGTGTTTTTCCTCTCGGAGGACGACGGGCATACCTTCCGCGAGCTTCCCGGCAGATGCGTCATGCCCTATCAGGATAAATGCGCCAGCGGTTTGCAGGAGCCCGGCGTCATGGAAATGATGGACGGGCGGCTGTGGGCGTGGGCCCGGACGGATTTGGGCGCGCAATGGGAAATGTTTTCCTTTGACGGCGGAAGGCGCTGGACGCCGCCCGAACCTTCGCAATTTACATCGCCGCTGTCGCCGCTGAGCGTGCTGCGCCTGCGGGACGGACGGCTGCTGGCGCTCTACAACCCCATTCCGCTCTACAATGGCCGGGCTGCCTACGCGGGTGAAACGTGGACAGGGGGAAGGACGCCGCTGTCCGCCCGCCTGAGCGAGGACGACGGCGAAAGCTGGTCGGATCCGGAGGCGCTGGAAACGCAGGAGGATCACGGCTATTGCTATACCGCGCTCATGGAGGAAGAGAACGGAACGGTGCTGCTCGCCTACTGCGCCGGCGGCCCGGAGGACGGAAATTGCCTGACCCGGCTGCGGCTGGCGCGGCTGACGCTGTCATAATTTGAGCAGCTGTCACCGTCATGGCAGCAGCTGCTCGAATCTTTTCCATTGTTCCCTGATTTGCTTGCCAAGGGACGGTTCAACCAAGAGCGTTTTCCTCTCTTGACACGCCCTTCGATCATTCGAGCGTGAACCCTTTTTTGAGGATGCTGATCCAGTTGCGTTTTCCGTATAGAAAGCGGACGATGTAAACCTTCTGTTCGTCTTCGGCAATCGTGTAGAACGCCAGATAATTCTTAATCTGCACGAAGCGGATCCCCCAAGCCTTGAGCACGGGATCATCCACAAGCGCATGACGCTGTGCATATTCGGACAGCGTGATAAGGGTTTCTTCCGCGGCGTCCAGAAGATGATCGGCTGCCTGTGGATTGAAGAGAACGAACTCGATATAATCCGCCGCTTCGCTCAGATCATGCTCCGCCGCTTGCGTGATGTACAGTTCGTATTTCATCTTCTTCTGCGGTTCCTTATATCGGTCATGGCATCGGCCAGCGGCCGAGCGCGGCCCTGTTTGATGTCATTCAAGCCGTCCTGCAGCTTACCGTACAGTTCAAAGCGGCCCATCAGCTGCTCGTATACCTCAATGCTCATGACGGCGAGATCGCCCTTGCCGTTTTTCGTGATAAACACCGGCTCGCCATACGTATGGCAGAAGTTGGAGATGTCGTTGTAGCTGTTGCGCAGATCTGCGCTGGATCGGATTGTCGGCATGAAATCCACCTCCTAGATAACAAAATTATACCCGAATTTCTTTACAAGGTCAACCCTGAAAAAGCCGGCAGAGTGCTCTGCCGGCTGGCGTAAAAAAGATGCGAATGCTAAAAGATCAGCTATTTTCGGCAAAAAACCTCGCCGCGCCGATGAGCCCCGCGTCGTTGCCCAGCGCCGCGCGCCGGATGGTCAGCCCCTCGGCAAAGCGCGGCATGACGCCCTTGAGGACGCGCTCCCTGAGCGGCTTCATGAGCAGCTCCTCCTGCGCGCTGACGCCGCCGCCGATGAGGACGACCTCGGGGTTGAAGATGTGGACAAGGCCCGTGACGCCCGCGGCGATGTCATTGATCCAGCGGTCGAGCACGGCGAGCATCTGCGCGTCGCCCGCGGCGGCGCGCGCGAAGATGACGCGGCCGTCGATGTCCTCCTCGCCAGTTGCCGCCTTCGCCGCGCGCACGAGCGCCGTCGTGGCGGCGTAGTTTTCAAAGCAGCCGCGCTTGCCGCAGGGGCAGGGCGCGCCGTCCTGATAGAGCGTGAAGTGGCCCAGCTCGCCGGCGATGCCGCGCGCGCCGCCGAAGATGCGCCCGCCCAGCACGATGCCGCCGCCCACGCCCGTGCCCAGCGTGAGCATGAGCGCGTTTTGGGCGCCCTTTCCCGCGCCGGCGAAGCACTCGCCCAGCGCCGCGGCGTTTGCGTCGTTGAGCGCGCGGACGGGAAGGCCGAAGGCATTTTCCAGCTCGTCCCTGATGCGCGCGCCCTCGTAGCCGGGGATCTTGCCGTTGGTGCCGATGACGACGCCCGCGCGGTCGTCGATCTGCCCCGTTGCGGAGACGCCGATGCCCTCGACGGGCGTGTTTTCCCGCTCGAGGAAGAGCCGGGCCTCCCGGATGACGGTGGTGAGGATCGGGGTCTTGTAGCCGTCGAAGCTGACGCTCGCCTCATGCCGGGCGGCGATTTCGCCCTCGCGCGTGACGAGGCCCAGCTTGACCGCCGTGCCGCCGATGTCGATGCTCAGGATCATAGGCGGCCCTCGCTCACGGCGTTCATAAACCGCGTCGCGATTTCCAGCGGGCGGGTGATCGCGCCGCCGACGACGACCGCCCACGCGCCGATTTCCAGCATGCGCCGGGCCTGCTCCGGCGTGTGGACGCGGCCCTCGGCGATGACGGGGCAGGGCAGCGCTTTGACCATCTGCTCGACCAGCTCGTAGTTGGGATCGCCCTTGCAGTGGGCCGTGGCGGCGGTGTAGCCGTTCATCGTGCTGCCCACCAGATCCGCGCCCGCCTCGTAGGCGGCGACGGCCTCCTCGAGCGTCGCGCAGTCCGCCATGATGATGATGTTCGGATATTTGGCCTTGACCTGGCGCAGGAATTCCGGCGCGGTCAGCCCGTCGCCGCGCGTGCAGTCCGTGCAGTCGATGGAGACGATGTCCGCAAGCGCCTCCATGCACTCGTCGACCTCGCGCATGGTCATGGTGATGCGGCCGGTGTAGCCCGGGTATTCGCGCTTGATCAGGCCGATGACGGGCAGGCCCGTCTCCTCCTTGATTTCCACGATGTCGCGCACGGAGCTCGTGCGGATCATCTTGGCGCCGGCCTGCTTGGCGGCGCGGGCCATGAGATACATGACGGACCGATCCTTGTCGTAGAGCGGCTCGCCGGGCGTCGCCTGACAGGAGACGATAATCGTGCCCTTCATCAGGTCAAACAGTTCCTGTTTGGTCATGCTGCGCACTCCTTTCGCCTGCGTGTGCGGATTCTTTGCTTTGATTATAGGGGAAAGCACAGGCTTTGTCAATCGCTTCCGGCGCGCCTCAGCGCGCGGCGAGCTCCTCGGGCGAGTAGCCCTTTTTGAGCCGCTTCCACAGCAGCGCGAAGATCAGCGCGAGCACGACGAAGGTCAGCGCCCAGGAGACGGGGTAGGAAACCATGAGGCAGGTCATCGTCGGCACGGCGGCGAACACCGTCATCACCCAGAGGATGCGGAAGGCGCACGCGCCCAGCAGGGAGACAATCATCGGCAGCAGCGAATAGCCCACGCCGCGCAGCACGCCGGTCATCACGTCCATGATGCCGCAGAGGAAATATGGGCCGCAGATGATGTAGAGCCGCTCCAGCCCGGCGGAGATGACGGCGGGGTCGCTTGTGTAGAGGCTGAGCAGCGGCCTGCCGAACGCGCAGGAGAGCAGGCCCAGCACGACGCCGAAGCTGAACGCCCAGAACAGGCAGACGTTCATCGAGCGGATGATGCGCGCGGGCTTGCGCGCGCCGATGTTTTGGCCGGCGAAGCAGGTGATGGCCTGCTGGAAGGTGTTCATCGCCTGATAGACGAAGTTGCCCACGTTCATCGCTGCCGCGTTGCCCGCGATGACGATGGAGCCGAAGCTGTTGACCGAGGACTGGATGACCACGTTGGACAGCGAGAACACCGAGCTTTGGATGCCTGCGGGCAGGCCGATGCGGATGATCTGCGCGAGCATCTTGGGGTTGATGTGGAGCCGGCGCAGGTCGAGGTGCGTGGGGCCGTCCATAAGCATCAGCGAGTGGACGACGAGCACGGCGGAGACGGCCTGCGAGATGATCGTCGCCAGCGCGACGCCCGCCACGCTCATATGAAACGCGATGACGAAGACCAGGTTGAGCACGGCGTTGATGACGCCCGCCACGGTCAAAAAGTAGAGCGGGCGCTTGGTGTCGCCCACGGCGCGGAGCACGGCGGAACAGAAGTTATAGAGCATCTGCACCGGCATGCCGAGGAAGACGATGCGCACGTAGAGCACGGCCAGGTCGATGACATCCTCCGGCGAGCCCATGAGCACGAGCAGCGGATGGGCGAGCGCAAAGCCGATCACCGCGAGCGCCACGCCGCCGATCAGCGAGAGCAGCACGGCGGTGTGAACCGTTTCGGAAACGTTTTCGCTCTCCTTTGAACCAGTGAAGCGCGCGACGAGCACGTTGACGCCGACCGACAGGCCGATAAACAGGCTGATGATCATGTTGTTGAGCGAGCCGACCGAGCCGACCGCTGCCAGCGCTTCGTTGCCCGCGAAACGGCCGACGACGATGGTATCCGCTGCGTTGAAGACGAGCTGGAGGATGCCCGAGAGCATGATCGGCAGGGCGAAGAAGAGGACCTTGAAAAACAGCCGCCCCTCGGTCATGTCCATCGTGCGATGCGCGTGAGTTCTAAACATGGGAAACTCCTTTTGCTAATGTGTATAGTGAATGCTTTCATTATAGCACGTTTTGCGGAAAAGTTAAGGGCGTCTGAAGAAGTTTGGCAAAGAAGTTAAAAAGAGGTTAGATCGATGTAAAAAACCGCCGCAGGGCGCGGCGGTTTCAAGCAGAAGGTTTAGGCGATGAATCCGGGAATGAACAGCGGACCATAGACGATGAACAGGAACACGACGATCAGCCCGATGAGGTAGGGGACAACCGCCTTGGAGATCCGCGTCAGCGGCAGATTGGTGATGCCGGAGGCCACGAACAGGTTGATGGCGACCGGCGGCGTAATCATGCCGATGGCGATGCCCACGACGAAGAGGATGCCGAAGTGCAGCGTGGAGATGCCCAGCGCGCGAATCAGCGGCAGGAAGACCGGCGTGAGCAGGATGATCGCCGAGGAGGTCTCCATGAACACGCCCGCGATCAGGATGATCACCGAGATGAGCAGCAGGATGACGTACTTGTTCTGGGAGACGCTCAGCACGGCGGCGGAGATGGTCTCCGGAATCTTCCAGTTGGCCAGCGCCCAGCCAAACGGGCCGCTGCAGCCGATGATGATCATGATGACGGCGCTGGTTTTGGCCGAGCCGAGCATGATTTGGTAGAGATTCTTGGGCGTCAGATCGCGATAGACGAAGGCGGAGACCAGCAGCGCATAGACCACGGCGACCGCCGCCGCCTCGGACGGCGTGAAGTAGCCGGAAAAGATGCCGCCCAGGATGATGCAGGGCATCAGGATACCGGGAATGGCCTTCACGAAGGTCTTGGCGACGTTTTTGAGCGAGAAGGCCTTGCCCTTGGGGTAGTTGTTGCGATAGGCCTGCACCAGCGCGATGACGATCAGCATGCCGCCCATGATGAAGCCGGGCAGAAAGCCCGCCTGAAATAGGCGGTTGACGCTCTCCTCCGCGATGACGGCGTAGAGCACCATCGGGACGGACGGCGGAATGACGACGCCGATCGTTCCTGCGGCGGCGACGAGCGCGGCGGCGGAATCCTCGCGGTAGCCGCGCTTCTTGAGCTCGGGGACGAGCGTGGCGCCGACGGCGGCGGTGGTCGCCGCGCCGGAGCCGGAGATCGCCGCGAAGAACATGCCCGCCAGCACGGAGACGACCGACAGGCCGCCCTTGATCATGCCCAGCAGGGATTCGCAGAACTCGACGAGCACCTTGGAGATCTTGCCCTTGGCCAGCAGATCGCCCGCGAAGATGAAGAACGGGACGGCGATCAGCGAGAACGAATCGCAGCTGGCGAACATGCGCTGCACGACGATCATCATCTTCGCGTCGCCGAAGCCTGCGAACATGGTGACCGCAGCGGCGGAGCAGATCGAGAACGCGACCGGCACGCCGATGATCAGCAGCAGGATAAACACGCCAAAGAGAATGAATGCCATTACGCCTTGACCTCCTTTTCGCCGGTTCCGGTGAGCTCCTCAAGCGCCATCGTCAGCGCGTGGACGGCCATGATGGCCATGCTGATGGGGATGCACAGGTAGACGTACTTCATCTTGATCGGCAGGGCCGTCGCGGTCTTGTTCAGCTTGCCGCAGTATTTGACGCTGTAGTAAAGCAGCACGGCGAACAGCAGCATGCAGATCACATGCACGGCGACGCGCAGCGCCTTTTCCACAGGCTTGGGCAGCATCTCCTGAACGAGCGTCACGGAAATGTGGCCGCTGTGGCGGTAGACGCAGCCCGCGCCCAGAAACGTCGACCAGATCAGCAGATAGCGGGTCACCTCGTCGGACCAAGCCAGCGATGTGAACCACGTGCGGCAGATGATCTGCGCCGTTGTGATGAGCACCATTGCCCCCAACATGATCACGATCAGCACGCCGCAGGCCTTGTCCAGCGCGTCGCTGACGGGGGAGAGTATCTTCTTAAGCAACATGGACGTTCCTCCCTGACAAAGAGGCGGCGCTCCACGACGGGAGCGCCGCTCGATCGTTCCGAATTACTGGGCGAGCTGAGCCTGAATGCGGGCGATGTAGTCGGCGTACTGCGGATAGGCGTCGTACACCGGCTGCACGGCGGCGCGGAAGGAATCCATGTCCGGATCGGTCACCACTTCGACGCCGTGGGAGAGGATCGTCTCCAGCTGGCTGGCCTCCTGCTCGGCGACCCAGGCGCGCTCATACTCGGCGGCCTCCTGAGCGGCGTCCATAAAGATCTGCTGGGTGGCCTCGTCCAGCGTGTTGAACACGTCCAGGCTCATGGTGATGATCGCGGTGGAATAGCTGTGGCGATCCAGCGTCACGTACTTCTGGCCATAGTCCCACAGGCCGTAGGAGTAGATGACGTTGATCGGGTTTTCCTCGCCCTCGATGGTTCCCTGCTGCATGGCGGTCAGCGCCTCGGCCCAAGCCATCGGCACGGCGTTGACGCCCAGCGCCTTGAACGTGGCGGTGTAGACCTCGTTCTCCATGACGCGCAGCTTGAGGCCGGAAAGGTCGGCGGCGGTCGTCACCGGGCGGACGGAGTTGGTCACGTTGCGGAAGCCGCGCTCGGCGTAGGCCAGACCCTTGAGGCCCGCATCCTCCAGCGTGTCGAGCAGCTCGCGGCCGATCTCACCGTCGAGAACGGCATAAGCTTCCTCGTTGTTGGCAAAGAGGTAGGGCATATCGAGCACGCCCATCATCTGGGAGAAGTTGACAAACGGGCCGCTGGTGATGATGCCCATGTCGAGCATGCCCATCGTCATGCTGTCGAGCATGGTGCTCTCGTCGCCGAGCGTGCCGTTGGGGTAGATCTCGATCTTGTATTCGCCGCCGGTGCGCTCGGCGACGAGCTCGGCGAACTTCTCCGCCGCGACCTGGAAGGAGTCCTGCTCGTTGACGGTGGTGCCCAGCTGGAAGGTGGTCTCCGCCACGGCAGAGGCGCTCAGGCACAGCGCAAGGGCCAGCGCCAGAACAATCGCAAGTTTCTTCATTTTCTTTTCCTCCGTTTTTGCCGTCCGCCCTTGGAGGGCTTGACGAGTGATGCACGCCCTCCATTTTACACCGTTTCGCGTATTTGTCAATGTTTTTCACGCGGGAGATGAAAAACATTCATCAATTATGCGCGAGAGAATGATTTGCCGCACAGCAAACCGGCATATCCGCCGAAAAAGCGCCGTAAACCACGCCGATTTGAGCTAAGCGATGCGTTGAAGGAATGACGCCGGCGGACGGAGGCCGATGAGAAAACCGGACGGCAAGACCAGACGGCAAAACGAGACGACAAAAAGGAGGGACCCGGGCCGAAGCCTCGTGTCCCTCCCTCTATGTGAGGAGGTGTTGCGCGCCCGCGCATCACGCCCGGATGCTCTCCTTTCTTCCGGGCGGATGCGCGATCATGACGATGCGAATCCGAGCGGCGGAAAGCGGCATAGCCCTGCGATTGGCAGATCCGGTCTGCGGCTCCGTCGCCGCAGCTCCTGCGCTCATTATAATGCCCGGCCAAGGCGAAGGCAAACTGGAAAGTGTTGGCAAATACAGGGGGAGGGACAAAAAGAATTTCGGATGGCGGGAAGGGTTTTGACGGATGAACGCGAATGAACATAAGATAGAGATGTCTGCAAGCGCAGGCCTCTTTTTGCATTCGGGCGAGATTGCCCGGGCTAACATTTTGAGGGAAGAGCTGAGTTCGCGTATGATAGTCAAATGGATCGAAAGCCGGATTCCAAACCATGAAAACGTGAAGGACGAGCGCGTGCGCGGCGCGTACGGGAAGGCGGCCAGTCTCGTGGGAATCGGCTGCAACGCGCTCTTGTGCGTGGGGAAGCTTGCCGTCGGCGCGCTCAGCGGCTCGGTGGCCATCACGGCAGACGCCGTCAACAACCTGTCGGACGCCTCCTCGAGCGTCATCAGCCTAATCGGCTTTAAGCTCGCCGACAAGCCGGCCGACGAGGAGCATCCCTATGGGCACGGGCGCTATGAGTATCTCTCCGGCCTCATGGTCGCGGTGATGATTCTGGTCATCGGCTTGGAGCTGCTCAAGAGCAGCGTTCAGAAGATCGTCTCGCCGGAACCGATCAGCGCGAACGCCGTCACCGTGATTGTGCTCGCCGCCTCCATCGCCGTCAAGCTCTGGATGGCGTCGTTTAACCGGCGCATCGGCAGGAAAATCGGCTCCAAAACGCTGGAGGCAACGGCCGACGACAGCCGAAACGACGTGATCTCCACATCCGCCGTGCTGCTGGCGACCCTTGTCGCGCAGATGACGGGCCTGATGATCGACGGATTTGTCGGCCTCGCGGTTGCCGCGTTTATTCTGATCAGCGGCTTTTCGCTCGTCAGGGAGACCATCGACCCGATGCTAGGCAGCGTGCCCTCTCGCGAGCAGGTGGAGGCGATCCGCAGGAAGATCATGTCCTATCCCGGCGTGCTGGGGACGCACGACCTGATGGTTCACGACTACGGCCCGGGACGCCAATTTGCCAGCGTCCATGTCGAGATGTCCGCGCAGGAAAACCCGATCGTCAGCCATGACGTGATCGACAGCATTGAGCGCGATTTTTTGCGGGACGAGAAGCTTCATCTGGTCGTGCATTATGATCCGGTGGCCACGGACGACCCGCGCGTGCCGGTCATGCGCGCGTTTGTCGCAGAGGCGGCCAAGCGCATTCACCCGGAGATCACGGTTCACGATTTCCGCATCGTGCCGGGAACGACGCAAAGCAGCCTCGTCTTCGACTGCGTCACGCCCTATGGCATGGCGCTCAACCCGTGGGAGGTTCGCGCGCGCATCTGCGATGCGGTTGCCGCCGAATACCCGGGCTACCGCTGTGTGATCACGATGGAGCATGGGTTTACGGGCGCGCAGTGACGTGCGGAAATCTCCGATGTTCGTTTATCATGTCAAATCATATTTGCCCTATGCCTGATCCGTTCTGATGAACAAGATAGGCATAGGGCCTTTTTTGGCTGTAAACCGAATTGAAGAAGGACGATGGCATGGTTTACCGGCTAAGCCGGATAACACGCAGGAATCAGAAGTCTGCATGCTCATCTTTCTTCCCGTACATATAGTAACCGATAAAGCACTCATTAAACGCCGTCCATCGCGCGCGGCTAACTGGCAGAACATCGCCATTGTCGATTTCCACTTTATCTCGGGTCAGTCGACCTGTATGATAGAGATTGACGATGTAAGAGCGATGACATTTGCAAAATTGAGGTTCTGGGAAATGGCATTCTATGTCCTTGAGCCTCATTTTATAGCGAATGTTTTCTTGAATGGTGTGTATAACCAGATAGTGATCATCGATTTCCACGTAGTAAATATCCTTCTTATACACGCGCTTCAAACCATTCTCAGTAGGGAGAACAACGGCCTCTGAATGGAGCAGTGCGATTTCATCTGCTGCGTCATGAAGTGTGGCAAAAACCTCTTTCTCTTTCAGAGGCTTCAGGAGAAAGCGATAGGCTTTGACTTCATACCCTTTGAGAATATAATTTTTGAGTCCTGTTGTAAACACTAACAGAATCGTCTTATTCTGACGACGAATTGTTTGTGCTAACTGTAGTCCTGATATACTTGCCATTTGGATATCTAAGAAAGCAAGGCTGTAATTCGTCTTACCCGGCCAATAAAATAAAAACTCTTCCGCCGATCGATAGCAATGAACCTCGACCTGTTTTTCCTCCACAGATGCCCAGCGATGGATCATCTTTTTGAGGATGTCGGCATGATCCGGATTATCTTCACAGATTGCAATTCTCACCATCTTCACCTCACGCTTTCTTGATGGACAGTTTATGTATGTCTATCATAACATAAAAACAGGCGGCTGTGTTCTTTTGTTCGCAAATGGTTAAAATCAGTTCGCCAATGGGTCGCTT
>JAUNPI010000233.1 GCA_030536875.1 Clostridia bacterium
TCGGGAACGCTGGCCGTCGCGCCGATCGTTCTGGACATCACGGACGCCATGCGCGAGCGCCTCTATGGCGGCGACATCGGCGAAACGGCGATGTTCTATGGCCAGTATTGCGAGCGTATAAAGGATAAGGCCGGCCGAATCGGTTTTTCCGGCATTCACGAGGGCATCGACTTTGTGAACGAGCCGGGCGCCGCGCTGCATGCCATCCTCGGCGGGGAGGTCACCCGCGCGGGGGACAGCAACGGCACCGTGGGCATCTACAGCGCCGAGTATGATATCACGCTGCTCTATCTGCACTGCGAAAAGATCAGCGTGCGCCGCGGCGACGTCGTGGAGGCCGGAGACAAGATCGCCGTGGAGGGCGACAAGAACAGCGGATCAAGCTACACGCATGTGGAGATGCGCTACGGGCGTCACACGTCCTCGAGCCCGTATCGCGACACCGTGCTGACCAGCGATTGCCCGTACGCCGTGCTGCAAACGGCGCTGGGCGTGGTCGAGTCGGGGCGCCAGCCGGTGACGGCGGCGGCCGTGCTCCAGGCGCAGCGCATGCGCGAGGAGGCGGAGGCCGCGGCGAGGGCGGCCGCCGAGGCGGAAGCCGCGGCAGAGGCTGCGGCCAAGGCCGCCGCGGAAGCGCAGCAGAATGAGGAGCCGGAAATCCAGTTGCTCGACGAGCTGCCCGCCGCGCAGCAGGGATACGGCTTCGCAGAGGCGACCGCCGAGCCGGAGAACACGCCCGCGCCGGAGGAGGGCCCCGTGGTAGACGCCACGCTGCCGCCCGCCAATCCGTGACAAACCGGCGTGCTGACGGAGGCATTACCGACAGCTGTTTGAGGAGGCTTCAGGGCTGGAGCCTCCTCTTTTGTCTCATACTAATTCTGATTAAAATGGCTTAATCCGCGCACCATCTTTTCCACTCTGACTTTGCCTCGTTCCGTTCAACGTACATCCAGTACGCCTCACTTCACTTGGCTTCGTCAGAGCAAAAAATCTGATGCGCTCTGTTAAGCATTTTAATTGCGAATTAGTATCAAGGGGAGCGGCCGCAAACCCGCATGATGAAAAGGGAAAGGGGGACGCCGGATGGTTCGCGTTTTGCGCTATCCCCGGCTGTGCGCGCTGACGGGCGTGTGCGCGCTATCCTGCGCGCTGTGCCGCGATTTCTGCGTGGGCGCGGGGTATTCGGGCTGGGCGCGCGTTTTGCTGTATGCGACGCTGGCTCTGCTGGGCCTGTGCCTGGCGCTGATGTCCTGCCGTTTTCTGGTGGATGAGCGGGGCGTGGGCGTGGGCTTTCTCTTGCGTGTGCGCAGCGCCTCGTGGGAGGAGCTGGCGTCCGTGGGCATGCTCTGCTGCAACAGCAAGCGGATGTATCTCTACGGCCTCTACAGCGCGCGGGCGGACTTTTTGACGATGCTTCATCATGCGCCTGCGTGCGGGCCGTGGGGCTTTGTCGTTCCGCTGAGCAAGAAGCTCGTTTCCGCGGTTCAGACCCATTGCCCCTATGAGGTGGATCTCTCACCCGTCCGCTTTCCCAAGAAAAAAAAGCGCCTGCGCCCGCTGTGGCATCAGGCGGCCCTCTATCTGCTGGCGCTGCTGCCCGTATCCGGGGTGGCGTTTGCGACCGGCGCGCTGATGCTCATGCGTGCCGCGGAAAAGACGTCGTTTCTGCCCTCTCTCGGGCTGACGGCCGGCGCGTTCGCCTTTGCCTTTGCCGGCGCGCTGCTCGCACGCCGGACGATGATCGCCGTATTCACATGCCCGCGCATCAGCGAGGAGGGCGTCAGCGCCGGGGGCGGGCTCTATCTGACGTGGAACGACGTGCGTTTCGGCTTTGTGCGGCGCATGGCGCAGGCCAGCGGCCTGTTCCTGCTCTCGCAAAAGCTGGATGCGCTTGGAAAGCGGGGGGCCCCGCCGGTTCTTTGCCTGTCCATGCCCGACATGTCCACGCTCGTTCTGGCGTATCTGACCTATTGCCCGAATGCGGAAAAGGGGCAGGATGTCTGACCGGCATGCCGCCGGCGGAACAGAAGGATTTACACAGAAAAACGGGAACAAATGTTCTTGTATTTTTCTCAAACTGTGCTATAACCCGAGTTTGCCACTTGATGAAGAGAAAACAGAACCTATATAAGC
>JAUNPI010000234.1 GCA_030536875.1 Clostridia bacterium
GCTTAAAGAAAAGGCTTAAAGAAGAAATTTAGAGAGATATAGAGAGATATGGAAAAGGGCTGCGTGCCGGGGGCTTTCCCCGAGCGCGCAGCCCTTTTGGGCTCCATCGCCTTGATGGACGGCGGTTATTCGAATGTGAGCGTCGCGCAGAGCTTGCGGAACACGTTTTCATAGTAGGAATACCATGCGCTCGGCGTGGTGATGCGCACCTGATAGAGCGCCTTGCCCTTGGCCACGACGATGATGCGCCCGCGCATGGAGTAGGTTTTCGTGCCGTCGTTATAATCGGCGCGGTAGTAGCAATAGTGGCCGCTGGCGTCGCCGATCGAGCGGGCCGCCGTCTCGTTGGCCGTAAACGTGGTGAAGCGCAGCTCCAGCTCTTTGAGGGTCGACTCGAGGTTGGCCAGCGCGTCGGCAGCGGTCTGGTCCAGGCCCATGTTGACCTTTTCGATGGTGATGCGGGTCTGGTAGCCGTCGGGCTCGCGCATCTCGCTCTTGGGCTCCACGAACTGGAGCGTCGTCTCCTGGTTGGTATTCGGGTTGAGCAGCCACGTGTAGGGAATGGAGAAGGAGATGCCCATCGAAGAGCTCGTATAGGTCTCGTAAATGTAATTCGGCGTGGGCTGCGGGGTGGGCGTCGGCTTGTCGATCGGGTCGACGGCGATGGGCGTGGCGGCGGGATTGTCCGGCAGAACGGCGCTGAAATCGACGATCGATTCGCCGGCGGTCACCGGGGCGGGCGTCGGCGAAGGCGTCGCCTCGGGCGTTGCCGAAGGCAGGGTATCCGCCGACTGCAGGGAGAAGACGACGCCCTCCGCCTCGGCGCCGGATTCGGCCAGCGACGGGACAAAGACGGCCAGCGCCGCGAGCAGGTAAAGAATCATGAGATTGCGCTTCATATTTTGGAAAGACCTCCGTTCAGAAGAGAAATGGCGGCAAAGATGTGATAGTGTCAGTATAACAGGTTCACCTCAAAAAGTCAATGACGGCGGGGGATTGAAAGACTGGCAGCGCTGGCGTATAATGAGAAAAAGGCGCGGCCCCGGAAAAAGAGACCTTTGGGGCGTACGAGGAGGAATGCACAGATGACGTCTGTCGAAAAAGTGGTGCTCGACGGCTATACGACCAGCCCGGAGGACGGGTCGTATGCCTGCTATATGTCGATGGGACATACGACGGTTTACGACAGGACGGCCCCGGAGGAGGCCGCAGGGCGCATCGGCGGCGCGCAGGTGGTTCTCACCAACAAGGTTCCCATCAAGCGCGAGGTGATGGATGCCTGCCCGCAGCTTCGCTATGTCGGCGTGCTGGCCACGGGCTACAACGTCGTGGATATCGAGGCGGCAAAGGCGCGGGGCATCGTCGTGACCAATGTCCCGGCCTATTCCACCCACGCCGTGGTTCAGCACGCGATGGCGCTGCTTTTGCACGACATGAGCCGCGTTGCGGCCTACGATGAGCGGGTCAAGCGGGGCGATTGGGCGGACAGCCCGGATTTTTGCTTCTTTGCGGAATCGACGGAGGAAATCGCGGGCAAGACGCTGGGCATTGTCGGCTATGGGCATATCGGCCAGGCGATGGCGCGCGCGGCGCTGGGGATGGACATGCGCGTGGCGGTGAGCACGCCGCACCCGCCCGCGAAGGCGCCCGACGGCATGCGGTTTTGCCCGCTTGGCGAGCTGTTTGCGCAAAGCGACGTGATCTCGCTGCATTGCCCGCTGACCGAGGCGACGCGCGCCATGATCGGACAGGAGGCCATCGCCCAAATGAAGCCCGGCGTGCGCATCATCAACACGGCGCGCGGGCAGCTGGTGGACGCGCGGGCGGTGGCCGACGCGCTCGCCTCGGGACACATCGGCCGCTACATGGCGGATGTGCTGGAACAGGAGCCGCCGCGCGCGGACGACCCTTTGCTGCTTGCGCCGAACACGGTGCTGACGCCGCACATCGCATGGGCGCCGAAGCAGACGAGGGAGCGCCTTGTGCGTGTGGCGGTGGAGAACGTGCGCGCCTTCCTCGCCGGGCGGCCGCAGAACGTGGTCAGCCGGTGAGGAGGAGGGCAAAGCGCATGGAAGACTGAAAGAATGAAAGAAT
>JAUNPI010000064.1:0-13431 GCA_030536875.1 Clostridia bacterium
CATGGCGTCGGCACAGGGGTCATAGCCTCATGATATCAGGGGATCACGCTCTTGTCAATGCGCGCAAAAAACAGTATAATATACAATCAGGAGATGTATCGACATCGATCGGGGACGAAAGAGGCGCGCATGGGGTTTCACGAAGACGCGCGGCTGCACACATCAAAGAAGACGGAGGGGCAAAGATGGCTGCGACATATATTCGCTGCGCCGCAGAGCGCCATTTGAGCAGGGAGAGCAGGGGCACGCTCATACAGGGCGTGCTGCCGGACTGTGCCGGGGAGCTGGCTGCGCGCTTTGGCGGCAGCGTTCAGATGGTCTATCTCGACCCGCCGTTTGGCACGGGCAAGCGGTTTGACATGAAGGCGCGCGTGGGCGAGGCGGGCTACAGGACGGGCTCGCCCTCCCTTCAGCTCGTGGCTTACGACGACCGATGGGAGAGCCGCGAGGCCTATCTGGCCATGATGCGCAAGACGCTGGAGCTTGCGCGCGCCCTCATGAAGAAGGAGGGCACGATCTTTCTGCACATCGATTCGAGGATGCACGCGCATATGCGGCTCCTGATGGACGAGGTGTTCGGGGAGAACAACTTCCTCAACGAGATCATCTGGAGCTACCAGTCCGGCGGGCGCGCGCGCACGTATTTCCCCCGCAAGCACGACGTGATTCTCTTTTACGCCAAGTCGCGCTCGTATTATTTCAACCTGAAGGCCGTGCCCATTTCGCGCGGAGAGGCGCGCAGCAACCACATGCGCCGCGGCGTGGACGAGGACGGGCGCAGCTATCGCTCCATCGTCTCCGCCGGGCGCGAATACCGCTATTACGACGACGAGCCCGCCTATCCGGGCGACGTATGGGATGACATCAGCCATCTGCAGCAGAAGGATCCTCAGCGCACAGGCTACGAGACGCAAAAGCCGGTCCGGCTGCTGGAGCGCATCATCCGCTGCTCCACGCAGGAGGACGACCTCGTCTGCGACCTGTTCAGCGGCAGCGGGACGACGGCCGTCGCCGCAGGCCGGCTGGGCAGGCGGTTTCTCTGTGTGGATCAAAGCCCGCTGGCCATCGCCGTGGCGCGCAAGCGGCTGCTCTGCGAAAATTTGGTGGACAAGGCGGTCGCCTGCGATGTGGAGGCGCCCTGCGGCAAGGACGATTGCAGGGTGGAGGCCGAGGTCTTTCCGGCGATCAGCTCGTATACGGTGAGGCTGATCAGCTTTGAGAGCGAGGCGGCGCGCGAGGCGGGCATCGCGGGGCTGGACGCGGTCGACGCGTGGGCGGCCGGCTTTGTGCAGGGCGACGTCTTCCGCGGCTGCGCCTCCAGCGCGAGGACGCCCTCGAGCCCCCGGCTTGCCCCGATGCTCGAGATGCCGGTCTGCGTGGGCGAGCCGTGCGTGATGATCGTCGATATCTGGGGGAACAGGCGGTTTTATCTGCCCAAAAGGAGATATTAAGCGATGAACAACGGATATATGGTCTATCTGCTCAGGATCTTGGCGGCTCAGGGGGCGCTTGCCTCCGTCTACACCGACCCCGATGACCCGGAGGGGTTTTCCGCCGGGTTTGTGGAGGCGGTGGACGGGCAGCATGTGCTCATGTGCGATCTCACGCCGTGGGGGCAGGTGGACGGCTGGCGCGTGCGCCGCAACGCAGACGTGATTCAGGTGCTCTCCGGCGAGGAATATGAGCAGCGTTTGGCGATGCTCATGGCCTATCATCGCGAGCATCACCGGTGCTTTTTCACCGAGGCGCCGGCCGAGGATACCGATCTGCTGCTCAGCGTGCTGCTCGCCTGCCGCGACAAGCGGGAGATTGTCAGCGTGATCATGGGCGAGGAGATGATCACGGGCCGCGTGCTGGAGGCCAACGGACTGCGCGTCAAGCTCAGGCTGCTCGACTTTTTCGGGCGCGAAGCCGAGGAGGAGACCGTCACGCTGCGCGAGATCGAAATCCTTGAGGTCGGCACGCAGGAGGAGAAGATGTACGCCGTGCTCGAGGAGCTCGAACGCCAGCGCATGACGCTGCTCCCGCCGGAGGAACCATGAAAATCACCATCCTGACGATCTTTCCGGAGATGTTTGCGCCGCTGCACGAGAGCATATTGGGGCGCGCGCAGAAGGCCGGCCTCCTCGAGATTCGCGAGGTCGATATCAGGCCCTATGCCAAGAACAAGCACCACAACACGGACGACGCCCCCTACGGCGGCGGCGCGGGCATGGTCATGCTGGCCCAGCCCATTGTCGACGCCGTTCGCGACGTGCAGGGCGAGCGCTTCGAGGGAAGGCGCATCTACCTTTCCCCGCGAGGGCAGACGCTGACGCAGCGCAAGGCGGAGGAGCTTGCCAAGGAAAAGGAGCTGATTCTGCTCTGCGGCCACTATGAGGGCGTCGACCAGCGCGCGCGGGATCTGTGCATCGACGAGGAGATCTCCATCGGCGACTATGTGCTCACCGGCGGCGAGCTGGGGGCGATGGTGCTGGCGGACTGCGTGGCGCGGCTCATTCCGGGCGTGCTGGGCAGCGAGCAGAGCGCGCAGACCGAGAGCTTTTCCTCGGGGCTGCTGGAATATCCGCAGTATACCCGCCCGCGCGAGTTCGAGGGGCTCACCGTGCCGGAGCCGCTGCTCAACGGCAACCACGCGCACGTCAAGGATTGGCAGCTGGAGCAGTCGCTCTATATCACGCTGCGCAGGCGGCCCGAGCTGGCGCGCGCCTATTTGGACGGACGGCATTTGACCAGAAAGCAAAAGCGCATCGTCGACGGCGTGTTCGAGCGCATTCGGGCGGAGGACGCGCCAAAGGGCGAACAGGCGGCGCAGGACGGCGCTTTAGAGCCGGTTCAGGCCGGGGAGGCAGAAGAGCGCATCGACGGGCCCGCCGCGGGCGGGCAGGAATCATGAGGTAAAGCAATGGAGATCACCCTTGGTGTGGCGGCCCATGTCGACGCGGGGAAGACGACGCTTTGCGAACAAATGCTGTTGCGCTCGGGCGTGCTCAGGCGCTGCGGGCGCGTCGACCACGGCGACGCCTTTATGGATTTAAACGAGCTGGAGCGCAGGCGCGGCATCACCATCTTCTGTGAACAGGCCTCCTTTGACCTCAGGGACGAGGACGGGGAGGCTGTTTGCGTGACGCTGATGGACACGCCGGGCCATGTCGATTTTTCCGGCGAGACGGAGCGGGCTCTCGGCGTGCTCGACGCGGCGCTGCTGGTCGTCTCCTGCGCGGAAGGCGTTCAGAGCCACACGATCACGCTGTTCCGGATGCTGGCGGAAAGGAAGATTCCGACGCTCATCTTTCTGAACAAGACGGATCGCGAGGGCGCGGACGCGGCGCGTGTGATGGAGCAGATGAAGCGCCTTTTGTCTGACGACTGCGTGTGGATGGAGCGGGGGACGGACGAGCTGCGCGAGGAACTGGCCGCGCGGGACGAGGAGCTGCTTGAGCGCCACTTCGACGGAAGGGCCGCTCGCGGGGACTATCTCTGCGCGGCGCGGCGCGCGTTTGCCACGCGCGCGCTGTTCCCCGTGCTCTCCGGCAGCGCGCTGCTGGACCGCGGCGTGGACGCGCTCCTGCGCGCCGTCGCCTCGCTCTGCCGGACGGATTACGCATCGCGCAGGGAGAGGCCCTTCAGCGCGCGGGTCTACCGCGTCCGCCGCGCGGACGGCGTGCGTGTGGCGTATCTCAAAATCACGCAGGGCAGGCTGAGTGCGCGGGAGAGCGTCATGACGCTTTCGGGCGAGCAGAAGGTCAGCGCGCTCTATGTAGCGCAGGGCGGGCAGCTCATGCCGGTGAGCGGTGCCCATGCGGGGCAGACGGCGGTTGCCGCGGGCCTTGCGGTAAGGCCGGGCGAGGTGATCGGCGAGGGCATGGGCATGAGCGCGCCGGAGCTGACGCCCGTCATGAGCGTCGACGTGGAGCCCCTGCCGCCGCTGACGGTACACACGCTGCTTGCTCATCTGCGCGAGCTGGAGGAGGAGGACCCGCTGCTGCACGTGCGCGCGCAGGAGGGGCGGCTGTCCGTCGGCATCATGGGTGCGGTGCAGATCGAGGTGCTCGGCGAGCTGCTTTCCGAGCGCTTTGGGGATCGCGTGCGCTTTTTGCCGCCGCGCGTGCTCTATCGCGAGACGGTGGCGGGGCCCGCCGTGGGCATCGGCCACTATGAGCCCCTTCGCCACTATGCCGAGGTGTGGCTGCGCGTGGAGCCCGCGGAGCCGGGCAGCGACGTGACGTTTGCGAGCGCCTGCGCGCCCAACACGCTGGAGCTGAACTGGCGGCGGCTGATTCGCACGCATGTGCTGGAGCGGGAACACCCCGGCGTGCTGACCGGAAGCCCGCTGACCGACGTGCGGGTGACGCTGCTGGCGGGACGGGCGCATCTCAAGCACACGGAAGGCGGCGATTTCCGGGAGGCGACGTACCGCGCCATCCGCAACGCGCTCATGCGCGCGCAAAACGTGCTGCTCGAGCCCTATGTCCGCTTTTCGCTCGCCATGCCCCGGGAGGCTTTGCCCCGCGTGACGGGCGAGCTCATCCGCATGGGCGCGCAGCTGGACGCCCCGCAGATCGGCGAAGGGGAGGCGGCGCTGGGCGGGGTCTGTACCGCCGCCGCGTTTTGGGATTATCCCACGCGCTTTGCCGCCGCGACGCGCGGGCACGGGCGGCTCGCCTCGCGCTTTGAGCGCTACGCGCCCTGCCGCGAGCAGGAGAAGATCGTAGAGGAGATCGGCTATGCGCCGCTCGCCGACGAGCAAAACCCGCCCGGCAGCGTCTTTTGCAGCCACGGGGCGGGGTTCTATGTCGCGTGGGATCGCGTTGGCGAGTGGGCGCACTGCCAGGTGCAGGATGAGAGCGCCCAAGGCGCCGAGGAGGAATGACGATGTTCACCTGTGTGCTCGACCCGCAGAGCCAAACGACGCTCTGCGAGCAGCTGTACGCAGCCCTGCGAGGGGAAATCGAGAGCGGCGCTATGGCGCCCGGCACGCGCATGCCCTCCAAGCGACAGCTCGCCGCGCATCTTTCGGTCAGCACGGCGACCGTCGAGGCGGCCTACGGCAGGCTGGTCAGCGAGGGATTCTGCGAGAGCAGGCCGAGAAGCGGCATGTACGTCTGCGAAGGCCTGAGCGGCCCGGGGACCATAGCCGGCGATGAGCCCGTCCCCATCCGCTGGGATTTCTCCACGGGCGCGGCGGATGCGGAGCATTTTCCCTACGCGACATGGGCGCGGCTCATGCGCGAGGTGCTCAGCGAGCAGAGCACGGCGCTTCTACTCTCCGGAGATCCGCAGGGATCGCCTGCGCTGCGGCGGGAGATTGCCGGGATGATGCGCAGGATGCGCGGGATCGACGTCTCGCCCGATTGCGTCGTGCTCGGCGCGGGCACGGAGACGCTTGTCACCGCGCTGGTTTCGCTGATCGGGCGGGAGAGGCTGTTCGCCATCGAGGATCCGGGCTACGCGCGCGTGCGCCGGATCCTGGTGGCCAGCGGGGCGCGCATCGCCCCGACGCCGCTTTGCGACGGGGCCATCGACGTGCGCGCGCTGTATCTGAGCGGGGCGGGCGCGGCCTATGTCACCCCTTCGCATCAGTTCCCCACGGGCGTGGAGATGGGCGCGGCCCAGCGCGAGGCGCTGCTGCGCTGGGCGAGGGAGACTGGCTCCACCATTCTGGAGGACGATTACGACAGCGAGTTTCGCTTTTCCGGCGCGGGATTGCCCGCGCTGCGCGCGATGGATGAGACGGGGCAGGTCGTCTACATGAACACGTTTTCCCGGATGCTCGCGCCCGGCCTGCGCCTGAGCTTCATGGTGCTGCCGCCGCTGCTCGCCGAGCGATACCGCGCGATGCACAGCGCATGCAGCGTGCCGGGGTTTGAGCAGGAGACGCTGCGCAAGTTCATCGCGGGCGGCTATCTGGAGCGTCATGTCGCGCGCATGCGCGTGGTCTACAAGGCGCGGCTTGCGCATCTGAGCCGGACGGCGCGCGCCCTCGGGCTGGGCGAGATCGCCCCCTGCGGCACGGGGCTGCACGCGCTGCTCACCGTCGGGGGTAGCGTTCCCGCGCGGGAGCTCGTTCCGCTCGCGGCCCGCGCGGGCGTTCGCCTGACAAGGCTGAGCGATTATGGGGTCATGCAGCCCGGCGGGGATGCGGAGCGCGTGGTTTTGCTCGGCTTTGCGGGCATGGATGAGAGCGGAATCGAGGCGGGGCTCGCGGCGCTTCAGGTCGCGTGGACGTGAGAGGAGGCGCGCAGGTGTTCTGTATTCTGGTTTCGGGCATGCCCGCGACGGGCAAGAGCACGCTGGCCTGCGCGGAACATGGATCGCCCCCAAGGGGGCGAACGACGTCATTTGGTTAATTGAATTAACCAAATGACGCGGCTAAAGCGCGCCGGGTTTCCGCGCGCTTTTTTGCGCGCTCGCCTCGAGCACGGCGCGCATGGCGGCAAGGGCAATTTGGCGCGCATCCGGATCTGCGCCGCGCAGGAGGGCGAGGCAGTCGAGCTCCTCCTGCGTCAGTTCGGCTGCCTCGGCCCGCACGGGCGAGCTGCTCAGGCCGAGCAGATAATCCGCCGTCACGCCAAAATGCGCGCAGGAGTTGTAGACGGCGTCTGCGCCGGGCACCGTGCCGTTTTTCCAGTTGGTCGGGACGGACGTGCTCAGGCCGAGCACATCCCTTGCAAATGTGGTGATCGTCGTCGCATGAGAACGGCAGACGGCGCTGAGGCGGCTGTGAAAGAGGGAAGAAGAGAACATGGTACCCTCCGTGAACTCTAAAAATAGAGTTTATCTCTTGACAAAATCTTGAAAAAGAGTTATACTCAAGAAAAAGCTCGAAAAGAAGAGTTTCTTTTTGCATATAACTCTATCATAACAGATTCTTGGAGAAAACACAAGTGGGGGTGTCTATGGGCGCAAAACGTAAGCCCACGCCGTTTGGCAGAGCGATCCGCATTCGGCTCGCGGAGCTCGACATGCAGCAGAGCGATCTTGCGCGCATGCTGGGCACCAGCGAGACCTATGTGACCTACCTGATCTATGGGGACAGGCGGGACGAGCAATGGGTGGCGAAGATTTGCAGCGCGCTGGATATGCCCGTACAGGCGGGCGAGGGAGCGCAGGAGGAGCCTGAACCGCAGACCGGAGCATAAAGGCAGTAGCTTTTGCCGCGAAGATGTGATACAATGCAGGTATCTTCACAAGGCAAAGGGGAATGGACATGAACAGAGGACGGGTGGCGCTCATGCTGGCGCTGTGTCTGATGCTGATGAGCGGATGCGAGGCGAGCAGCCCGCTGGAGCAGGCGCTTGGAAAGATCGGCGAGGATATCAAGGCCGCTCAGGTGGATACGCCGCAAAGCGCCAGCGGCGAAACGGATTGGAGCTATGTCCAGATCGTGCGCGACATGGCGACACAGACGTTTATGGCGGGCTTTCCGGAGGCCGAGATCACGGAATCCTCCGTGGCGACGCGCAATCTGGATAAAAGCCGGGTCATCGTCGTGCTCAGCTATACGCTCGGGGACAAGAGCGGAGAGTACGGCTTTGATTACCGGCTCGGCGAGGACGGCGTCTATACGCTTGAGCGCTATGGCGACGGCGTGAGCGCGGACGACCTGTGACGGCGTTGACCATCGCGGGCATTCGCCTGCGGCAATGGCAAGATGTTGGCTTAGCGAGCGTCATATGGCATATAGTTGGCCCGCAAAACACCGGGAGCGAGGGGTTTTGCGGGCTCTTTTGATGAAGCTTGATCGGATCGCCCTTGGCGGGGAAGCTTGCAGCAGCTTCTTGCGGCGAATGCGGCGCTTACGAAAGCTCCGCGGCGAGCGCGCTGACAAACGCGTCCATCTCCTCGCGGGAGATGATCAGCGGCGGCGCGATGCGCAGCACATTGCCGGAGGCCGTGCCCACGACGAAGCCGCGGGCGAGCATGCGGCGGGCGAGCGCGCCGGCAGGGAAGTCGGAGGGGAGCTGAATGCCCAGCAGCAGCCCCATGCCGCGCACCTCTTTGACCTTGTCGCTTTGGATGGCCTGCAGGGCGCGTTTCAGATACGCGCCCTTTTCACGGGCGGCGGAGGCGAAGTCGTGCTCGATCATGTAGCGCATCGCGGAGAGCGAAACGGCGCAGGCGAGCGTATTGCCGCCGAACGTGGAGCCGTGATCGCCGACGGAGATGGCGGAGGCCACCTTTTCGCTGGCGAGCACGGCGCCGATGGGGAAGCCGCAGCCCAGCCCCTTTGCGCTGGTCATGATGTCGGGCGTGACGCCGTACTGCTCGTGGCAGTAGAGCGTGCCCGTGCGGCAGACGCCGGTTTGCACCTCGTCGAGGATGAGCAGGATGCCTTCCTCGTCGCAAAGCCGGCGGACGGCGCGCAGATAGGCCGGATCGGCGGGCGTGACGCCGCCCTCGCCCTGCATCGGCTCGAGCAGGATGGCGGCTGTTTCGCCGTCGACGGCGGCGCGCAGTGCGTCCAGATCGTTGTAGGGCACCTGCGAGAGCCCCGCGGGCAGCAGCGGGCGATAGGGGGCCTGATAGTAATCGTGCCCGGTTGCGGCGACGGTCGCCAGCGTGCGCCCGTGGAAGGAATGATCCGCCGAGACGATCTTATAGCGGCCGCTGCCCTGCGCGTAGAAGTACTTGCGGGCGAGCTTCATCGCGCCCTCGTTGGCCTCCGCCCCGGAATTGGCGAAGAAGACGCGGTCGGCGAACGTGTGCTCGCACAAAAGAGCCGCCAGCTCCGCCTGCGGGGCGACATAATAGAGGTTGGAGGTGTGCAAAACGCCGGTCTGCGCCTGCGCGACGAGCGCGCCGGTGACGGCCGGGTGGTGATAGCCCAGCGCGTTGACGGCAATGCCGGCGAACAGGTCGGTGTAGGCCTTGCCGTCCTGATCGTAGAGCGTGCAGCCCTCGCCGCGCACGAAGCACACGGGGCTGCGCTCGCCGAACACGCCCAAAAAGTGAGCGCTGTCGAGCGCCTTGATTTCAGAGAGGGTCATCAAAAGCACCTCCTCAGACGTTCAGCCCGGCGGTCTCGTCGCAGCCGAGCATCAGGTTCATGGACTGGATGGCGGCGCCGGACGCGCCCTTGCCGAGGTTGTCAAAGCGCGCCAGGACGGTCATGCGCTCGTCGTTGCCGGTGACATAGAGCTCCAGGCCGTCCCAGAGGGCGCAGCCGTTGGCGGCGAGGAAGCCGCCTACATCCGCCTGTGCGGACAGGGGCATCACGCGCACGAGCCTTGCCCCGGCGTAGGCGTCGGAAAGGCACTCGTGCAGCCGGGAGAGCGTCGTTCCCGGGGTCAGCTGGCTCCCCGCAAGCGGAACGCTCACGAGCATGCCCGCGTAGTAATCCGCGACGATGGGCGAAAACAGCGGCGCATGGGCGAGGCCGCAGACGGCCTGCATTTCCGGCAGATGCTTGTGGCCCTGGGTCAGGCCGTAGACGCGCGGGGAATCGAGCCCCGCCTCGCGCTCTTCACCCTCGTATTGCGCGATCATCTTTTTGCCGCCACCGCTGTAACCGGTCAGGGAGAAGCAGCTGAGCAGCGCGTCCGCCGGGATGATGCCGGCGTCGACCAGCGGGCGGACGATGGAGATGAAGCCCGTCGCGTGGCAGCCGGGGTTGGCGACGCGCTTGCCGGTGACGATGGCCTGCCGCATGGCGGGGGAGAGCTCCGGAAAGCCGTAGGCCCAGCCGGGGGCCGTGCGGTGGGCGGTGGAGGCATCGATGACGCGGGTGTTGTCGTTGTCGATCAGGGAAACCGCCTCGCGGGCCGCCGCGTCGGGAAGGCAGAGGAAGGTGATATCCGACGCGTTGATCAGCTTTTTGCGCTCTGCGATATCCTTGCGCAGGCCCGGATCGATTTGAAGAATCTCGATATCCTCGCGCCCTGAAAAGCGCTCGAAGATGCGAAGGCCGGTCGTCCCCTCGCTGCCGTCGATATAGATTCTGGGTTTCATGGTCATTCTCCTTTTGCTGTGTGAAAGGAACCCTTCAGGGAGCCCTGAGCCCTTTTGAGGGCCTGCGGCTGCGCAGAGAGCTTACCGCAGGGGGGAGGCGCCGGACGGAGCCGGCGCAAGTCACTTCGTCTCTGGCTTTTCCCGCTCGAACATCGTGCCGATGCCGCGGTCGGTGAAGATTTCGAGGATGATCGGGTGGGGAATCGTGCCGTTGAGGATGTGGACGCGGCGCACGCCCTGTTCGATGGCCTCGATGCAGGAGGTGACCTTCGGAATCATTCCGCCGGAGATCGTGCCGTTTGCGATCAGCGCGCGCGCTCGCTCGACGGTCAGAATCGGGAAGAGGGTCGACGGGTCCGCCGGATCGAGGTAGACGCCGTCAATATCCGTGAGGAAGATCAGCTTTTCCGCCCTCAGCGCCGTGGCGATGGCGGCGGCAGCGGTGTCCGCATTGATGTTATAGCTCTCGCCGCCGGCATCGACGCCGACGGAGGAGATCACCGGGATATACTCGCCTTCGCACAGGTCGCGCAGCAGCTGGGTGTTGACGCTCACGATGTCGCCCACGTGGCCGAGGTCGACGCCGTCCTCAAGCGGCGGCTTCTTGGTCACGCGGATCAGCCCGGCGTCCTTGCCGCAAAGGCCGATGGCCTTGCCGCCGAGTGTGCCGATTTGAGCGGCGATGTTCTTGTTCAGCTTGCCGGCGAGCACCATCTGAACGATTTCCATCGTCGCGTCGTCCGTGATGCGCAGGCCGTTGTGAAACGCGCTTTGGACGCCCACGCGCGAGAGCATGGCGTTGATTTCCGGCCCGCCGCCGTGTACGAGGATCGGGTTGATGCCCACGTATTTGAGCAGCGTCACGTCTTCGAGAATTTTATGGGTTAGGTCGTCGTTTTTCATCGCGTTTCCGCCGTATTTGATGACGACGGTCTTGCCCCACAGGCGCTGAATATAGGGAAGGGCCTCGATTAAGATGTTGGCCTTATTGATAAAATGCAGGTCGCTGTTGTCGACGATTTGATCCTTGGGCATAGCTCTCTCTCCTTCTTTTTATACGCGAATGAGCGCGGATAGCAGGTCTCATTATAGCACACGGATGTATAATTATGCAATTCGTTTTGTATAAAAATTCAGGATCAGGTTTTGGGCAGGATGTCCTTGGGGATGGGGCAGAGGTAGGGGTGATCTTTCGTGCGCAGCGCAAATTCGCGCTGCGCGCGCGCAAGCAGCGCGCCGTCCTGCATGAGCCGGGCGGCGGAGAGGGCGAGCGTTTGGGCGGCGAAGAGCGTCGCCTTGTGGGCGATGGTGCTTTTGCCGATCGCTACGACCTGCCAGCTGTGGGCGGGGGTATCCGCCGCCCACGCCGCGGCGGACATCTGGCTCGTCGGGGCGCACCAGCTGGCGTCGCCCACGTCGGTGGAGATGGTCACAAGCGGCGAATCGGTCGGCGTATGGGGCGCGATAAAGGTATACATGGCCTCGCCCTGATGGGCGAGAACCTGCGCGCGCGTGTCACTGTCGCAGAGCCTGCTGATCTTGGAGAGCGTCTGCTCCGGCGATTCGAGCGAGCGATGCAGCGCGGAGGCAAGGGCGAGCTCCTCGGGCGTATACCGGGGCGCGCCGACGGCGCGCATGCTTTCCACGAGCACCTCCTCGAGCGCGGTATTGGGCAGGACGTTTGAGCAGGCCTTGACAAACTCCATCTCCATCTGCGTGCCGGTCATGATCGCCGCGCCGCGCGCGCAGTCGATGACGCGCTGCTTGATGCCCTCCAGATCGGCAAGGCGCGGCGAGCGGACGAGATAGACGGCCTCCGCCCGCGCCTGAACGACGTTGGGCGACGCGCCGCCCGCGTCGGTGATGGCGTAATGGATGCGCGTGTCCTCCGGAACGTGCTCGCGCAGGAACTGAACGCCCACATTCATGAGCTCCAGCGCGTCCAGCGCGCTGCGCCCAAGCTCCGGGCTGCCCGCGGCGTGGGCGCTCTGCCCCTTGAAGCGGAAGATCATCTTGACATTGGCCAGCGAGCCGCCGGGCCAAATGCCGTTGTAGTCCCACGGATGCCAAGAGAAGATGGCGTCCAAGCCGTCGAAAAAGCCGTCGCGGGCAAGGAAGGTCTTCGCGCTGCCGGTCTCCTCCGCCGGGCAGCCGAAGTAGACGACCGTGCCGGACAGCTCGCCCGACTCGATCAGCTCCTTGACGGCGATCGCCGCGCCGAGCGAGCCGACGCCCAGCAGGTTGTGCCCGCAGCCGTGGCCCGGCGCGCCGGGCGTTTCCGCCTCGCGGACGGCGCAGAAGGCGCGCTGGCTCATCGCGCTCAGCGCGTCGAATTCGCCGAGAAAGGCGATGACCGGCGCGCCGCACCCGTATTCCGCGCGGAAGGCGTTGGGCAGGCGATTCAGGCGCTCGGTAACGGCAAAGCCGTGCTCGCGCAGCGCGGCAATCAGCTGCGCTGCGGCAAAATCCTCGTGAAAGTTGACTTCCGGGTGATCCCAAATGGCGTCGCTCAGCGCGGTATAGGCCCCGGCGTGCGCCTCCACGCTCGCCGAGACGGCGCGCTTCATCGATTCAAAATCCATAGTCGATTCCTTTCCGTTGGCAGACATATCGTGACGAATGAAAGAACGGAGCAAGTATACGAAAAAATCGCCGGTTTGTCAATCGGCGACTTGAGCGTAGGGCGGGCGATATCGCGCGTTTAAGCGCCGCCGGCCTTGTCGCTTGGCAGCATGATCGCCGCCAGAAGCAGCACGGGAGCGAGCGCGAACAGCGGCAGCACGTAGCGCGGCAGCGTACACGGCCCGAAGAGGTAGGAAAGCCAGAGCCCCAGAGCGCCGAGCGCGGCGGGGAGCAGCCGCGTCTGCCTGCGAACGACGAGCAGCGCGCAGGCGAAGACGATCACCCAGAACGGCGTGGCCGTGCAAAAGAGCTGGGCGATGATCGGGTAGCTCTGATATTCGTTGCGGCGGCAGATGCGCTCGACCCATCGCTTGACGCCAGGCAGAAAGCAGGAGGTTTCGATGCCCTGCTCCGTCATGTCGTATTCCTGCGTTTGAAGATAGCCCTTGTCGTTATAGGAAACATCCGGGTAGATGGTCGAATGGCTCAGGTCGTCGGGGTACCACGAGCCGACGTTGAGCATCAGCATCGCCTCGATATACTCGTGCGAGCAGATCTTGCCGACCCTCGCCCAGAGCGCCAAAAAGTCCGATCCCTCCGCCGCGATGCGCGGCTTGTCGAGGTAGCCCTTTGCGCTGTCGCTCAAGTGAGGGTGGACGGCGAGGCCGGCCTCGTCTGTATACCACGAGGCGATTTCGGCGCGATCCTCCTCGGAGAGCTTTCCGCTGTTGTAGGCGCGCACCAGCTGCTGCGCCGGCAGGCTGTAGAGCTGAAAGGAGGGCAAAGCCTCCGGCGAGAGCGCCATGTTCAGCGCGAGGAGCAGGAGCGCGCAGACCCCCGCGCAGACGCCCGCCAGAC
>JAUNPI010000064.1:13441-14568 GCA_030536875.1 Clostridia bacterium
CGCCATCTTCCTGCGATAGCCGCGGAGCGCGGCGATCAGCGCCGGGAACATGAGCGCGAGCGCAAAGACGCCGTTGTTGCGCATCAGCGCCGTGCAGACGGCGCACAGCACGAAGCGCGCAAGGCGGCGCTTGTCGGAAAAAAAGGCGTCGGGTTCCGAAACGGCGTCCCACGAATCCAGCGAGAGGACGAGCACGCCGGCGGCGAACAGGGTGTCCTTGGTCATCGACAGCGCCATCACGGAGAACACGGGGTGCAGCGCGAAAAGCGCCGTCAGCAGGGCGAGCGCGGGCCGCGGCGCGCCCCTGCGCTGGGCGAAGAGGCAGCCATAGCCCAGCGCGGAGGCGAAGAGGCCCATTTGCAGCAAGGAAAGCAGCAGCACGCCGAACGTGCGGCTGTGGATGACCTCGCCCAGCGAAATGACGGCGGTCACAAGCGCGCTGTGCAGCAGAGGATGGGCGCTGGAATAGCTGGATGTGAGATGCTGGTTATATTCGCTGAGAAAGTCATAGTTGAGCATGCCGGGAAAATACGCCAGCAGCAGGGGAAGCCAGCAGACCAGCAGCACCGCCGTATACGCCCAATGGGGCATGCGGAAGGGAGCGCTTTTGCGCAGGGGGAAGGCGAGCATCAGCCGGGCGCACAGCGCGCCGAGCAGCGGCGCGGCCATCACGGGAACGGCAAGGCGGCGGATCAGGCTGCCCGTTCCGGGCAGCAGGCCGTCGTAGACAAAGAGCTCGGAACCCAAGCCAAGTGCGGCGGCAAACAGCAGCCCGAACGCGCCCGCGCCAAGCAGCGTTCGCCTGTCCGCCTTGAGAAAGGCTTCCCGAACGGGAACAAAGCAGCCTGCCAGCAGCAGCAAGCCGAGCGCGCCGGAACGAAAGACGGCGCTATCCGGGTTTTCGGGGATCAGATAAGGGGCTGCGGCGATGGCAAGGAGCACGCTGAGCAGCGCGAGAAGAGAAGCATGCCTTTTGAGCAACATGAGATCTCCTTGTGGTCGGTTTCAAACGATGAATGCCCCGCCCGCATCGGCGGGCGGGGCGATGGACGTTTATTCGGCGGTTTCGGGCTTGGGCTCGGCCTTCTTGCGGCCGCGTCTGGGCTTTGCCGGGGCCTCCTCGGCCG
>JAUNPI010000235.1 GCA_030536875.1 Clostridia bacterium
CAGAGAAAGAAAATGCAGGAAAAGCTTCACATTTTCCTCTTGCATCGAAAGCCGCTTGGGAATGTATAATGATGCCAAGGGATTGACAGTTATATGTCAATCAAACTTAAAGGAGGAAGCTCTATGAAGAAGGTACTCTCTGTCCTGCTCGTGCTGGTGATGCTTGCGCTGGCGAGCGCCGCCCTCGCGGACACCAGCTACACCGCGACGGTCGATTCCCAGATCGGCGGCGTGGACGCGGTGACCGCGACCGTCACGCTCGCGGACGACGGCTCCATCGTCTCCGTGACGGTGGACGAGTGCAAGGACACCCCCGGCATCTGCGACGCGGCGGTCAAGACGATCCCCGAGCAGATGGTGGCGCTCAATTCCATCAACGTGGATACAGTCGCGGGCGCGACGATGACCTCCGAGGCCATCTTGAACGCGGTGAAGACCGCGCTTGAGGATGGCGGCGTGGACATCACGGCCCTGAGCGAGAAGAAGGAAATCGTCGTCGAGAAGGCTGCCGACGAGCAGCTGAGCGCCGACGTCGTCGTCATCGGCGCGGGCGGCGCGGGCCTCGCCGCGGCGATTTCCGCCGAGCAGAACGGCGCCAAATCCGTCATCGTCGTGGAGAAGATGCCCAAGGTTGGCGGCAACACCATCCTTGCCGGCGGCGCGCTCAACGCAGTGGACGACCGCAGCGAGACCGCCGTCAAGCAGAACGACTCCGTCTATTGGCACTACTACCAGACGCTGAACGGCGGCGACTGGCAGGGCGACCCCGAGCTGGTGATGACGCTCGTCTCCAACGCTTGGGACGGCGTGCAGTGGCTCAAGGACATGGGCATGGAGTTCAACGAGGACGCCATCTTCACCGTCACCGGCGGCCTCTGGGAGCGCGCCCACAAGCCGGTCATGCCGGCGGGCACGGGCTTCTTTGACACCTATACCAAGTACATCGACGCGCACAGCGACGTGATCACGCTCATGCTGAACACGACCGCCGAGGAGATCACCACCGACGAGAGCGGCCGCGTGAACGGCATCGTCTGCACCGGCGAGACCGGCAACACCGTCACCATCGTCGCGAACAGCGGCGTCGTCGTGGCGACCGGCGGCTTTGCCAAGAACGTCGAGATGCGTCAGGTGTTTGACACCATCTGGGGCAACCTCGACGAGACCGTCAAGTCCACCAACCACGAGGGCGCGACCGGCGACGGCGTCAAGATGATGCAGAAGCTCGGGGCGGACTTCGTGCAGATGGGCAACATCCAGCTCCTGCCGCTGGGCGACCCGCAGACGGGCTCCCTCTCCGGCAACATCGAGCACAATGTCGAGACCCGCGTGTTCATCAACAAGGAAGGCGAGCGCTACTGCGACGAGGGCGGCCGTCGTGACGACATGACCAACGCGCTGTTTGCCCAGACCGACAACTTCATGTGGATCGTCATGGATTCCGACACCTATCCGACGGGCGATGAGCTCAACAACTTCGGCGAGACCGCGAACCAGCTGGTCGAGGCGGGCCGCGCCGTGAAGGCCGACACCCTCGAGGAGCTGGCGGAGAAGATGGACGTTCCGGCGGACAAGCTGATCGCGGTGATCACCGAGTACAACCGCCACTGCGAGGGCGGCGATCTGGAGGGGCAGCCGGACGAGTTCGGCCGCACGCTGTTCGCCACCCCGATCGACGACGGCCCGTTCTACGCGGCCGGCCGCGTGCCGACCGTGCATCACACGATGGGCGGCGTGCATATCACCACCTCCGCGCAGGTCGTCAGCGAGACCGGCGAGATCATCCCGGGCCTGTACGCGGCCGGTGAGGTCACCGGCGGCATCCACGGCGCCAACCGCCTCGGCGGCAACGCGCTGACCGACACCGTCGTCTTCGGGCGCATTGCCGGCGCTTCCGCTGCGGCGGCGAAGTAAGAGACGCAAAAAAAGAGAGAATCACGGGGCGCCCGGCCGCAAGGCCGGGCGCCCTCGGCTTGTTGCCATAAGCGTCGGACGCGCGCATGACCGTCTTGTTTTTTTGAGCGGCGATAGGGAATCTTTTCTCCCCC
>JAUNPI010000065.1:0-6868 GCA_030536875.1 Clostridia bacterium
AATAAGGAGGAAAAGAACGATGATGGACAAACTAAGGGGCATGATTGCCGAGCAGCTGGGCGTATCCGAGGCGGAGGTCGTTCCGGGCGCGCGGCTCAAGGAGGATCTCAAGGCGGACAGCGCTTCCGTCATGATGCTGATCATGGACATCGAAACCGAGTTCGGCATCGAGGTCGAGGACGACGCGATCGAAAAGGTCAAGACCGTCGGGGACTTGGCCAAGTATATCGAAGAAAAGATGTAACCGGGGCGGGCCGCCCGGGAAGCAAAGCCCGGGCGGCGGCTTTTCCCGTGTATTTCACTTCGCGCGTGCATTGGGCGCGAAGCGAAATGGACGGGGCAAAGCGGCGTCCTTTGAACAATGGCGAAAGGACAACGGCATGAACTATCATCTGCTGGAGCAGAAGATCGGGCACACGTTTCACAACCCGGCTCTGCTCGATTTGGCGATGACGCATCCTTCCTATGCGCTCTCGCACAAGTGTCAGGACAATCAGCGGCTCGAGTTTCTGGGCGACGCCGTGCTGGAAATCTGCGTGAGCCGCGTGCTGTATCACAGGTTTCCCAAGCTGCGCGAGGGGCAGCTGACCCGCAGGCGCGCCGCGCTGGTCTGCGAAGCGAACCTCGCGCGCGCGGCGGAGCGCTTTTCGCTGGGCAGCTTTTTGAGGCTCGACCGGGGCGAGGAGGTCGTCGGCGGGCGGGAAAACCCCTCGATCCTCGCCGACACGATGGAGGCGGTCATCGCCGCCGTCTACCTCGACGCGGGTATGGAGAGCGCCTCCGCGCTCGTCGATCTGGCGATGGGCGACTATGAGGGCGGCGTCGTGGCCGACCGCGACGCCAAGAGCGCCCTGCAGGAATACTTGCAGGCGCTTGGCGAGGAGACGCCGACCTACGAGATCATCGCGCAGGAGGGACCGCCCCACGCGAGGCTGTTTACGGCGCGCGTTCTGCGCGCGGACGGCACGGAGCTTGGGCGCGGGCAGGGCGCGCGCAAGCAGCGCGCCGAGGAGGCCGCGGCGAAGCTGGCGCTCGCCCGGCTTCAGGCTTGAGACAGGAATGGGAGGGCGGAAGCCCCGACGGAAAGGAACGCTTAGGTGCGACTCAAGAGACTGGAAATTTACGGCTTTAAGTCGTTTGCGGATCGGACGGTCGTCGTCTTTGACAACGGCATCACGGGCATCGTCGGCCCGAACGGCAGCGGCAAATCAAACCTCTCGGACGCCGTGCGCTGGGTGCTGGGCGAGCAGAGCGCCAAAGCGCTGCGCGGCGGCAAGATGGAGGACGTCATCTTCAACGGCACGCAGAAGAGAAAGCGCCTTGGCTACTGCGAGGTGTCGCTCGTCTTTGACAACGAGGATCACGCGCTGCCGGTGGATTTCACCGAGGTCATGATCACCCGCCGCGTCTACCGCAGCGGCGAGGGCGAATACTACATCAACAAGGCGGCCTGCCGCCTGCGCGACATTGTGGAGCTCTTCCGCGATACGGGCGTGGGCAAGGAGGGCTATTCGATCATCGGTCAGGGCAGGATCGACGAGATCCTTTCCCAGAAGAGCGAGGACAGGCGCGGCATCTTCGAGGAGGCCGCGGGCATCGTCAAATACCGCATGCGCAAGGAGGAGAGCGAAAAGCGCCTTGCCAACATGCGCGACAACCTCACGCGCGTGGAGGACATCATCGCCGGGCTCGAGGAGCAGCTGGAACCGCTGGCCAAGGCCAGCGAGACCGCGCGGCGTTACCTCGCCCTTCGGGACGAGCTGCGGGAGCTCGAATGCTCCGCGTTCGTTCTGCGCAGCGACCGCGCGAAGGAGCGCATCGACCAGACGCAGGAGACGCTTGCCGGCCTTCGGGAGGCCATCGGGCAGCAGGAGACGCGGGCGGCGGCGCTGACGCAGGAAAGAGACGAGGCGAACGAGAAAGCGCAGGCGCTGGAGGCCGAGGTCTCCGAGGCGCACGAGGCCGTGCTCGACCTGACGCGCGAAAAGGAAGCGCGCGAGGGCGAATTGGGCGTTTTGCGCGCCGAAATCGCGCGGATGGAGAAGGACGTTCTCGCCCTCCATCAGGAGGAGGACGTGAAGCGCGCTCGCGCGCAGGCGCTTTCCGGCGAGCTGGAGCGCTGCTCGGCGGATACCCTCAAGGCCCGCGCCGAGCTCACCGAGCTGGGACGGCAAATCGCCGGGAGCGAAGAGGCGCTTGGCGCCGCCACCGAGGCGGCGCGCAGGGCCGAGGAGGAGCTGGAGGCGCACAAGAGCGCGATCATCGAGTCGATGAACCGCCTGAGCGACGTGCGCACCAGCGAGGCGCGCCTTTCGACGATGCGCAAGGAGCTGGAGCGCCGGGGCGAGGAGGCCGAAGGCCAGCGCGAGGAGCTTACGATCATCGCCCAGCGGCTGGATGAGCAGCTTGCACAGGCCGAGCAGGAGCTCGCCGAGGCGCGGGCGCAGGAAGCCAAGCACATCGAGGCGGAGCAGGCGGTCGAGCGGCAGTCGCAGGAGGCCGCAAGGCAAATCGCCGCCATTCAGCAGGAGCTCGCCGAGGCCACCGGCCAGAAGCAGGCGACAGAGAGCCGCCTGCGCGTGCTGCGCGAGATGGAGCGCGATTACGCCGGCTATCAGCAGGCGGTCAAACAGGTGCTGCTGCATGCCCGGGGCAATCAGGGCGTGCATGGCGTGGTCGCCACGCTGATGCGCGTGCCCAAAGAGCTGGAGCGCGCGGTGGAGGCCGTGCTGGGCGGCGCGCTGCAAAACGTGGTCACCAGCGACGAATACGTCGCCCGAGACATGATCGCCTATCTGAGAAAGAACAAGCTGGGCCGCGCGACGTTTTTGCCGATGACCACCATCACAGGCAGAAAGCTCTCCGCGCAGGAGAGGCAGCTGCTTACCATGCCGGGCTGCGTGGGCGTCGCCTCGGAGCTGGTCGGCTTCGAGCCGCAGCATCGCGGCATCGTGGAAAACCTGCTCGGGCGAACGGTCGTGGCCGAGAACCTCGACGCGGGCATCGAGATCATGCGCCGGGGGCGGCACGCGTTCCGGCTGGTCACGCTGGAGGGCGACGTCATGCACTCCGGCGGCTCCATGACCGGCGGCAGCTCGGCATCGAGGATGACGAGCCTGCTTTCGCGCGAACGCGAGATCAAGGAGCACGAGGCGCTGAGCCGCCGGCTGGAGGAGAAGATCGCCGGCTGCACCGAGCGCCAGAGGCAGAAGGAGGCCGAGCGGCAGGCGATCAAGCAGCGCCGCACGCAGGCGTTCGAGGAGCTGCATCAGGCGCAGATCGACGTCTCCATCGCCGCCGAGCGCGTGAAGACCGTGAGCCGGGAGCGCGAGAGCCACGCGCAGCAGGAGGAGCGCTGCGACCTTCTGCGCGCGCAGATCGCGGAGAACCTTTTGCAGATCGACGCGCAGCTCGCCGGCGCGCGCAGCACGCAGGAGGGCGAGGAGAAGACCACGGACGAAATGAACCGGCGCACGGGCGAGCTCAGCGACGCGCTCTATGAGCGCCGGGAGGAGCTCGACGCGCTGCGCGAGCGGACGCAGGCGCTGCGCGTGACCCTCGCGGCGAGGGAGCGCGACCTGAACGCCCTTACGCAGGACGGCGCGCGCATGCGCCGCGAGCAGAACGACCTTGCCGCCGAGATCGGGCAGGCGCAGGAGAGCCGCGAGCAGCTCACGCTCGCCCATCAAAGCAGCACCCAGCGCCTTGCCCAGAACGAGGCGGAAAGCGCGGCCTGCGGCGAGAAGCTGGCGGGGGCGCAGGAGGCGCTGCGCGAAAAGCAGGCGCGCCGCGGCGAAGGGCAGGAAAACATCCGCCTGCTCACCGCCGAGATCGACGGCCTGCGCCAGATGCTCACGCAGGACACGGACAGATGCCACAAGGCCGAGATGGTGCTCAGCCGCACGCAGGCCGAGCTTTCCCAGATGCAGCAGCGCATCTGGGACGAATACGAGCTCACATATGCGGGCGCGAAGGACTACCTGACCGAGCCGTTTGACCTCGCCGGCGCCGACCGGCGGACGGGCGATATCCGCAAGGAGATCCGCGCGATGGGCCCGGTCAACGTGACGGCTGTGGAGGATTACCGCGCCTGCCGCGAGAAATACGACGACCTGACGCGCCAGCGCGACGACCTTCTTGGCGCGCAGGAGGATTTGCAGGGCATCATCGCCTCGCTCGAGCGGCAGATGGAGCGCCAGTTCATGGAGAATTTCCGGCTGCTGCAGCAATATCTCGCCGAGACGTTTTCCAAGCTCTTTGGCGGCGGATACGCCGAGCTGCGGCTGCTGGATGAAAGCGACGTGCTCGGCTGCGGCATCGAGATCGTCGCCCAGCCGCCGGGCAAGAAGCTCCAGCTGCTTTCGCTGCTCTCCGGCGGAGAGCGCGCGCTGACGGCGATTGCGATTTTGTTCGCGATGCTTCGGCTCAAGCCGACGCCGTTCTGCTTCCTCGACGAGATCGAGGCCGCGCTCGACGATGGCAACATCTCCACGTTTGCCGATTACCTGCGCGATTTTTCCAAGGACACGCAGTTTGTCGTGGTCACGCACAGAAAGGGAACGATGGAGCGCTGCGACGGCCTTTACGGCGTGGCGATGGAGGAAAAGGGCGTCTCCAAGATGCTCAGCGTCGAGCTCAAGGACGTGAGCGAAGACGCGATGGCGTAAACGACCCACTCAGGAGGAGAACAATATGGCTTTCTTTGGATTTGGAAAGAAAAAAAAGGAAGAGGAAATGAGGTCTCCCGCCGTGCAGGAGAGCGCGCCCGCTCAGGCGCAGACGCAGCAGCCCGCGCAGCAGGAGCAGACGGAGGAGCAGGCGGACGAGCAGAAAAAGGGCCTCTTTTCGCGGCTCTGGCAGGGCCTTTCCAAGACGAGATCGAACGTCTCCGGCCGCGTTGACGAGCTTGTGGAGGCGACTGAGGAAATCGACGAGGACTTTTATGAGGACCTTGTGGACATCCTGATCATGAGCGACATGGGCGTCTCCACGAGCGACAAGGTCATTGCCGAATTGAGGAAGCGCGTCGAGGCGCAGAGGATCACCGATGCGCGCAAGGCGCGCGAGATCCTCAAGCAGATCCTCAAAGAGATCATGCAAAGGCCGCGCGCGCCGCTCAAGTGGCCGATGGTCATGCTGGTCGTGGGCGTCAACGGCGTGGGCAAGACGACGACCATCGGCAAGCTCGCCATGCGCTTTAAGGACGCGCGCCACAGCGTCGTGCTCGCGGCGGCGGACACGTTCCGCGCGGCGGCGGCGGATCAGCTTGAGATCTGGGCGCAGCGCGCGCAGGTGCCCCTCGTCCGCCATGCGGAGGGCGCGGACCCGGCGGCGGTGGTCTTCGACGGCATCCAGAAGGCGAAGGCCGCGGAGGCCGACCTGCTGATCGTCGACACGGCGGGCCGCCTGCACAACAAGAAAAACCTCATGGAGGAGCTGCGCAAGATCGCCAAGATCATCGGCAGGGAATACCCCGAGGCCGAGACGCGCACGCTTCTGGTCATCGACGCCACGACGGGGCAGAATGGCCTTGCGCAGGCGCGGGAGTTTTCCGAGGTCGCCGACGTATCCGGCATCGTGCTCACCAAGCTGGACGGCACCGCCAAGGGCGGCATCGCCGTGGCGATCATGGAGGAGCTCAAGCTGCCCGTGCTCTATATCGGCGTAGGCGAGGGCATTGAGGATCTTCAGGCGTTCGACGCGGATGCGTTTGTCGAGGCGATTTTCTGATCCTTGGCCGGGTGAAGGAGGAGGGCTTATGAGAATCCTCAAACGGTTGCTCAATTTCATCGCGTCGCGCCTGTTCATGCTGACGGTGATCTGCGCGCTGCTGATCATCGCGTTCTATCTGGCGATGAACACGGCGAATATCTGGGTGCTCATCAGCGACGGGCTTGACGCGCGCGCCGGGGTCGTGCTCATGGGCAACGATGCCTCGGAGCTCTCCGGCTATTTCAGGCAGGAGTTTCTCTCGCAGGACCCCGTCCTTCAGGTGGGGCTCAGCGATACGTCGCCGTATCGGGATTACGAGATCCGCGGCTATGACCATCGGATTCGGATGATCTCCGTCTGGTCGTGGCCTTGGGAGGACGTGGCGCGCGCGGAGATTGTGGAGAGCATTCCCGCCATCGACGGCACAATCCGCTCTTCCCGCCGCGAGGCCGCGCTGGCGGAGGGCGGCGAGGAGAGGCTTTCGCCCCCGGCGTGGTCGACGGCGCGCTACCGCGTGACGCTCGTTCGATCCGCAGGCCGGTGGAAGATTTCCAATTTGCAGCTGATCGAGCAGATGGATTAAAGCGTAAAGATGGAACCATTTGAGTTTTTGCACCGGGGCGCGATGCTCGCCCCGATGGCGGGCGTGACGGATATGCCCTTCCGCGTGCTCTGCCACGAGATGGGCTGCCCGATGGCGGTCAGCGAGATGGTGAGCGCAAAGGGGTACCTGCTTGCCCCGAGGGACAGCCGGGCCGCGCGCGAGCTGTTGGCGGTTGCGCCGCAGGAGGAAGGGGCCGTGGCGCTCCAGCTCTTTGGGCATGAGCCGGAGATCATGGCGCGCGCGGCGGAGGAGCTCACGCGCGACGGGCGCTACGCGCTGCTGGATATCAACATGGGCTGCCCCGTACACAAGATCGTGGGCAACGGCGAGGGAAGCGCGCTGATGCGCGACCCCGTGCGCGCCGCCGAGCTGATCCGCGCGGTTGTCAGCGCGTCGCATGTGCCGGTGACGGTCAAGATGCGGCTCGGGTTTGAGGCGGGCAGCGAGGCCTATCTGCTGCTGGGGCAGCTGGCGCAGGAGAGCGGCGCCGCGATGATCACGCTGCATGCCCGCACGAGGAGCCAGTTTTACGAGGGGCGCGCCGATTGGGGC
>JAUNPI010000065.1:6878-14371 GCA_030536875.1 Clostridia bacterium
ATCAAAAGGCTGCGCGAGCGCGTGACCATTCCCGTCGTGGGCAACGGCGACATCGCCAGCGCACAGGACGCGCTGCGCATGCGCGAGGAGACGGGCTGCGACGGCGTGGCTGTCGGGCGCGCGGCGCAGGGCAATCCGTGGATCTTTGAGCAGATTCGGGATGCCTTTGCCGGAAGGGAGCCTCGCGTCATCCCGCCGGAGGAGAAGCTTTCCGTCGTGCTGCGCCACGCGAGCATGCTCGCCGCGCTCAAGGGCGAGGGCGTCGCCGTGCGCGAGATGCGAAGGCACGTCGTCTGCTATGTGCGCGGCATGCGCGAGGCGGCGAAGCTGCGCGGGCAGATCAACGCGATCACCACGATGGAGGAGCTTGAGCGGGCGTTGACGGCGTTCATGCTCAGGTGAAGAACAGAGGGACTGTCAGGATAAGAATTCCGAAATTCTTCGGAAGGATTCCTGACAGTCCCTCAAATCGTATTCATCCTGTTTTACGGCTGGTTTTTGGAAAACGCTTCGATATACACGCCGACGGAGCGGCTCATCTCGCGGGAGAATTCGGAGTTGTATTTGCGCTCGCAAAAGCGCTTTGCCCACTCTTCGTAGGGCATGTTCGGATGCTTGCCTTCCAGCATCCGGCGAAGCTCCGAACCGCTCAGGCGGCGATAGCCGTTTTCGTGGACGATGGTATCCATCGGGCAGCGCAGCGGCTTTTCGCGCGTCTGCTGCTGCTCGGTGGGGTAGCCGAAGACGAGCATCGCGGCGGGGAACACGTATTCAGGAAGGCAGAGCAGCTCGCGGTGGATTTCGCAGCGCTCCATCACGTCGCCGATGTAGCAGGAGCCGATGCCGAGGCTCTGGGCCGCGACGACAGCGTTTTGCGCGGCGATGTTCGCGTCGCTGACCGCGAGGAGAAGGTCGCCCACGGCGGGCTTGCGGGGCCGGCAGCCGGCGTCTTCAAAGGCGTCGTACCACTTTTGCATATCGGCGCAGAAGATCAGCACCATTTTCGCCTTGGCGATAAACGGCTGGCTGTCGCAGGTGACGGACAACTGACGGCCTCGTCGGTGATATCCAGAATGGTGTAAAGCTGCTGGTTGCCTGCGGTGGGCGCGGCAGCGGCGGCCTCGAGAATGGCCCGCTTGTCCTCGGGCGCAATCTCGCGGTCGGTATAGGCGCGCACGGATTTGCGGCTCAGAAGCTGAGCGATCGTCTCGTTCATGGGCAAAACCTCCTTTTGGCTACAATAGCACAGGAAAGAGGGGGATGTCAACCGCCTGCGGGCAATAGCCCAGCCGCAAAGAGGCGCCGCCCGGCCAAATCGCGCGCATGGCTATGCGCTACAGGATGGCCGCGGCGATGTTGATCAGCGAGGTGAACAGGCTGAGGCGCAGCACGGCGTCGCCGCTCTTGCCCAAGGCGCCGCGCCGGGCGGCGGGGGCCATCGCCAGCAGGGCGCCTAGAAGCGCGCCGGGCAAAAGCCAGATCAGCGTGGACGCCTCCGGCAGGGCGAAGCGCTGGCGGATGAGCATGGTCACCAATTTGCCCGACATCGAGCAGAGCGCGATGGTCAGCGCGGCGACGGAGGATTCCTCGTTTTCCGCATCGAAGAGCAAAAAGTAGAGCATGAGGCTCAGCGGTTCCGCGCCGAAGGCGAGGAACGAGGCGATCAGCCCCGTTCCCAGTGCGACGGGGAAGCTGAACAGCCGCGAGAGCGCCAGCGGGCGGACCGTCCGCGCGAGCGTGGCGAAGTAGACGGAGGGCAGGGCGATGATCGTCGCCAGCAGCGCGTTTTGCAGGAGCAGAACGGCCGATTCATCGATGACGCGCATGAAGCGCGCCGCCGCCAGATCGCCCAGGACGCCGCCGATCACCGCACCCGCGGCGAGCAGGATCAGCTCGTCCGGATGGAGCGGCAGAGGCTCGCCGAGCGCAAAGAAGGCGCTCAGCAGCGCGGCGCAGAGCGTGGCCATCGTCGCCAGCATGGCCACGGACGAGGGGCTGAGCGGCGACACGGCATCCAGCAGGGGCCGCAGAAGCGTTGTGGGCCCGAGGCCGGAGGCCATGCCGAAGAAGGCGCTCGCCGCGCTCAGAATCAGGTAGATCATCGCCCGGCCGCCGCCTTTGAAAAGACGGCCGCGCCGCCAAGCGCCTCCTCGATGCGCAGGAGGCGGTTATATTTTGCCGTGCGCTCGCTCCGGCAGGGCGCGCCGGTCTTGATTTGGCCGGCGTTCAGCGCGACGGCGAGGTCGGCGATGGTCGTATCTTCCGATTCGCCGGAGCGGTGGGAGACGATGGTCTTATATCCGCTCTGCTTGGCCAAGCGCAGCGCGGCGAGGGTCTCGCTCAGCGTGCCGATCTGGTTGGGCTTGAGCAGCACGGCATTGGCGCAATGCATGCCGATGCCCTTTGTGATGCGCTCCGTGTTTGTGACAAACAGATCGTCGCCCACCAGCTGGCATGTGTCGCCGAGCGTGACGGTCAGCGCCTGCCACGCGGGCCAATCCTCTTCGCCGAGAGGATCCTCGATGGAACGGATGGGGTATTGCATGGTCAGCGCGCGCCAGTGCTCGCTCAGCTCGTGCGCCGTGAAAGAGCGGCGGCTTTTGGGCATGAGATAGACGTCCTTTTTCTTCCATTCGCTGGCGGCGGCATCCAAAGCGAGGGCAAAATCCGTTCCCGGGGCGTAGCCCGCACGGCTGACCGCCTCCAGAATCAGCTCGATGGCCTCCTTTTCCTCAGCGATTTCCGGCGCGAAGCCGCCCTCGTCGCCGACGCCGCAGGAGAGGGAGCGCTTTTTGAGCAGTGCGGCAAGCGCATGATACACCTCCGCACACATGCGCAGCGCGCCTCGGAACGTTTCGGCGCCGACCGGCATGATCATAAACTCCTGAACGTCGAGACCGTTGCCCGCGTGTGCGCCGCCATTGATGATATTCATCATCGGCAAGGGGAGGGTCACGGCCTGCTCGCCGCCCAGAAAGCGATAAAGGGCGACGCCCTGCGCGCTCGCCGCCGCCTTCGCGCAGGCCATCGAGACGGCGAGCGTCGCGTTCGCGCCGAGCACGGATTTATTCTTCGTGCCGTCGAGATTGATGAGCGCCTGATCGACGGCGAACAGGTCGGCGGCGTCCATGCCGCGAAGCGCCTTATCGATGGAGACGGAGACATTTTTGCAGGCGCGGGTCACGCCCTTACCGCCATAGAGCTGCATATCCCCGTCGCGCAATTCCAGCGCTTCGAATTTGCCCGTCGATGCGCCGCTGGGGGCGATGGCCGTACAGGTTACGCCGCCTGCGAGGCGCACCTCCGCCTCCACCGTCGGGTTGCCTCGGGAGTCGAGCACCTCGCGCCCCAGCACGCTTGTGATTTCCGTTGAACGCATATCGCGATACCTCCGCTTCTCGTTTTGCTTTAGGATGGACAGGCGAAAGCGGAGGTATGCGCCATTTCTTTCGGCGAGGAAAGCGCGTTTTGTGACGCCCAAAAATGAAAACAGGCCGGAGAGATGCGGCCTGTTTTCGAGATGAAAGGGAAGCCTTAAGAGGAAGCTGCATGACCCCAATCCATTTGCACAGAAAACGGATACGGCAATCACGAAGCCCCCGCTTGTCAATCTCGTTTGCTGTAGCGGCGGATGAGATCGGTATATTGCTCGGTGTCTGTGGCAAGCGTTTTAGCGAGCTTGAGACCGCAGAGAATGCCCGCCTCAAAGAACACGTCGCGCACGACGCTGCCGTTATCTGTAAGGGCGTTGGAAACCGAGCGGCGCGTCTTATCGTCTTTGATGAGCTCGCTTAGCGTTTCCTTGAGTTCCTCGTCGGCCTCATCGATGCGCTCGTTGAAGGAATCTACCGGAAGCTCGATCAGAGAGGCGTCATCGAGAATATAGGAGGCGATGTTCGCGATATGGATGCCCTCGAAACCGTCAAAGAATTCTGCCATATATTTGTCCTTTCGTGTCCCAAGATCATGGAATCTGCTTGATTGACTACAATTATATTACGCTCGATCAAACTTTGCAATGTGACAAAAAATGACGGATACATGAAATAATTTCCAACTTTTAACAACTTGTTGTAAAAAACAAGCAAAAATGGTTTTGATGAATTTTTTTGTATTTTGAGTACAATTGTTTAATTTACAAATATATTGTATAATTCAAACATCGAGGGGGAGTATTTAATGAATCTTGCAGAAAAAACAAGGGTGCTTTTGGCTTATAGAAACATGAATATGAAGGAACTGGCAAAGAGAATGAATATTTCCCAGCAAAGTCTATCGCAGAGAATGCTGAAAAACAGCTTTAGGGAAGATGAATTGGTTCAAATTGCCGAGATCTGCAACGCGACGTTCGAAGGCTCGTTCACCCTGAACGACACGAAAAAGACGATTTGAACGGCTTGCGTGGAAGGAGTGAGCGAAATGTGCAAAGAAATGGAAATCATGAGAGATAAGAGCCGCAAGGAAGGCGAGATGAAGAATGCCAAGGAAACGGCAATCAATCTCCATAACATGGGTATGGACAATGATTTTATTGCAAAAGCGGTGAATGTCAGCGCTCAAATCGTGAAGCAATGGCTCACCCCGGCGTCGGCCTAACCGAATACCGCCCATCGGCGCACTGTGTAAAAGGCAAGGCGTATTGGCAATGTCACTTGGTGAATAGTTGAGTGACATTGCCTGCACCTCTTTTTTGCGTGTATGAAGATGTGTCGGCTTCACTTACTGACATTGTCTCCTTCGGGAGGGCGCTTTCTTTGCCTGCGCCATACCGCGTTCTGAGAAAAGCGTTGATGAAACCTGAAAAACACGCTATAATAAAAGCGCCTGCCGGGTTTATCTCAAGGTGATTGAACACGGCGCGCATACAAGCCGTTTGCTGGAGAGGGTTAAAATGCTGAATATCTATTATGGAAATATGCCTGAGGCAATATTTAATACCGCAGTATATTTTAAAAATGCATATGAGGATGCGTGGATTACCGATCCCGTTGCGCGGGAGATGATTCTTGACGTGGATCAATCGACTGTATTGGACAGCGCCGTGATCGATAGCCCAGTCATGGGGAAAATAGCGCCCACCGCGCTTTCGGGCGGTGTGAAAACGCTGATTCTGATGAAGAACGAACGGACGAAGGTTTTCAATGCCTCTACCTGCGGCGATAATTGCGCAAAGTGGATATTAAAACTGGCCGAGACGGAGGATCTCACCATCAATCTGCGGCATCTGATGGACTTTGGAGAGGGATCCTTTGACATTCGCATCCTGAATACGAATCAAGTTGTTCACAGCATGAAGGAGCTTGTTCCGATTGCCGGTCTGTATGTGTGAGAGGACGTTGGCATGAGAGGCACGCATCAAATCAGCGTACAAAACAAACGCATACGGTATCATTTCGAGATCAAGAGGAATATCACGATCATTCGCGGCGACAGCGCAACGGGTAAAACCGCTTTAGTGGATATGATTCGCGAACACTATGAAAACGGAGAAGCCAGCGCGGTGGAACTGATTTGTGACAAGGAATGCGCCGTGCTGGAGGGGCGCACTTGGGCGGCTCAGCTTTCCGCAATAAAAGACAGCATTGTTTTCATCGACGAAGGCAACGACTTTGTCATGAGCGATGATTTTGCCGCTGCCGTCCGGGACAGTGATAATTACTACGTCATTGTCACCAGAGAGGGCATCGCGTCTCTTCCATACAGCGTAGACGAAATCTATGGCATTCGAAATTCGGGCAAGTATGGCACGCTGAAGCGCACGTATAACGAATTATACCGCTTGTATCGAACGGATGGGAGAAATATAGAGGTGAGACCTGAAAAGGTCGTTACGGAGGATTCGAATGCGGGCTTCCAGTTTTTTCAAGCGATTTGTGAGCGAAACGGTCAAATTGCATGTGAGAGCGCCGGGGGTAAGTCCAACATCTTTGCTGCGGTTTCCAAACAGCTCAACGAGAACATCGTTGTGATAGCCGATGGCGCTGCGTTTGGTTCGGAGATGGAAAAGATGATGCGGATCGTCAAGGCATATCCCAATATTTCGCTCTATCTTCCGGAATCGTTTGAATGGCTGATTCTCAAATCCGGTCTGATTGGAGGAAATGAGATAGCGGATATTTTAGACCGTCCGCAGGATTATATCGAGAGCAAGGAATACTTTAGCTGGGAACGGTTCTTTACCTCGCAGTTGATTTGGCGCACGAAGGACAGCTATTTGAAATATGCCAAGCGCCAACTGAACGCTGTCTATTTGCAGAGCAATCCTTCAAATAAGATTTTATCCGTGATGAAAGGAATCGTTTTGAGGGATGTGTAATCAATGACGCATATATTTATATGTGAATGAATTCCTCGCTCAAGGGTTCAACGAGCATGCCAAAGCCGGTCAGCGCCACGCGCTGACCGGCTTTGTTTGATGAAGAGCAGAAAGGAAGGATGAAGATTAGAACTTGAGGAACCACGTGGAGATGTAGCCGACGGTGCCGTCGATCTCCGTCTTGGTCCAGTCGGTGGTCTTTTCGAGCACCTTGATCGTCGTGCCGACGGGAACGGTGCGCAGCACGGAGGCATTCAGGCTCGCGCGGCTGCGGAAATTGACATAGCTGTTGCCGTTCGGGTTGACGACGGTCGCCGTGCCGCTGGTGACGGCGGAGGTCACCTTGAGGTACTTGGCCATCATGTAGCCGGTCTTGCCGTCGACGGAGACCTTATACCAGCCGTCCAGCTTGGCCAGCAGCTTGACCTGCTTGCCGTTGCGGTAGTAGCCCAGCGCCTCGCTGGAGACGGAGGGCTCGCTGCGCAGGAAGAGCACCTGCGTGTCGCGCGGGTTGTTGACCACGGCGGTGCCGCTGGTAGACGTGCCCGGGTTGGACGGCGTCGTCGTCGAGCCGCTGGAGGGCTTGCTGGAGCTCAGCCACTGGCTGGACATGTAGCCGGTCTGACCGTTCACGGAGACCTTGCTCCACGCGCCGTCGGTGGAGAGAACCGTCACCTGCGTGCCGCGCGGGTAAGAGGTGATGATATCGCCGTTCGGGGCGGAACGCAGGTTCAGCCCGCGGCTGTTCGTCTTGACATAGCGGGTCGCGTTGGTCGCGCCCTCGCTGCCCAGATACTTGCTGTACATGTAGCCGCTCTGACCGCCGACCTCGACGGAGGCCCATTCGCCTTCCACGTTCTTGACGGTGACCTGCGTGCCCCAGCCGTACTTGCCCAGCACGGCGGAGGTGGTGTTCGCCTCGGCGCGCAGGTTGAGCGTGCCGCAGGTGATCACGCGGGTCTCATCGGCGACGGCGGCGAAAGGAACAGCCATCGCCATGCACAGCATCGCGGCGCAAGCCGCTTTCTTCTTGGTGTTCTGCATGAGGGATTCCTCCTTTGTCATTGCGAAGGCGTTCAAGCGGCCGCTCTTGACCGTCTTCTGCACATATGACGAAGCAGAGGTTTTGTTTATTGCAACATCACCATTTCCAAGTTATGGAAAAGCAGCATATCCG
>JAUNPI010000236.1 GCA_030536875.1 Clostridia bacterium
CTCTGCATTTTCCTTTCATGCATTTTGATCAAGGCCAGATCCGAAGCCCCGCCGCGTTTCCGCCCCGAAAACGCGCAAAAAAAGGCTCCGGCCTCAGGCCAGAACCATATACGTGTCATAAAAGTGCTTGCGCACCCCGCCGGAGCAATCCACAAACAGAACGCTGCCGTAAATCGCCCCTCTCGGCTCAAAGCGATGTTCCCGCGCATACGCATGGATGGGCCGAAAGATCACCTCCGGCGTCTCGTATTGCTCCTCACCGCAATGGACGACTGCGTGCAGCGCCATGCCGCCGGGAATCCGGCGCACATTGCGCCCATCCTCCTCAAAGCCGATCTCCTCCGCACGATGGGCGGGCAGCATCAGGGCGAACGCGGCGCTTTTGCCCTGCTCCTGCACGATGCCGACGCTGACGGCCGGCATCGCCTCCAGCCAGCGCTGGGCGATGCGCTGCTCGGCCTTGTCGCGGGGCACAAAGCCGCCGCTGCCGGCCTGAAAGAGGAGCATATCCTCCGCCGGGCGGATATCCGCCGTCTCTTTGGCGCCGAGGCCCTGCTCCCCCAGCTCGATCAGCCTGCCGATATCGCGCGAAAGCGCCGCGTATTGGGCGCAGAGGCGATCGGCCTCCGCGCGCCTTTCGCGCATGCGGGAGAGCACCTGTTCCCCCGTCATGCCGTCGCGGCTGAACTGCTTGGCGATATCCCGCAGCGGTACGCCCATCGCGCGGTACTTCTTCGCGCTGATCAGGCGGTTGACGTCGGCATCCTCGTAATAGCGCCGGCCGGATTCCTCCTTGGGCGTATCGATGATGCCCTCCTTTTCGTAAAAGTGCAGCGCGCTGGTCGTCATCCCCAGCACGCGCGAAACGTCGCCGATCGAATAGCTCACGCGCCTCTTCCTCCCCTTTTCTCAAAGCCTGCCGGCAGGCCAATTCTTCCCCATTCTGTGAAGGTCTTCTCAATCGCCCTGCCGGATATGCCGGCGTTTTTCCCTCTTATCGAAAGCCGCTTTCGATTTTTTCGCCGTTTTGCATGTTCCGTCTGTCAATCATTCATCAAATATCGCCGTTTTTTTCACGGTTCGAACGGCCGTTCCGGAACGCCATTTTTTCCCTTTTCCCTTTTTATTGTACACATCCCGGCAAAAAAGATCAAGCCTCCGGGCATTTTTATGCGCTGCCCGTTTCCTATTTCGCCGCGATGTGCTATAATATTCGGCAGTTTCACGCCTATTTTTCACGCCTGTTTCTTTGGAGGGACGCGAATGGATCGCTTTGATATCGCCGTCATCGGCGCGGGGCACGCCGGCTGCGAGGCTGCGCTCGCCTGCGCGCGCATGGGGCTGCGCACGCTGCTGCTCACGCTGAATCTGGACGCTATCGCGCTCATGCCCTGCAACCCCGCCATCGGCGGCACGGGCAAGGGCCACCTCGTGCGCGAGGTCGACGCGCTGGGCGGCGAAATGGGCCGGGCTATCGACGATACGTTCATTCAGTCGCGCATGCTCAACACGGGCAAGGGTCCCGCCGTCCACTCCCTGCGCGCGCAGGCGGACAAGCGCGCCTACCAGCAGCGCATGCGCCGCGCGCTCTTTGCCGAGCCGAATCTCGAGGTGCGCCAGGGCGAATGCGGCCGGATTCTCACGCAGGGCGGCGCCGTTTCCGGCATTCTCACGACGACAGGAGCCGAAATCGCCTGCCGCGCGGCGGTCGTCTGTTCCGGCGTGTACATGGACAGCCGGATCATCATCGGCGAATGCAGCTGGCAAGGCGGGCCGCAGGGGCTGATCGCCTCCGCCCATCTGGCAGGCGCTCTGCGCGAGCTGGGCATCGAGCTGCGCCGCTTTAAGACTGGCACGCCGCCGCGCGTGGATGCGGCCTCCATCGACTTTGACGAGATGGAGCCCCAGCCCGGCGATACGCCCATCACCCCGTTTTCGTTTATGACGGACGCCGCCGCGCTCCAAAACCGCGCGCGCTGCTATTTGACCTACACAAACGAGGAAACTCACCGCATCATCCGCGAA
>JAUNPI010000237.1 GCA_030536875.1 Clostridia bacterium
GAGAGGGCGACTCCTGAGAGGGCAAGCGCCTGAGAGAGCGAGAGGGCCCTCAGTCGCCCTCATAGCCCAGCGTGCGCAGGTCGTCCATTCGGTTGCGCCAGTCCTCGCGTACCTTCACCCAGAGCTGCAGGTTGACATGCGTGCCCAGCAGGGTTTCGATATCCTGTCGCGCCTGAGCGCCGATGGTGCGCAGCATCGCGCCCTGTTTGCCGATGATGATGCCCTTGTGGCTCGCGCGCTCGCAGTAGATCGTCGCGTGGATCTCGGTCATGTTGTCGCTGAGCTTCTTGATCGCCATCATCTCCACACCGATGCCGTGAGGCACCTCGTCGCGCAGGTTCAGCAGCGCCTTCTCGCGGATGATCTCCGCGCAGATGAGGCGCTCCGGCTGGTCGGTCATCATGTCGTCGGGGAAGTACTTGGGCCCCTCCGGCAGGAAGGAGACGATCGTCTTTTTCAGCTCGTCCATGCCCTTGCCCGTGCGCGCGCTCAGCGGAATGATCGCGTCATAGCCCGCCTCGGCAAAGGAGGCGATCGCCGCGAGCAGCTTGGCCTCGTCCACCAGATCCGTCTTGTTGAGCACGAGGATCTTCTTCACCTTGCGCTCCACCATCTCGGCCGCGATCGCCCTGTCCTGCGGCCCGATGTCGCTCACATCGACCAGCACCAACAGCACGTCGATGCCATCCATCGCGTCCTTCGCGGATTTGACCATGTATTCGCCCAGCTTCGTGCGCGGCTTGTGCAGCCCCGGCGTGTCGAGAAAGACAATCTGCCAATCTTTTTCCGTCGCCACACCCATGATGCGGTTGCGCGTGGTCTGCGGCCGGCTGCTGACAATGGCGACCTTTTCGCCGACCATCGCGTTCATCATCGTGGATTTTCCGACATTCGGGCGGCCGACAATCGCGGCAAAGCCCGAGAGAAACTTCGTGTTTTTCATGTTTACCTCGTCCCGTATAAGCTCACTTGCCGAGCGCCGAGGGGCCGAACCCCTCCGGCAGCAGCGCGCCAAGCGTCGTCTTTCGCACCTGTCCGTCCCATGTGACGAGCACGCGCAGCTCCGGCGCGAACTCATAGAGCGACTGGCGGCACGCGCCGCACGGAAACGGCGCCGAACCGCTTCCGGCGATGGCGACCGCCTCAAACTCGCGCACGCCCTCGCTGACGGCCTTAAAAAGCGCCGTGCGCTCCGCGCACATCGCGTTGCCATACGCCGCGTTTTCCACATTGCAGCCGGTGAACACCCTGCCGTCCTTGGCAAGCAGCGCCGCGCCGACTTGATAGCCGGAGTACGGCGCATACGCAAATTCCCGCGCCTTGCGCGCCATATCCAAAAGCTTTTCGTCCGTCATATGCCTTCGTCCTCCCTTGTCAGGGCGATGGACGCGAGCGCCTTTTCCTCCATCGCGCGCATCGCCGGCTTGTCCTCGTCGGTCATGTGATCGTAGCCCATCAGATGAAAGAGCCCGTGTGTGAGCAGGTATCCCATCTCGCGCCGCTCGCTGTGGCCATACTCCTTCGCCTGCGCGCGAACATGATCCATCGAGATGACGATGTCCCCCAGCGCGCACGCCCCCGTCTCCGGGTCGTATTCCCGGCGCAGGAGCTTTTCGCAGCCGCCGGCCGTCCTGCCCTTCGGGTAGGCGACCGTCGGGAAGGAGAGCACGTCCGTGGCGGCGTCCTTCCCCCTCTGCTCGCAGTTGAACCTGCGAATCGTCTCGTCGTCCACGATCTCGACGAACGCCGAGGTCGCCAGCCTCACGCCCTCCGCGCGCTCGGCGGCGTCGGCACAGCGCTGCATCAGTTCCCGGTCCGCGTCCGTGAGCAGGCCGCGACCGTCTTCAAATTCCAGTTTCATCGATACCGCCTCATTATGAACGCCTCATGAATATCTCATGAATGCCTCATTGTAAATGCCTCGCTTGACGCCCGGCTTCACGCCTCACTTGCCCAGCTCGCCCTTGGAGTCCGGCTGAGCCCCTGTCGGCTGTGCCGTTCCCGCCGGCTGAGCCGTT
>JAUNPI010000066.1 GCA_030536875.1 Clostridia bacterium
CAGGGGTAAAGCTCGGTTCCGCCGTCGCCGCCTGCTGCGGAATCCGGGGTTCTATCCTGCGTATGCCGCCGGTCGCCGCGCCAAGGCCCAACACCACGAAGATCGCGGCGGTCGTCGTGCCCGCCGTCGCCAGCAGCTGTCTGAGCTTGGGATTCATTCGTTTCGTGCCGAATCCGGCCGCCTTTTCCAGCCGCATGCGCATTTCATCGGCCGTTTGAATGCGTTCACGCTCATTTTCCCGCAGCGCGTCCTTCAGCGTCTCGGCTATGGCAGGGGGAATTGCTTTGGCCGGCGCCATTTCGTCGACGGGCCTGAAATCCGAAACGCGCGCCACTGCCGGGAAATATCCCACCAGCATTTTATAGAGCACGACGGCCATCGCATACACGTCGGTATATGCGCCCTGCGGCCGCCGCTCTCTCTGTTCTCTGGGCGTATAGTATCGCTTGCTCGAAGGCCACAGTTTTCCGGGCGATTGAAGCGCTGTGTCCAAAAACTCCGCGCTGCCGAAGTCAATCAAACAGATGGTCTTGTCTTGGCGCAAAAAGATGTTGTTGGCGCTGATATCCCGATGAATCATATGCGCATCATGCAGATCCTGCAGAGCCCGCAAAGCCTCGCAAGCATACCCCACCGCTTCTTTCCACGGCATATCGCCATGCGTGACACGGTTGATGTAGTCGTCGATCGTCATGCCGTCGAGGTATTCCATCAAGATATACGAGGTGTTGTTTTCATCAAACTGGTCAAACACCTGCACGACATTGCGAACATGCGAATCACGGGCAGCCGTCATCATGCGCGCCTCTTGCAGGAAGTGTTCCCTTGTCCGGGCAACATCCGCTTCTCTGCCCTCCGGCGGTATGGGATGAAGGTTTTTACCGCGTTTTCCATCTTTGGGGAAGTATTCTTTAATCGCTCTGCGCGCCGTCAAATGCCGGTCATAGGCGATATAGGTGATCCCGTATCCGCCATGCCCGATGGAACGCCCGATGATAAACCGCTCCCGAAGCAGCGTTCCCGCCGGCAAATCGACGGGGTTTTCCTGTATGTAGGGCACGGAGGCTCCGCAATGAGGGCAGGTCGATACATTGTCCTCTATCATCCTCATACAGAAATAGCAGAGAGCCATATCTTTTTCATCCCCTCGTCATCATGCTTCTCATTTGCCGGTTGTCGCCTCGCGCGACAGATGAACGATATCGAGTTCCTCTTTTCTCTCTTCCGGGCGCGGGAAAGGGCCGTCACAGTCCGCCACAATGACGGTTGTGTTGTCCTTTCCGCCCAAGACCAGCGCGCGCTCTACCAAGCGGCGCGCCGCCTCCTCAGGCGTTCCTCCGAACAGGAGCGCGCCCATCTTTTGGTGTTCGATCAGGTCGCTCAGCCCGTCGGAACAAATCAGGAAACGATCCCCCTTGCAGACCTCGATCTCGCGAACGCTGGCCATCTGCGGCATGTGCGTTCGCATTCCCAAATAGCGGTTGATCATGTTGTTCCTCGGGTGGTTTCTCGCCTGTTCGAGCGTCAGCGTCCCCGCCAGCACCTTGGAAAACACCTCTGAATGGTCCAATGAAAGCAGCATCAATTTTTCGTTTCGCAAAAGGTAAACGCGGCTGTCTCCCACGTTGGCGACGCACGCCTTTCCCGCCGCAAAATACACAAGCGCCATCGTCGCCCCTTCGCGCGTACCCTTTCCCCGAAGAACGTTTTTCTGTATCGCCATCGACGTCTTAAAGGCAAATTCCTGAATCGCGTCCGCGGGTTTCTGCCGCCGAATCTTCTTGCTTAGCGCTCCCATCCTGCTGACCACTTCAAACGCCGCATGCTCGCCCAGTTCAAGCCCTCCCATGCCGTCGGAAATAGCAAACAGATGCGCATCCTTGCTGCTCTCTAAACCGATGTGCGCCCCTGCGTTGACCTGATCCAACGGCATGAAGTCGCCGTCGAAGAAGAAATTATCCTCGTTGTTTTTTCTCACGCAGCCCATATGGCTGATCACCGCAGCTTCCAGCCGATATTCTGGCGCATCTTTCCGAAGCCCTTGCGTCATTCGGGTGAACAACCCGGCCTCTGAGCGTCTTCCTTTCCCGGCGCTCAGAGGCGGAATCGGCGGAATGGGCAGCGCGTTGATCGACAGCCTCCCTTTTTCGCTGTCTTCGCTAAACTCAATGGGCCTATCCAAAATGCTTTCGGCCTGCTCCGCCAGTCCGATGTCTTTTTTCAGCCTCGTAACCCTATAGGCCGTGCCGTTCTCCAAGACGACATCCGCCCCATCCTTTCGGGCCTTTGGGGCAGAAAATTGCTCTTTTGCCCGCTCAAAATGAGAACGCTCCCCTACGATGGCCGTGACCGGCTGTCCGCTGCATCTCCCAAGGACAGGCGAAGGGAAAAACTCCTCGATCAGCACCCGCTTTTTCGTCTTGCTGTCAATCCCTATATAGCATTGAGACTGCCGGCTTCGCCTGAGCATGATTCCAACTTGATAATGCCCCAAGCGCGAGCCAACGGGCATGGCCGTCGGCGGCGTTTCGTAATCCCGCAAGTCAAACCCACAGTAGCGGCAAGCCCCTTGGGACGTTTTCTCTTTCATACAGGCCGGGCAATACGGAAACGCCATACTCTCTTCCTCCGCATCAGTGAAACACCAAAAGCCAATTCAGCGACGTTCGTTCTCACAAGCACTACGCTGAGTTGGCTTCCGGTGTATGAAAAATTAGAAGATCAACGTAGAAAGTTCCGCAGACCGCTGTCTGTTCAAATAGAGCAGGTAGTCCTCATCCGAGGTATTGCGCCAAATCAAGTAGGATTCGGTCATCTGGGCCGCGCTCAGCTCTACATTCTGGCTGAAGCAAACCCACACGCCGTCTCGAATCTTGCCTGGGTTGGTCACCACGCTTCCCGCTTTCCTGTTCTTAAAGCTGTCCATATCGTATTCCGTCAGAACGCCTACGTAGTCATTCTCGGCTTTCACGCCGTCGTTCAAAACGGTCTCTACGGTAACGTGGCCGTCTTCATCCATCCGAATTTCCGCTTCACCGTAGATGAACGCGTTCGCCGCAACGAGAGGAAGCGTAATACCTTCCTTGAGCTCGTCGATGCGCAGATAGCTCGCCGTAACCCAATCCATCTCTTCGTTTCCGGAGACATAGCCGATGGCGGTACGCCCCATCAGGTATCCGTCCAGTATTGCGCTGGATACCTCCTCGCCCACGACGATCTCTTTGCGGTCAATGTTGCCCGCCAGATCGACGGCGATGATTCTGAGGATGTCGTCCTTTTCAAGATACGGCATGCTGCCCACAAAGACGCCGTAGTTGTCGATGCGCCCCTGAACGTTGATCGGCTCGCCATTGCGGTAGAACGAGAGATACGACCCGCGCTCGGCAAGGCAGGAGATCACGCGGCAATCCTCCGTCACAGCGGAAGCCACGACGGTCGGCAGGCAAACGTCGTCATAGATGAGCGTAATGTCCGCCTGCGGCGCATCCAGATCCTCATAGCATGTAGAAAGCAGGAACTGTTCGAAGTTCGGGAAGCTGTCCGGGCTGTATTGTCCGCTGTAGCCGCCCATCTTGTCCACCGCCCATTCGGTTCCGGAGCGGCTGAGCATCGGCAGCTTGACTCCTGCCGTCGAGGTCATCATCGCGCCGTTCTGTTCAATTTGAATCAGCTCGCCGGCCGTTCCCTCGACGAAGATGGCGACGTAGTCCACCTGAACCTCCGAGCGATCCACATATCCGTTGTCGTTGACGACCGGCTGAATGGTCAGCGTCAGCGGGGCGCCCTCGCTGCGCTCCACGTCAAAGGTCTGCGTGTTGGTATTGCCGACAAGGTCGACCGACTCAATCGTGAGCGCATCCGTTCCGGAATGCATCAGCGTATCCATCGACCATGTGAGGGTGTATTCCCTCTCTCCCTGCGCGCCAAACTCCATGTCGCTATTGGTAATTCGATCGACATCATTCACCTTAAAGCTTTCCAGCGTGCAGGCCTCCGACACGATTACGATCGTCTGCCGGTCGCGGTTATGCAGTTCGCTCTGCAGCGAGATTTCCGGCTTCGTCTTATCCCACATATACCCCAACGTGGTCGACTCGGGCTTCGGCGCATTTTGGCCTGCGGCTTGCTCAGTGAGGTTCTCTTCATCCGTGTAATTCACGCGCAGCTCGTACCGTCCGTTGTTGGCGATTGCGATCCGCTTGTCGCCGATGGTCAACACTGCTCCGTTGTCGGCCGTGTCCGCAAACTGGAAGCTGAGGCTGGCCGTCTGCCCCGCCTTGGCGTCCCCATTGGCAAAGCGCGTGCCGTCAAACACAAGGCTGGTTTCGCAAAGCGTCTCCGTGCCGTTCGTCAGGATGATATCGACCGATTCGCCCGGTTCTCCCGTCAGCGTTATGACATGGTTGACCCCCGGGTTCTCGCCGCCAAACAGATATACGCCGCGTTCATCGCTGTTAACGCCGCCAGCCAGAGCAAGCGCCGCCACCGGATGCGGCAGGACATACTGCTTGACGCTCACGCCGCCGTCTGCAAGCCGATAGTTGTTGCATTCCTCCGTCAGCTGGAGCGAAAGCGTGTACTCGCCGATCGTGTTCAGCGTTCTATCGCTGATCAGCCGGTATTCCGACGCAGGAACGCGATTTTCGCATCCTTCCGCGCTGGCAACAACCGTCTCGCTCGTCAGCTCGCTTTCTCCGGCGTTGAGCAGGCGATCCTGTCCGTTGTAGACAATCTCCTTGGTCGCCTCATTGTCGGCGGAACGGATGGTCGCCTTGTCAACGCGAATCGTGGTACGGTTTTCCTTCGTCTTGTTCACGAGCTCGTAGTTCGGGTCGCTCAGCGTGATCTCTTCCCACGCCTCGTAGGTTCCCGCCTCCTCAATCGCCGTGAACTGCTCCACATTTCCTTCTTCGTCCAGCAGATTCTGCCCAAACGTGTCCTGGCCCTCCGCCAGATAGGTGAGCTGAGCGATGATTGCCTTGAACGCCGCATCGTCCATCGTGACTTCCGGATAGTACGCCTCCGGATACCCTTCGATCTGGACGCTCTTGGCGCTCAATGTAATCTGATCCGCCAAGGCATGCTCTTTCTGGTTGTACACAAAGCCCGTCGACGTATGGCTGACTTCGATCACGCGCGGCTGAACCGTGAGCGTCAGCGTGCCGTCGCCGTTTTCATCCTTGCTCTTGTTATCCAGCACATAGTTCTGAGTGTTATACTCGAACTCCTCGTGAATCACGTAGTCTCCGGCGTTCTGAATGCTCTCCGGATCCTCAGGCTCTTTTCCTACGTAATCATATTTTACGGAATACGTATCGGTATACTCTTCAACTTCCTCTGCGTTAACCATATCAAGGTTATAGTCGCCATAGTACTTATCCAGTTTATCGTTGTTAAACGGAACGGTCTCCACAACAACACCAATATAATCGGCAATTTCATGCGCTCCATTTTCACCCGGTCTGTACCACAGTTTTTCCGCAGTCTCAGATTTCTCACCGTTTACCTTATAATACTGCGTCGCCTGAACTTGGCGCTTCACCACCTCGAGGTCAATCGTCGTCTTCTCGATCGTATAGTTATTTCGGTCTTCCGGTTCGCTCAAGTTCGCACGAATCGCAACATGGTACTCCCGCGCATCCACCATCAGCGCTTCTCCAGCCTGCTTCCAAACCTCCTCACCTATCATTGCTCCGTCTTCATCATAGGTGATTTCGTATTCAATTGTGCATTCCGGCGCTTCCGTGATTCCCGCATTCTTAAATCCGGTGATACTGACATTCAGTGCGTCTGACATCGGGATACCCGCCGCTTTACCGGTCGCCTTTGCCGATCTGTACGCAAACTGGTTCTCTCCTGTAGTGATCTTCCCGTTTGCTTCCACAGTCCAGTCAAGTTTACAGGGGTTCACCGTAAGATCCACGTCGTTCTTGGAAACGTTTTGCTTCGTGCCCTTAAAAACATAGTTACACTCGCCATCTTTGTTTGTTGAGGCATATTCATTGTTTTGTCCGGTCAGCTTTACATGGGTGGTCGTCTTGTATATACCTGCATCGTCGATTACTGTCTTGTCATTCTTTTCGACCTCTTCTTTTTTCTGATTTGTATAGGTATATTCGTACTTGACAGTGTAGTCCCCGTTTTCCTGCTCAAGAGTTTGAATCGCATTTTTCCCTTCGTTATCAAGAATATCTACCTGTACAAGCAAAATATCTTTGAGTTTGTATCCGGAAACGCGATAATCAAACTCAGTCTGATTATCCTTGACCGAATACGTCACGCTGACTTCGCGCGGGTTCACCGTAAACTTCGTAGGTTCCTCGATCTGTTGAATGGAGTAATTATTCGTAGCAGTATACTTACCCGTCAATTCGACCTCAGGTTGGATCTGGTATATGCCTCGGTTGGTCAAGCTTTCCTCTTCGAGCTCCTCGACAGCCGTCGTGCCCTCCTGAAGCACATACTCCAGCGTATAACCGTCTTTTTCAGCATTGCGTTCCAGCGTAATGGTCTCTTCCTCACCGTTTGCCTTCACCTTTGTGAACTGCACCGTAACCGGGAAAACGCCTGGATCACTATCACTCGCAGTCAGTTTATACTTGTCCGGACTATAGGTGAACTCGTAGTTCTTTGGGGCTGTAGCCGTAACCACAATTTCCTGCGGCGTCACTTCAATCGTCTGCTGCTGCGTCTTATCATCATATTGAACCGCATAAGCAGGTCGGCCCTCTCCATCCTGAAGTTCATAGCCATTCTTAAGCTCAATAGTCGTCACAATCTGATATGTGCCGCCATTTGTCAGCTGGGTAATCGCTTGGTCTCCATCCTGACTTTGGACTCTGGTATAGATGACATCATAGTCCTTACCCCGTTCCAGCGTCTCACGTTCCGTCGTCCCGTCAAGCTCAAATGCCTTAACCTCCGTAAGGATGATGTTGGGCAAATCACGCCCTTCTTCCAGATAAGTGTAGCTGTTTATGTCATTCGCCAATTTGCAAACAACCTTAACCGGATACGGGTCGACGTTAAATGTCCTTTCCGTCAATTCAGCAGCGTTCAAGTCATAGTTTGACGTAGCATACTTACCCGTCAGGGTAACATAAGGCGTAATCTTGTATTCGCCCATATCCGTCAGCGATTCAATAGGCGTTTTGTCATTCGTCTGATATTCGAGAATATAGTCGCTGCCTTCCTTTAACGCCTTTCCATCCACGGTCACCGTAACCGGGAAAACATCCGTAAGTGCATACCCTTCAGTGCTATAAACAAATGTAGATGTATCTGCTTTAGCCGTCGCCTCAATTTTCTTCGCTTTAACCTCAAACTCAAGGTTCACTACGTTAATGTCGTAGTTGTTCTCTAACGCCTCTCCTTCTTCACCATATGCCTTGGTAACCGTTGCCGTTATAGTATACGTCGTCGCCTGCCCATCGTCTGCGCTAAGCTCAATGGTTTCAGGATCATAAGTAACAGCCCAATCTGTCACTCCGTTGCTATTGTTATTATCGTCTGTGAGCTTGGCGACAAAATAGTCTCCCATTGTATGCTTTACGCTCTCTTCGTAAGTAACAGGCAGAATTTCATTAGGATTGGGATAGACCTCGAGGGTCAGCTTGCGCTTCGTAATCGTAAAAGTCCTTGTCAGGCTGGCGGGACTAAGCTCATAATACGCGTCTTTAGCATATTCCCCCGTCAACGTAAGTTCTGCTGTAACCTCATATGTATCCGCGTCATACAGCTTTTCAACATTGTTGCCGCCAACCGTATAGCTGAGCATATACCCATCTTCGTTCGAGTCTCCAACAAGCTGGAGCTTGTCACCCGCGCTCGTCTTAACCGTCACAGGGAAAATCTGGGCGATATCATGGCCTGCTTGTTGATAAATAAGCTCTTTGGGGTCTTGCTGTTCCTCAGTCGAGGCCGTAATAATCTGCTTTTGAATCTCCAAAGACAGCTTTTCTGAGGTGTAGCTGAATTTGGCCTTGTACACATCGTTCTGATTTCCGTCTTGCGCCGCGTATTGGCTACAGAGCGTCACCTTGGGGACGATTGTGTACTTTCCGGGTTCCTCAATGTTCGTCACCTTTTGATTATTGACAAAATATTCTATCGTGTAATCTGTTCCTTGAGCCAGCTGTTCAGACGAACCGTCGATTTTAACCGTTTTGACTGTCGGCTTGATGATTGTCGAAAGCTCATAGCCGCCCTTTGCATAGTTCAATGGAGAGTCGTCCTGAAGCGAAATTGAAACATCTACATTGATCTCAATCGGGCTGATTGTAACACTTATTGCTTGCCTTACATCGTTTGTAATTTCGTAGTTTGTATCCGTGTAGGCGGAATCCAGCGTAACATTAACCGTGATTGAATAGGTGCCCAAATTGCGCAACTCTTCAACAGGCTGCTGCGTCTCGTCTTTATAGTCAACAGTATGTTTGCCTGACAAGTCGGTATACTGTCCGTCATCTCCTTCAATCTGGACGCAAATCGGATAACACGTAGCAAGACTATATCCCTGTTCCGTGTATTGGAAACTGTTTTCCCAATTTCCTTCCTTGAAAATCTTGATCCCGCGTTTTTTGATTGTCAGCGATTTTACATCACTTTCTGCGCCCGTTATTACCGTATAGTTATCCGGAGTTCTGGGCTCGGCCTTCAGTTTTACTTGATATTCGCCCGGTTCTGTGAGCATATTGTTGCTATAATTCGTGTATGGGGCGCCGTCTTTTGTCACTTCATATGTCAAATTCAGCTGACCCTCAATTGACGCACCGTCCGCATTTTGCACGCTCGCGACATCAATCAGGCTGGACAGCCCTACCTCATTTTCGTACAAATATGTCCACTTGTCTCCATAGTCATACGTCACTGTCAGCTCCTGCGGTGTAGATCTAAAGCTAAAGACTTCCCCCTGATCGCCGTCCATATTGGTATACGCCGCGCTAAGAGACTGCACGCGAACCCCAATGGTATGCTCGCCGACCGGGATTGTCTGGTTCCCCGAAACCTCCTCGCCGTCCAGTGTATACACCGTCTGGTAATCCTTGTTTTCATTGAGTAGCGGCGTTCCGGACACATTCGCCCGGACGGACACCTTCGCGACGTCCGCGGGCGTCGTAACGTCATACGAGTTTGCCTGCGTCAATTTCTGCTCGACGTCCACAAGCATCCCCGTCTGAACAATGCTCACGGGGACGGTCGTCTCTGTTACTCCCTCGAGAAGATAGTACTCAGAGTTATCATTTAGGTAAACTTTTACCCGAACAAGATAGTCGCCGATTTCTTGAATCGTTTTGCCCGACGCTTCCTGATAGTCCACGGTATACAGGCTCGCGTCAAGTCCGGGAACGCTCGCACTGACGCCGATGATGCCGGACGGAGTGTACCCGCCCTCCACATAGGGAAGCGTAATCGTCGCCGCACTGCTGGGGAGAATGGCGCTTGCGGCCTTGTACACCCGCACGTTATCCCAATGCCAATTCACGAGGGTATACGTTCCCTCTGCATACCCGCTGACGTTGCTCACTTGCGCTTCGACGCGGTAGATTCCGGGTGTCGACGGGATCATCAGCGTTGATCCCTCTCCGTTTGCACACTTAAAATAGACGGAATAAGCGCTCTTATCCAGCCCATCAATGCTGTAGTTGTCGGAGAAATACTGGCGCTCATTCTCCTTTTCAAACGTGTAGTTCAATTTCAGTGAAGCCACAAATTGACGCGGAACGATTTCCAACGTCTGCGGCTCGGAAACGGCAGATGTATAGCGGCTTCCTGCCTTCGGCGAAGCCTTAATATATACCGTGTTTTCGCCAATCCTCAGCGAAGGCTCTTCGTCGACGTTCTCGACGGCGGGATCTTTGAGCGTCCAGCTGAGGACATAGTCGTCCTCGGTCAGGACGGTACCTTCTTCATCCGTAACGGTAACGGCAAAGTTTTCCCCGAGATTCAGCTTTTCCAAGCTGCCGTAAGCAGGATACTGCTCGGTCGGTTTCCGCCGTACCACGCTGGCAATCTTCAGCTGCGCCTTTCCCTCGTTCGACACCGTTTGGCCGTTGCCGTCGCCTTCCGACTCGCCGTCTGTTTTGCCCAAATCCTCCGGCGTCTTGCCCGGTTCGATAGGCCCGTCGCCCGCTTCGGTCGGTGCATTGAGCGTTTCGCCCAGTTGACTGTCGCCTTCGTCCGCCACAGCGCCAAAGACAAGCGCCATACTCAGCATGACGAGCCCGAACACCAAGAACATCTTCCGCATGGTCATCTTCATAGCAATCCCCCCACCAAGTTAGCTTTTTTGAAATTTGTATCGGATAAGGATACCCTTCAAAGGGATTCCGTTCTTCGCAAATTCCAAAATACACCACATAATTAGCATTATGTGGTGTATAATAATATGAATCATGTCATATTTAATTTATTTCAATAACAATATGGCGCACACCAAAAAGACAGACCGTATAAAATCTGCAGAATTCTGTATTTTTGCTATTGAAAAAAAGCAGAACATGGTATATACTTAGATTGCTTACGTGCTATTTACCACATAATGCTAATTATGTGGTAAATAGCCTAAATTAATAAATGCATGGCTTCGAGCTGCATTCTCTGCTCGGAGCCGTTTTTCATGGTGTATATCCTCGTCGTGTTGATACTGCTGTGCCCCAAAATATCCGCCAGACGGACGATATCCATAAACTGCTTGTAATATGTTTGGGCAAACAGATGTCTCAAGTTATGCGGAAAGACCTTTTTTAAAATGACATCCGCCTCTTGGGCAAGCCTTTTCATCATCTTCCAAATATTGCTGCGATCCAGCGCCCTGCCGTTTTGGGTGACAAAGATGCTGCCCTGTGTGATGCTTTGTTCTTGGCAATAGGCCTTCAGCGCCTTCACAAGCCCTCCTGGCAGTAAGATGGTTCTGATTTTTCCCTTTGAGCTGATCGTCGCCTGCCCCGCCTGCAGGCTTTCGACGGTGATTGCCGAAAGCTCGCTCACCCGTATCCCGGTAATGCAGATCGTTTGCAGAAGCATGGCCAGCTGCGTCTTTCCCTTTTTTCTCGCTACCTTGACCAATTTTTCGTATTCTTCCTGTGGCAATTCCCGGTTTTTGTTTATGAACGTCGTCCTCTGAATTTTGAGGTACTTGACCGCATAATCGCTGCGGCCCACAAATTTTAAAAAGCAGTTGACCGCCGCGAGCATCGAGTTGATGCTTGTGACGGCTAGTCCTCGCTCCGACAAAAAGGCTTTGAAGCCGATCAGATCGGCCTTGTCTTTGATTTGGTATCCCACATATTCCGCCATGACCCTCACGTCTCTGCGATATTTTAAAATCGTGGCCCGGCTCATTTCCCGCTCGTTGAGCCAAATTTCAAAATCTCTCAAAACCGCCTTGCTGATCTCTATCATGCGCCATCCTCTTCTGGTGCGGCGGCCAGTGTCGACGGTTTCGAAGCGGATGCCGCGAAATTCCCCGCTTCCCGTCCAATGCCGGCTCAATCAAAATGACGATTCCATCAAATGCCCCTCGCAATGCTCAGCGCGTCCCTCGACGCGCTGTCCTCCTCTTTGGCCGAATCGCCCCGAGGATCAGCGCGGCGGCGGCCAGCGCGGATACGGCGTCCCCCACTCGCCAAATCGCCTTGCCCTCAAACCAGACGCGCAGCGTGCCGCTCGTCCCCTCGGGCAGCAGCACCGTCAAACGGTTGTTTTCCCCCAAACCCGTCTCCATGCGCTCGCCATCCACCTCGGCGCGGTAGCCGTCAAAGCCAAAGAGCGGCAGCGCCAGCGCGCCCGCCTCATCCGTTTCCACCCGCGCGGTGATGCTCGTTCCGTCCTTCACGTAGTCCTCAAGCGTCACATCCCCCTCGGCATATACCTTCTGGTCGCGCGAAAGATACACGATCGTTCCTGGGATATTGTATTCCGCATAGGTCAAATGGGGCGACGCCGTCTCCCCATAGTCGATATACGCGCCGTGCGTCTGGGTCGTGAGCATGGGCATCACGCACACAAGCGACAGCGCGAGCAGCGCCGCGTTGATCCGCTCTGCGTTTCCGCCGGCGAGGCGCATAAAGCCGAAGCCGCCGCACAGCGAGAGAAGCAGCGCCGCCGGCCCCAAAAGCCGCCACGGAAACTGGATGCAATCTGACAGCCCGCCCGTCAGCAGCGAAAGATGCGGCCACGGGAACAGCGTCGTCGTCATCAGCGCAAGGGCAGCGCCTCCGCCGGCCAGCATCAGCGCTTCTCCAGTCTGCTTGTCCCATTCGGCTCGAGACCTGCTCACGGCGGCATAGACGCAAAGCGCGGTCCCCAGCAGCAAGGGCAGCCCCAGCTCCACGCCATACCCGACGAGATAGCGGGATGAAGGCAAATTCTCGCTATCCCATTGCGTCATCATGAGCAGCTGCGCGGGCTGCAAGGCGCTCTCCGCCGCCGTCCTGTTCAAAATGCTGGATGCGCCAATTCCCTGCGCGCTGTACATCAGAAGCGGCAGCAGGTGAAAGGCGCATACAAGCGCCGTCATGCCGGCCGCCTTGAGCAGCGCCGGCACGCGCTTTTCCCGAATGATGCGCCGCGCAAAGACCAGACAGACGCCAAGCGCCAGCACAGCGCACATCAGCACGGAGAGCAGATGGTTGAGATACACCGCCGCAGCGCCGAGCACAAGCACGCGCCAGCGCGTCCTATCCCCCAGCACGACCTCATAAAGCCCCAGCAGAAAGAGCGGCATCACGCTGAGCGCGCACATTTCGCCCACCGCGCAGCGCGTGTAAACGTCTGTCAGCCGGTAGATCGCGCAGGTGTAGAGGATGGACGACGCCACCGCCACATTTCGGTCGCCGAAGATTCGCCTTGCGCAGACGTACATCGTCGTTGCCGTCAGCGCATTCACGGCGACAATCAGCGCATTATAGGCAAGGGTCAGCGACGCGCCGCCCAGCAGCAGGAGCGCCGCCGGATACAGAAGCAGATCCGGATAAAAGACGGATGTCAGCGCTCCGTAGCCGTCATAGGAAAAGCCGCCCATTCGCGCCGGGAATTGCCCCGATGCGAGCGCATCGGCAAGGTTGCAGATTCTCGCCAGGTGAAAAGCCGTGTCATGCCCGACCACAATCTCCGATTTCAGCGCGGGACCGCTGACGACGAGCACCGCCAGCCCCAGCAGCGCAAGCCTCCCGCGGCGTTCCGGCGTCAGCAAACCATGCCGTGCAAGCAGCCAAAGCGCAAGCAAGCTAAGCAGCAGGAACGCAAACAGCCACGCCCTATCCGTAAAGACAGGCGTATACAACCGCACATCCACCAATTCAATCCTCGTTCCGGAAAGAAAGCGGATCTGGATTTCAAAATTGCTGACCGCCGCCTCAAGGGTAAACGTCGCCTCGCCCATCTCTTCCTGCGCCGTGATCGGAATGACGGCGGGATCAACCGTCACGCCGTTCCCCGCCGAAAGGACGATCTCGTTGTCCCCGTCGGCCATGATATCCCACTTGAGCCTGTATTCTCCCGCCGCAAGGCTCAGATACGGCCCGGCGTTCAGCACGCCGTATTCGTCCCCCGCCTCTGTGGAAAACGCCGTCTTTCCGTCCCTCATCTCCAGCTTCTGCTGCTGCATGCGCGCCCACGTCTGTTCCTGATCGAGCACGCCTGTGGCAAACACGAACACGATGAGCAGCACGCAAAGAAGGCAGATCGTCCCCTCCGTCTTCATTTT
>JAUNPI010000238.1 GCA_030536875.1 Clostridia bacterium
AGGGCCAAGCACGGGCACATGCTCTTCCCCGGTCGCGCGCTCACGGGCAGGCTCGTCGTCGCCGACATCGGCATTTTGCCCGATTGGGACGGCGCGCAGGGCGTCGACGTGCTGGAGGAGGAGGACGCCCGCGCGCTGCTCCCCTCGCGCGCGCCGGACGCGCACAAGGGGACGAACGGGCACGTGCTCAGCGTCGCGGGCAGCGAGGGCATGGCGGGCGCGGCCTGCCTGTGCGCCAAGGCGGCCCTGCGCGCGGGCGCGGGGCTGGTGACGGCGGCCTGCCCGCTGCCCGTTCTGCTGCCGGTTCAAAACGCGGTTCCCTGCGCGATGGCCAAGGCCGTCTGCGACGGCGCTCAGCTGGGGGCCAACGCCGTGCAAAGGCTGCTGGCGCTCGCCAAGGGAAAGCGCGCGCTGGCCATCGGCCCCGGGCTCGGGCAGAGCGAGGGCGTCTTCCGCGCGATTGAGCCCCTGATCAAGTGCGGCCTGCCCAAGGTTGTCGACGCGGACGCGCTGAATCTGCTCGCCGCATATGGAAGCAAGGTGGGCGATAACACCGTGCTCACGCCTCACCCCGGCGAGATGGCCCGGCTCATGAAGTGCGGGGTGGAGGAGGTCGTCGCCTCGCCGGTGGACATGGCGCAGCGCTTGGCGTCGGACACGGGCGCGTGCGTGCTGCTCAAGGGGGCCACGACGGTCATCGCCCAAGGCGAGGACGTCGCCTTCAACGTGACCGGCGCCAACGGAATGGGCACCGGCGGCTGCGGCGACGTGCTGACCGGCGTGATCGCGGGGCTGCTCGCTCAGGGCATGAGCCCGATGGACGCCGCGCGCGCGGGCGCGTATTACCACGGACGCGCGGGAGAGCGCGCGCAGCAGGAGCTGGGCGCGCGCGCCGTGACGGCGATGGACGTCTGCGACCGGCTGCGCATAGAATGAAAACGCAGGGATGAAGCTCCGTGATTTTGAAAAACGGGTTGTGGAATCATGGAGGTTCGACGCGGTGATATCTTTATCGCGGATCTCAATCCCGTCGTCGGCAGCGAGCAGGGCGGCGTTCGCCCTGTGATCATCGTGCAGAACGACCGGGGGAATCGCTTTTCCCCGACGGTGATCTGCGCGGCGATGACCTCGCGCCTTGGCAAGAGCGACCTGCCGACCCATGTGTGGGTCAGCGCGCACGACAGCGGACTGAAAAGCGACTCGCTCGTGCTCTGCGAACAGGTCAGGACGCTCGAAAAGCGGCGGCTGCGCGGCAAGGCCGGACATCTGAGCGGCCTTGCGCTGCGGCGCGTGGACGAGGCGCTGCTTTCGGCGATGGGCATTGTCAGACCGTGAATCCGATAGACGGGCGGGTCGTCGCACTCGCCCGTCGCTTGCGCGTTTTTGCGCATCTTTGCGCGTCTTCGCGCGTCATTTGAGGGATGAAAACCCGGCGGGCGGAAAACGATAACGACATAGGAGCGATGAGACATGCGAAAGGACAAGCTGACGGCGATCCAAACGGGCCTTATGGAAATCGATTGGCGAAAGGAAGGCGGGCAGCTCGCCCGCGATTATGCGCTGCTGGCGCTCGGGGCGCTGATTACGGCGCTCTCGTTCAACTTCTTCTTCCTGCCCAACGACATTGCGCCGGGCGGCGTCACGGGTATCGCGACCATTTTGGCGCATTTTGTTCCGCTGGGCGTGGGCTTTTTGAGCTTTTTGATCAACCTGCCGCTGTTTTGGGTGGGCTGGCGGTCGGTGGGCTGGCGCTTTGCGGCGCGTTCGTTCATCGCGATGATGCTGCTCTCGCTGTTTATCGACCTGCTGCCGCAGGGAGATTGGGCGGGAGAGATGTTTCTGGCCGCGGCGTTCGGCGGCGTGCTGATGGGAATCGGGCGGGGGATTGTCGTTCGCGCCGGCGCGACGACGGGCGGCACGGATATGGCGGCC
>JAUNPI010000067.1:0-4673 GCA_030536875.1 Clostridia bacterium
AAGAGGCCCCGAGGCTTGAACGGCTGTATCTGTCTCTGGCGGAAAAGGCGCGGCGAGGGAAGATATAAACCGCCGCAACGAACTTCTCCCGAGGATACAGCCGTTCGTCCGCCCAAAGGGCTATCCATAGAAGGCCGCTAAGGGTATTCGTCGCAATACGCTTGGTTGAGCGTTTTTTCTGCTGAAATTGTAAACGCGAATCGCCCCAAATAAAAAAAGCCGCACAAGCGGGATAAAGGAAGGCTTGCCGGAACAGGCAAAAAATGTCAGCGTTTCCGCCAAATGGATTAAACACCCCGGCGTGTACCCTGCAATGATCTACTCTCCCGGGCCGCTTCGCCTGGCTGTTTCGTCCGGGTGTAGCGGCGCGTCCCCCATGTCACGCCGTTCGCGCTCTGCATCACAGCATTTATTCACCCAAAAATAATCGAGCAGGAGGGAGTGACTAACGCCCGTCCTCTCACCCTTTAGAAACGGGCGCCGCCGGGCGCACCATGCCAAAAACTCCCCCCTGCCGTTCTGAGCATGCCGCACATGCTAGGCAGCCGGGGGAGTTTCTTTATGGTGTGTTCCGCTATGCGCTTTCGCCCATTAAGCCAAGCGGCGGACGCGCAGCCGACGCATCAGCGGCATAACAATACCGTCAAATCGTTCACGTTTGTCCCCGTCGGCCCTGTCACGATCAGGCTGTCCGTTTGATTCAAAAGCGTATAAGCATCATTGTCGGCCAAAAAGGCCTCGACCGAAAGACCGCAAGCCTTACACTTGTCCATAAATTCGCCGGTGACGATCCCTCCGGCAGCGTCGGTAGGGCCGTCCGTGCCATCGGATCCGACAGAAAAGATCAGCGTATCCTCAAGCCCTGCGATTCCGCTGCCGGCGGACAGTGCAAGCTCCTGATTGCGCCCCCCTTTCCCACGTCCACGCACATGAACGACGGTCTCCCCGCCAAGAATCACCGCGCATGGCGCGGAGAGAGGGAAGGAAGAGGCGCGGATTTCACGCGCTATAGCCGCCAGCATGAGCCCAGCCTCACGGGCTTCGCAGTTCAGCGTGGTCGTCAGCAGCATGGGCGTGTAGCCAAGCGAAGCGGCTTTCTCCTTGGCCGCCTCGCAAAGCGCTCGCACATTGCCGGTGATCATATGCTTTGTATGGGGCAATGACTTTGGGGTCTCCTGGCTCAGCGCCCCCATCATGTGGGGTGCAATATCCAGATGATAGCGCTTAAAGATGGTTTGAACGTCTTCGCAGCGGCTGCTGTCCGGGTAAGAAGGGCCGGAGGCGATGCTGTCCAACGGGTCGCCAAGCACGTCGCTGAGCACGATGGAAAGCACCCGCGCGGGCGCGCATCGCTGAGCAAAGCGGCCTCCTTTTACGGCAGACAGGTGTTTGCGAATCGTATTGATTTCCACAATATCGGCTCCGCAAGCCAGAAACTGGCGCGTCGTATCGGCGATATCATCGAGGCTAACCCCGTCAAGGGGAAGTTCAAAGAGCGCGGAGCCGCCGCCGGACACCAGAAAAACGACGGTATCCCTCTCTGTCAGGCCGCCGACGAGATTGAGCACATGCCGCGTGGCGACGACCCCGTTTGCATCGGGGACAGGGTGACCCGCCTCATAGATGTCCATGCGAGGAATAGAGCCTTCGCTGTGACCATATTTAGTAATGACAATTCCCGCCTTCATTTGATCGCCGAGCGCCTGACCGGCGGCATGCGCCATGCGCCACGCAGCTTTGCCGATGGCGACAACAAAAGCAGGCCCATCCAAGGGAGTGGATTGAAGTGCCTTCAGCACGGCTACGTCGGGCAACACGGCACGGATCGAATGATCAATGATCTGTTTTGCGTCGTGATAAATATTCATGGCGTTTCCTCCTGATCAAAAATGGAGGGACGGCTTCTACCCCATCCCTCCGGATATATAGCGATATGTGCCCGGGAACAGACACCGCTCATGCGTTTGAAAACCCAATCGAGTCGCTCGCCCTGCGCTCAGCGGACAAACAGCGTGACCAGCCAAATAAACACGATAGCGACAACACCCATCACCAGCGTACAGAGGGTCTGCGTCTTATATCCGTCTTCCGCCTTCATCCCGCCAAAGTTGGTCACAACCCAGAAGTAAGAATCGTTGGCATGCGAGACCGTCATAGCTCCGGCGCCAATCGCCATCACCGTCATCGCGGCGGCAAACGGAGTGGTGAGCCCCAGCGCAGCCATCAGCGATCCTTCCGCAGAGTACAGGCCCATGATGCCGGCGGTCGTCGTGATCGCCACCGTGGAGGAACCCTGTGCCGATTTAAGGATGGCGGCAATCAGGAACGGGAAGAAAATGCCCATATTGGAGAGGAACGTCGCGTTTTCGGAAATATACGAGACGATTCCGGCATCGGTAATGACCTTGCCCAAAACGCCGCCGGCAGCGGTCACAAAGAGAATAGGGCCAACCGTCTTGAGCGTCTCGTCGGCCAGAGAGTAAAACTCCTTCCCCTTGCCGGCGGAGAACAGCGTGCCCACGGAGATGAGCAACCCGACGGTCAGGGCGATCATCGGCGTTCCGAGGAACTGGAGCACTTGAGCAAGGAATCCGGTCATCGCGGCCATGTCGACGATGGATTTGACGGCCATCAGCAGGATGGGAACAATGATCGGGGCAAAGGAAATGCCGACGCCGGGAAGCGCACCGTATTCCGCCTTGAGTTCATCATAGCTCTTGGCAGCTTCCACATCGTCGTCGTCAGCGGAATGCACCTTGGTTCCGATATACTTGGCAAACAGGTAACCCGCAATCAAAACCGGAATGGAGACGAGAACGCCGGTGCCGATAACCAGCAGCATGTGACTTTCAAGCCCCAGAGACTGCGCGGCGGCAATCGGACCGGGCGTCGGGGGGATAAACACATGCGAGGTGTACAGGCCGACGCTGAGCGCAACGGCCATCGTCACACCGGAAACCCCGGTTTTTTTGACGATCGCCTTGCGGATCGGGTTGAGGATGACATAACCGGAATCGCAAAAGACGGGAATAGAGACGATCCACCCCATCAGAAGGATGGCAATCTCCGGATGCTTATCGCCGACCCGGCGGATCACCCAATCGGCCATCGTCAGCGCAGCGCCGGTTTTTTCAAGGAAAAAGCCGATCATCGCGCCAAGAATGATGACGATGCCCAGAGAAGAGAACGTTCCCGAAAAGCCGGCGCCAATGGTGCCCGGGATTTGGGAAAGCGGAATCGAAACCAACGCCAACAGCAGAGAAACCCCCATAATCGACAAAAAGGGGTGAATTCTGAACTTAGAGATGGCAAGAATCATGACCGCAACCATGACGATAAAAGCGATAATGAGCGGGATGCCAGACATAAAAGATTCCTCCTCGTTTTCTCTTTGTAAAATGTGCGACACGCAGCTAAGCGCAAAGCCAAAGCTTGACGCCGCCACGCTGCTCGTATCCAAGCGCCGTCGTGCGCCAACGGGTGAATCTCCTTTCTACGGCAGAATGCACAGGCGTTTGATGCCTCAATCAACCCTGACGGTCATGGAACAGAATCGCCAGGTAAAAAAGGGGGATATTCAGCCAATCACGCGGGTTATAGCCGGTTTTTTCCGTAATGCGGTTGAGCTTGTATTGAACCGTATTCTTGTGGATATAATGCTGCGAAGCGGTTTTCATGATGGAACCGTTGTTCTGGTAAAGCGACTGAATGAGCAGGCAGTACTCGTCAATCTCCTCTTCCGTGCAGCTGCTGAAAATGTGGCGCATAAAGGCCTCGCGGGAATGCTCCGAAATCTCGGCGAGCAGAAGTTCGTAGGAAGCCTCGTCATAAAACAGAATACGGCAGTCCTTCTTTTTTATGCAAGCCATCAGCGCGCGGCTGGCCTTTTCATAGGCATGGTGCATCGTGACACGGCCCATCTCCTTTTCGCTGTCGACCCCCGCAATGAGAATTTCGTGAAAACGATTTTCAACAGTGCTAAACACGTCCATGATAAACCTGTACAGCCGGGCGTTGCTCAAATAGGGCAACAGACAAATCATCTGGGAGGGCGTTTTGCTGAACAGCGCATTGGGAATATTGCCGGTCTGTTCACGCAGGCATCGATTGACCGCGTCAATCGTCTGCTGACCTGCGGCGGTGTCCCGATATTGTTCCAGCTTTTTGAGCTGAAAAATGACGATTCTTCGCTGGATATGGATATCGATGTGTTGGTTCTCCGCCCGACGGATGAATGAAACATCCGTATAGCTTATATCCGTGAGAATCCAATCGTCGAAGAAACGATCTCGGATGCGGTTGGCAATTTTTTTCTTTTCGCTGGCATCGTTCTCAGCCAACTGGATTTCCGTCATCCGCTTGATAATCTGGCCAAAGCGATAGACCTCGTCGCATTCGCCGGATATCCCAATGGCTCCGATCACCTTCCCATCGATCTCCAGCGAATAGTTGCAGCCGCGCAGCGCCCCTTCATATTCGCCGTCATGGTAAATAAACAATTCCTGAAGTCCTTCGGAAATCAATTTGGCTGCGCCGCCATGAAAATTGCCGATACGGCTAGGCGAGGTGCTGGCAAGAATGTAACCATTTTCATCAAAGACGTTCAGCTGCTGCTGAAGAACGCTGGCTAGGCCGTCGATGATGTTCTGGGCTAGGATGGCGGATATTTTCAT
>JAUNPI010000067.1:4711-13434 GCA_030536875.1 Clostridia bacterium
GCCCTTAAACGATATATGGATATTATAGGGCGAAATGATGATGTTTCGATAGGTTACGCGTAACAAAAACACAATGGCCATCTTGTCTGCCATAACATATATTTCAGCACTAAAACGGTCTATAATGACTATATGGTCTGTGAAAAATCGTGCAAAAATCCACAAAAGGAGGTGAATCACACAGCACGTTTTTCAATGGGCATCCCTGTCTGTTTCCACCGGATAAACACAACCCATCGCAGAAGAAAACACTGTAGAAAGAGAGGAAATACGATGAAAAAATGGTTGACTGTCATCTTGGCAGCGCTGCTCATCAGTTCAGCAGCGGCTGCGTTGGCCCTCGAGTATGCCCCTCCTCAAACCCTTGAAATCGACGGTATCGAGGTACATAAGGTCTGGGTGGATACCATCCCTGTCTATTACACGCTGCCGGAGGGATATCAGGAAGGCGACGAGGTCAATATTTGTCTGTTTCTTTCCGGGCTAAGCGGCAACAAGGAATCGCTTGTGAGCACGTATTCCGACTATATCACCTCGCGCGGCTATATGGGCGTGTTTTTCGACCACTATGAGCATGGCGAACGGTCGATAAACGCAACGACCATCCTGAATTCGACGGAACAGGAAGTTGCGGATCTCAAGAACAAGATTTTGAATACGTGTTTTGAAAACATGTACCGCTATGGTTGGGAAATCTTGGGCAACTCTATTCTCGACGCAGAGCGGGTCATCGACTGGTTTGAGAGCCATATGCCCGTTGCTCAGATCGTGATGGGCGGCCACTCTATGGGCGGTGATACGTCCGTAGCGGTAGCGGGCATCGACGAGCGCATAGGGCGCATCCTGTGCGTTGTCACAACGCCCGACTGGCTGCGCCCCGGAATGCACGACTTGTTCACGGGCGAAGACATGGATCCCGGCAAGCCAGACGCCAAATCCCAATGGTATTATGACCAGTTTAACCCCATAACCCATCTGAGCCGCTATACGCGCGGAATCGATATGATGTTTGCCTGCGGCGAGCTGGACACCCATATTCCGCCGGAAAACGCGCAGCGCTTTAGAGAAAATCTCTCAAGAATTGCGCCGGAGGCCGCGGAGCGCATGCATATCTGGTGGAACAAGGGCAAGGGGCATACCTCTCCGAATGAAGAAGATTTGGGCATGCTCTTCGATTGGCTGCTGTGCGGCACGGACATTCCGAAAGCCCAATAAAACAACCTCATCAGGCGGAACAGACAGGCGGCGAACCCGATAACCGGCGCCCCATGACCGGCAATCATGGGGCGCATGATGGTCATTCTGGAAAATGACGCGCTTTGCCCCTTATTCCCATGAAATAAAAATGAACCGGATCATTTGGTTTTCGTACCATTTACACTCTCTGTCCATTATGCTATTTTAAAAGCAGAACCGGCAGATGCCGACGTGTAGTGCGCATATCACAGAAGCCTCTGTCCGAAAAACGAAACATGTTGAACGAAACATCAGACTGGAGATGAGATCATGAAAAAAATCTGGATTGCATGCATGATCGCGTTATCGCTCATGCTGGCTCTGACAGTGTCCGCTGTGGCGGCGCAGGAAGTGGATTATCAAAACGCGTACATTTGCTGGGATGGTAAGACGACGGACAAGGATTTTACGCCGGAAGCGTTTGAGGCGCTCACACAGACGACCGTCTATCGCTCCGAGGAATCCCCGACCGGCTATTACGTGACTTTCCGTTTCTACGGGCCCGATCTCCCCGAGGTAGAGATCGCGGGTGAATGGTATTATTCGGAGCCCATTTACTCCTCTCAGACGACGGCGGCTAAAATTCATCCTCGGGATTGGTATAATGGGTGCTATATCCATACGGACGACGTCAACCCCATTCGCCCGTTCGATCAAATGGAGCTCAACAAAGAGACGGGCTACTGGATGTTCACCATTCCTCTGGCCTCCGGCACCTATTGCTACCAATTCCGCGTAGACGGCAAGCTCCAATCCGATCCCCAGAATCCTCCTGCCGAGCGCGAACCGGGAATCGAAGCCTACAGCCAAGTCCTCGTCCCCTATGACGAGCAGAAACAATCCCTGAGCCCGGATTATTCGAAGTATCAAAGCGCAAACGATCAACATGGCACGATCCTCTATGACGCAGTTCCTTCCCCGGATCTGCTGGGCTATGACCTGCCGTTTGGCATTTATCTCCCGGCAGGCTATGACGAACATAAGGAAGGCGGCTACAAATACGTTATCTTGGGCCACGGTATTGCCGGCTTTGAGAGCAACTGGGTGGCGCAGGGCATGCTTGGCAACATAACCGATAACCTGATCGCCGAGGGGCTTGTGGAACCGATGATCATCGTCTCTCCGAATATGCGTGACGGCGAGGGCAAATACATCTTCAGCGGCGTAAACGCGGACGGTTCGTGGATTACCGAGATCGACGGCGAGCCCGTGGCGAACGAGGGCGCCAACCCGTCTTGGGCAAAACAGGTTTCACAAGCTCAGCCCTTCTTTATCAACGAAATGATTCCGTATCTTGAAGCAAATTATAACGTGACCAAAGAGGTCTCCGGCCGCGCGTTCGCGGGCCTGTCTGCCGGCGCAATGTGTACCTATAATATGTTCCTCGGCTGCCCGGAAGACTTCGGTTATTTCTACATGATGTCCGGCGCAAACGCAACGCCCGAGGCGTACGATTTGACCCGGGAAGAACTGAAGGAACCGACCGTCGCATTCGGCTGCGGCATCTTCGATCGCCTTTTCTTCTCCAACGTACATCCTACGCAAATCGCTTTCGCGGAGGCCGGTATCGAGTTCACCAACTACTATGCCTTGGGCGCGCATCGCTGGCACGTTTGGCGTGAGCTGTACGTGGACATGATGACCCGCGTGCTGTGGAAATAAAACGGGTGGCACGGACAAGCATCCTTCGTGAAAATCCCTTCTGCCCGGAAAGCATCGGCTGAAAAATAGCGCTTCACTCCGGGCCGGGAAAAACGCTTGTATGCCCTCAGCCGGCATAAAACCGGCATGCCGCCGGTCTTCTTACAGGTCAAAAAAAGCGCCTCCTGCTGCAAAAAACTGCAACAGGAGGCGCTTATGATATACAAAACCCTCGCGCACCGTCGATAACCCCGCATAAAAGCGGCTCTGCCCCCACCCAAACCGAGCGAAGAGCAAGGATGCTCAAGCATGCCAACGGCGCGCTCCTCACCGGCACGCGTGATCCCCTTTTACGTCTCTTTGCGCCCCGGCTTGGTAAATCTGGAAACCAGCACGCCGACCTCAAAGAGCAGATACATCGGCAGGCCGAGCATAACCTGCGAGACGACGTCCGGCGGCGTCAGGATGGCCGCGAGCACAAAGATGCCAAAGAAGACGTATTTGCGCCAGCTGGCAAGCTTTTGGTGGTCCACCCAGCCCATGCGCGTGGCCATGAAGATGGCGATGGGCAGCTCAAAGACCACGCCGAAGGGCAAAATGAACGAAAAGAGGAAGCCCACATATTTGTCGATGGAGAGCATCGGCGTCGCCAGGTCTTCTCCGGCAATCAGGAAGAAGTTGATCGCCAGCTCGTACACATAGCGGTAGCAGAAGACGATGCCCAGCAAAAACAGCGCCAAAGCGACGAAAAACAGCACGCGGAAGACCCGAATCTCGTTGTCGTAGAGCGCGGGCTTGATAAACGCCCAAATCTGGTAGAAGATAAACGGGCTCACGATCACGACGCCCGCTATCAGAGAGACCTTGAGCTGCGTGGTGAGCGCCTCGCTCATGGCGGTGTAGATGATCTGGACGCCGCGCGCCTCGATCGGACTGGTGATAAACTTCATGAGCGGCGTGCAGAGAAAATAAAACGCGACGACAAAGCCGACGACCACCGCGCCAAGGCAGGCGATCAGCAGCTTGCGCATCGCCAGCAGATGAGAAAGCAGGGGCTGAGCGCTGCTGTTTACGCTCTGATCGTGTTCGCTTTCGGCGGTTTCCTCTGCAGCAGGTTTCTTTTTAAAGAACATCGCAAGACCTCACATGCATCGTCATGAGAAAAGGCCGGCGGACAGATGGATGTCCGCCGGCCGGCGGGGCGTCACTCGCCCTTTTTCTCCTCGCTCTTTTCAGCCGGCTGATCCTTCTCGTCGCCCTTGACCTCGTTCTTGAATTCGCGGATGCTCTGGCCCAGCGCCTTGCCCACGCCGGCGATCTTGCCGCCGCCGAAGATGACCAGCGCCAGCACGAGAATCAGAAGAATTTCCATAGTGCCCAGTCTCATGATGATTTTCCTCCCATATCCTTTTCGAAGTCTTTTTTGAATTCCTTGAAGCTGACGTCCTTTTCGATGGATTTGAGCTCCTTGTTGATGTCGAGCTGCATCTTTTGCAGATCCGGGCGGATGTCAGCGGATTTGATGGTCTGCTTGACATCGCGCTCCACGCCCTTGAGCTCGTCGGCGACCTCGTCAAAGCCGGTCTCCTTTTTGACCTCTTCGATCATCTCGCGAATATAGCGCACAAAGCGCCCCAGCGCGCGGGCGACCTTCGGCAGATCCTTCGGGCCGACGACGACAAACGCGATCAACAGGAGCAGAATCAATTCGGCGGCGCCGATGTTGAACATGCCATCCTCCTCCTGACAAATGGTTACGGAATATATTATACCTCGACGGGCGGGCTTTTGTAAAGCATGAACCGGCAGGAAACCCGTCAAGAACGTGCCAATTTGTGCAAATCCTGTCAAGGTCAGTCGAAAGCGGGGGCCATAAAGGCGTTTGAAAGGCTCAGAAGAGGCCCGTGATCCTTCCGTCGTCCGTGATGTCGATGTTCACCGCGGCGGGCGCCTTCGGCAGGCCCGGCATGGTCATGATGTCGCCGGAAAGGGCGACGACAAAGCCCGCGCCCGCGCTCACGCGCACCTGACGGATATTCAAGGTGAAGCCCTCCGGCGCGCCGAGCTTCTTGGGATCGTCGGAAAAGGAATACTGCGTCTTGGCGATGCACACGGGCATGGAGGCGCAGCCCTCTTCCGTGAGCTTTTGAAGGGTCTTCATCGCCGCCGGCGCAAAGGCGACGTCCTTGGCGCCATAGATGCGCGTGGCGACCGCGCGGATCTTGTCCGCAAGACCCATATCGTCCGGATAGGTGAAGGAGAATTTCTCCGGCTCGGCCTTCTCGATCTCGGAAAGGACGAGCTTGGCCAGCTCGCGCCCGCCTTCGCCGCCCTTGGCCCAGACCTCGCAGAGCGCGACCTGCGCGCCCGCCTCCGCCGCTGCGCGGCGAACGAGCTCGATTTCCGCGTCCGTGTCGCTCGTGAAGCGGTTGAGCGCCACGACCGGGCGCAGTCCCCAGACGTTTTGGATGTTGCTCAGATGGCGGCGCAGGTTGGATAGGCCCCTCTCCAGCGCCGCAAGATTCTCCTGCCCGAGGTCGGCCTTGACCACGCCGCCGTGGCTCTTGAGCGCGCGAACGGTCGCCACCAGCACGACGGCGCCGGGCACAAGGCCCGCCATGCGGCACTTGATATCGATAAACTTTTCCGCGCCCAGATCCGCGCCGAAGCCCGCCTCGGTCACCACCACATCCGCCAGGCGCAGGGCGGTCTTCGTGGCGATCACGGTGTTGCAGCCGTGGGCGATGTTGGCAAACGGCCCGCCGTGGACGAACGCGGGCGTGCCGATCAGCGTCTGCACGAGGTTGGGGCGCAGCGCATCCCGCAGCAGCGCGGCGACCGCGCCCTGCGCTTTCAGATCCCCCGCGGTCACAGGCCTGTCGTCATACGTGCGCGCGACGACGATGCGCGCGATGCGCGCCTTGAGATCGGCGATGGAGGAGGCGAGGCACAGCGTGGCCATGATCTCGCTGGCGGTCGTGATATCGAAGCCGTCCTCGCGGGGCGTGCCGTTGACCTTGCCGCCGAGGCCGCCGATGATGCTGCGCAGCTGGCGGTCGTTCATGTCCATGCAGCGCTTCCACGTCACGCGGCGCGGGTCGATGGAAAGCGGGTTCCCCTGCTGAATGCTGTTGTCGAGCATGGCGGCAAGCAGGTTGTTCGCCGCGGTGATGGCGTGCATATCGCCCGTGAAGTGCAGGTTGATATCCTCCATCGGGATGACCTGCGCGTAGCCGCCGCCCGCCGCGCCGCCCTTGATGCCGAACACCGGGCCGAGGCTCGGCTCGCGCAGCGCGAGACAGACGTTCTGCCCTTCAAGGTTCAGCGCGTCCGCCAGACCGATGGAGACCGTGGTCTTTCCTTCGCCGGCCGGCGTCGGGTTGATGGCCGTGACCAGCACGAGCTTGCCCTTCATGGGGCGCTCCTCCAAGGCGAGATAGTCCACCTTCGCCTTATAGCGGCCGTAGTGCTCCAGCAGCTCGGGCGGCACGCCCACCTTAGCGGCAATCTCCTCGATGGGCTTCATGGCGCAGGACTGCGCGATCTCGATGTCACTCTTAAACGTCATAGGGATGAGAACCTCCTTACAATGTCCGGTGGCCTATCATAAAAAGGCGCACCGATGTACTCAGTGCGCCCAGACGGTCGGCATAGGAGCGCTTGCGCGCCGCGGCACTTCCCGTGGGTCCGCCCACTTCCGTCAGTCATACCGCTTTCAGCAAAAGGGCGCCGCGCGGCGATATACAAAGCGCAAGGCCGCGCCAAGCCCTTCCTTTGATGCGTTTAGCATAGCACGAATGCGCCCGGGCGTCAAGATCGATTTTAATTTTAAGCATTGCCTTGAATTCTCCGCATTTTCATGGTAATATAGAGCAATCACACCCATAAAAATGGTGTATGCGAGATGCAATCCTGCATTTTGCGCATCACGTGTAGGAAAAGGGAGGCTTTCTCTATGGATCGCGTGTATAACTTTGCGCCCGGGCCCTCGACGCTGCCGCTGCCCGTGCTTGAGAAGGTTCAAAGGGATCTGCTCTGCTACGGCAGCACAGGCATGTCCGTCATGGAAATGAGCCATCGTTCCAAGATGTATCTGGAGATCTTTGACCGGGCCGTCGCGGACCTGAAAGCGCTGATGGCGGTTCCGGAGGGATACAAGATCATGTTCGTTCAGGGCGGCGCGACGGCGATGTTCTCCGCGGTCGCCATGAACCTGATGAACGGCGGCAAGGCGGACTACATCGATTCCGGCAACTTCGCGCACAACGCGCTCGTCGAGGCCCAAAAATACGGGGAGGTCGTCGTCGCCGGCTCCTCCCGCGAGGACGGCTATGGCTATATTCCGGACTACACGCTCTCCCCGGACGCCCAATACCTCCACATCACCACGAACAACACCATCTACGGCACGCGCTACACGAGCATCCCGAACACGAACGGCGTGCCGCTTGTGGCGGATATGTCCTCGAACATCCTCTCCGAGGTGTACGACGTGAGCCGGTTCGGCGTCATCTATGCGGGCGCGCAGAAGAATGTCGCCCCGGCGGGCGTCGTCATCCTGATCGTGCGCGAGGATCTGATGGGCCATGAGCTCCCCATCACGCCCAAGGTCATGAGCTTCAAAAAGATGGCGGACGCGGACAGCATGCTCAACACGCCCAACTGCTTCGGCATCTATGTCGCCGGGCTGACCTTCCAATGGCTGCTCGAGCAGGGCGGCGTCGCGGCCATCGAAAAGCTCAACATCGAAAAGGCCAAGCTGCTCTACGACTGCATCGACGAAAGCGAGCTCTTCAAGGGCACGGCATGCGAGCGCGACCGCAGCCGCATGAACGTGACCTTCGTCACGGGCGATCCCCAAAAGGACGCCCAGTTCGTGAAGGAAGCCGCCGCGCGCGGCCTTTGCAACCTCAAGGGCCACCGCATCGTCGGCGGCATGCGCGCGAGCATCTACAACGCGATGCCCATCGAGGGCGTCCGCGCGCTCGTCTCGTTCATGAAGGAATTTGAGGCGAAGAACAAATAAGAGAGAAGGTTTCCGCTATGGCATACGAGATCAAAACCCTCAACGCGATTTCCCCCGCGATCTACAGAGAGCTCGGCGAGGCCTACCGCGTCAGCGACGACGCGGCCTCGCCCGACGCCATCCTCGTGCGCTCCGCGTCCATGCATGAGGCGCCGATTCCGGAAAGCGTGCTCTGCGTGGCGCGCGCGGGCGCGGGATACAACAACATCCCCGTCGACGCGATGAGCGCGCGGGGCATCTGCGTCTTCAACACGCCGGGCGCAAACGCCAACGCCGTGTGCGAGATGGTGCTGGCGGGCATGCTGCTCTCCTGCCGCGACATCGTGGGCGGTATCGAGTGGGCCAAGACGCTCAAGGGGCAGGGCGACGCGGTCGAAAAGGCCGTGGAAAAGGGCAAAAAAGCTTTCGTCGGCCCGGAGCTGCGCGGCAAGACGCTGGGCGTCGTCGGCTTGGGCGCCATCGGCGTTCTGGTCGCCAACGCCGCGGCGGCGCTGGGCATGAACGTGGTGGGGTATGACCCGATGATCTCCGTGGAGCACGCGTGGAAGCTCTCCCACGGCATTCGCCGCGAAAACTCGCTGGACGCGCTGTTCTCCGCCTGCGACTTCATCACGCTGCACGTGCCGCTGACGGCAAAGACGCGCGGCATGGTCGGCACGCGCGCGCTGTCGCTGTGCCGCAAGGGCGTGCGCATCATGAACTTCGCCCGCGGCGGCCTTGTGGACGACGACGCGCTGCTTTCGGCGCTGGGCGACGGGCGCGTCGCGCGGTATGTGACCGACTTCCCCAGCGACGCGATGCTCGGCGTGGACGGCGTGGA
>JAUNPI010000068.1 GCA_030536875.1 Clostridia bacterium
CAGTTGGAAGAGCTGCTTCGCTGTCGCCTCTCCCGCCGCTTCGCGGCGTTCGTACCTCTGGGCGAATGACTGTACCCATGTATTTTCCTCCGTTTCTCATTTGAATTCAAAAATACAAATCCGTCCATACGGAGGCGCACGAGTCCAAAAGCACAAAAAGCCACCCTACCTTCTAATCTAAAATAGAAGACCTAATTTAGATTAAAAGGCAGAATGGCAAAAAGAAAGAGCCCTTGCAATCGGGCTCGGTTTCCTTAGTCGTCCTTGATCCATTTCGCGATCATCAAGGCACCGACAGCAATCAGCACAGCTCCTGCAATTCCCATCATTGTCTCAACTCCCTCTCAAATGCAATTAGGTCTTCCATAACAGTAACTGCTATTTTCGCGGAGGAAAAAATAAGAGGGTTTGTATTCCATGCTTTGAAGAAAGCCTCGTCCTTACGCGGGACTTTATTCAAAGTACGGCGGCATAAGAAAAACACCGCCGCTTTCGCAACAGTGTCTTCTCTATCAGAGGATTCCCTTAGTCAACTGTGGTAAAACTGTGGTAAATCGCTGTTTTCCCGTCTTCTCAAACCCCGAAAACCCTTGATATTACAGCATTCTTGGGTTAAATAGGCTTCATCGTGGGGAACAAGAGCACGTCTCGAATGGATGCGGAATCGGTCAGCAGCATGACCAGACGGTCCACGCCGAAGCCGAGGCCGCCCGTCGGCGGCATGCCGTACTCGAGCGCGCTCACAAAGTCCTCGTCGATGTCCGCGTGCTCGCCCTTGGCGCGCTTGGCCAGCGCCTGACGCTCAAAGCGCGCGCGTTGATCGATCGGGTCGTTGAGCTCGGTGAAGGCGTTGCACAGCTCAAAGCCGTTGGCGAACAGCTCAAAGCGCTCGGTGATCTCCGGGTCGTCCTTCCTGCGCTTGGCCAGCGGGGAAATCGCCACCGGATAGTCGGTGATGAACGTCGGCTGGATGAGGTTCGCCTCGACGAACTCGTCAAAGCAGGCCTCGAGGCACTCGCCCTTGACCGCGTTCTTCTCCACATGCACGCCGCGCGCCTCGCATTCGGCGCGGGCCTGCTCGTCGCTCTCCCACGCATAGTAGTCGATGCCGGCGTACTTCTTGACGGACTCGGCCATCGTCATGCGCGTCCACGGCGCGGTCATGTCGATCTCCTTGCCCTGATACTGAATCTTCAGCGTGCCGCAGACCTTCTGCGTCACATAGACGTACATCTCCTCGACGAGCGCCATGATATCGTTGTAGTCGGCGTAGGCCTGATACAGCTCGATGGTGGTGAACTCCGGATTGTGGCGCGTATCCATGCCCTCGTTGCGGAAGATGCGCCCCACCTCGTAGACCTTCTCAAAGCCGCCGACGATCAGCCGCTTGAGATACAGCTCCGTCTCGATACGCAGGTACATGGGGATATCCAGCGCGTTGTGATGCGTGACGAAGGAGCGGGAGTTCGCGCCGATCTCGATGGTCTGGAGCACGGGCGTGTCCACCTCAAGGAAGCCCTTGCCGTCGAGGAACTCGCGCAGCGCCTTGAGAATCTGGCTGCGCTTGATGAAGGTGTCCTTGACCTCCGGATTGACGATGGTGTCGACATAGCGCTGGCGATAGCGCATGTCCTGATCCTTGAGGCCATTCCACTTCTCCGGCAGCACGCGCAGCGACTTGGTCAGCATCACAAGCTTCTTGGCATGGACGGAGATCTCGCCCGTCTTCGTGCGGAAGACCGTGCCCTCAATGCCGAGAATATCGCCGATGTCCATCGTCTTGAAATCCGCGTAGACGTCCTCGCCCACGTCGTCCCGGCGGACATAGGCCTGAATCTTTCCTTCGCCGTCGAGCAAATGCACAAAAGACGCCTTGCCCATGATTCTGCGGGCCATCATGCGCCCGGCGATGGAGACCGTCTGCCCCTCCAGCGCCTCAAAGCCGTCTACAATCTGCTTGGAAGTGTGCGTGCGGTCATAGCGGGTGATGGTATAGGGATCGCGGCCCTCCTGCTGATACTTGGCCAGCTTAGCGCGGCGAATCTGCTCCTGCTCGCTGAATTCCGGCGCGGTAAACGTCAATTCTTCTGCCACGTTGTTTTCCTCTCTCTCTTTCGCGTGCGGGAATTAAAGCGCGATGTTCACAATGCGCAGACGGCGCGCGCCGCCGGGCGTCTGCGCCACGACGGTATCGCCCACGTGCGCGCCGATCAGCGCCTCGCCCACCGGGGATTCGTTGGAAAGGCGGCCGTTTGCCGGATCGGATTCGGAGGTGCCCACGATGGTGTAAACCTCCTCTTCCTCATCCTCGTCGTCGAGGTCGACGATGGTCACGCGCGTGCCAAAGCCGACGGTCTCCGTGTCGATCTTGCTCTCGTCGACGACAACCGCATTCTCGATCATCTGGCGCAGCTCGTTGATGCGCTGTTCGAGCGCCGCCTGATCGTTTTTCGCGGCGTCATATTCGGCGTTCTCGCTGAGGTCGCCATAGGAAATGGCGACCTTGAGCTGCTCCGCAATGCGCATTTTTTCCGTGGTCTCTTTGTATTCAAGCTCTTCCTTCATCTTTTGAAGGCCTTCGCGGGTAATCACCAAATGCTTCGTCTCTGCCATAATCGTTCTCTCCTTTTCTTGCTCCGTCCGCGCCGCTTTCCGGCGGGACGCCCAATGCCGCAAGCCTGTGCTCGGGGCATTGCACCATATTGTAAGATTATACTCCGGCAGATGTTTTTTGTCAATTCGCGAAAGGATTTTTCGGTCCTTCCCCTATCTTTTTTCCCATGCGCATGCTATAATGTGGACAACTGATCCACGAAAGGAGGCGGTCTCATTGAAGAAGACCATCGTCGCGCGTGCTCGGAGGGCTCACGCCCAATAAGCCCTCCAAATTCATCTTTGGAGGTTACAAAATGAACGACATCACGCTCATCCCCGTCCTCGATTCAGAGGACACACCCCGAGAGGACGGCGCCGTCCGGTTCGTGGAAGATCCCGCGCAGAGGGCGGCCATTGCGCAGGCCATCCTCGCCGCCCTACCGGACTGGTTTGGCATCCCGGAGAGCACGCAGCGCTACGTCGACGAATGCCGCGCGCAGCCCTTTTTCGCCGCCGTGGCAGAGGACGCCACCGAGGCAAACGCGGAAAATGCCTTGGGCTTCGCCGCCCTCAAGCGGACCGGGCCGCTTGCCGCGGAGATCGCCGTCATGGGCGTGCTTCCGTCACACCATCGCAGGGGCATCGGCTCGAGCCTCTTGCGCGCGCTCAAGGCCTACGCCAAGGCGCAGGGCTATGCGTTTTTGCAGGTCAAGACCGTGCAGATGGGCTGCTATGACGCATACGACCGCACAAACCGCTTCTATCAGCGCATGGGTTTTACCGAATTGGAGTGCTTCCCCACGCTCTGGGATGAGCACAATCCCTGCCAAGTCTATGTGATGGCGCTGGGCAGGTAACTCTTTCGAGCAAAACGTCGCCGCCGCTCGGGAAACCGATCCCGGGCGGCGGCGCTTTTGGCTCTAATCTATGTATCCGTTTTGATTTAAATCTTCCTGCTCGGTTCCGGCCGCGGGCGCGAAGCAGCGAAATTTACAACGTTTTGGAGGGATGCCGCCGCCAGCATGCCGGTTTTATAGCCCCTTGCTCGCCCTGCGCGCATATTCCTCCACCCCAAGCCCATACACATAGAGGGGCATTTTGCCTTCCGTCCGCTCCACGCCCTCAAAGCGCATTTCCAGCTTCTCCATCAGCCCGACGGATTTCACCGTATCCGCCGTTTCCGCAAACACCCTTCGGGCATCCCGCTGCTCAAACGCGTATGCGATCAGCGCCCGGCAGCTTTCATAGGCCAGCCCGCGCCGCCAAACGCGCCGGTTCAAGATCCAGCCCATCTCATAGACGCCCGGCTCCGTCTGGTGAAAGAGCATATAGCCGATCAGCTCGCCCGTCTGCCGCATGACGCAGGCCAACGCCGCGCGCTTTGCGATACAGAAATCGGCCAGAAAGCGTTCCGTCTGCTCCCTCGTGTAGGGCGGCTCGACAAAGGCCATCGTCTCCGCATCGCTCAAAATGGCGTGCAGCGCAGGCGCATCCCCACTTTCAAAGGGGCGCAGAAAAACGCGTTCCGCCTCCACGATCGCCTTCGCTTCCACTTCCACTTTTGCTTTCGCATCGCCTTGCTCCATCATCAGCGCCTCCTCCGTCATCGATGATCTGATTATACCATCGTTTCCCGCTCAAAGGCAAGCGTGCCTTACGGCGCTCGCTTGGCATGCGTGTAAAGCGCCGCCGGCTTAGAAATGCCGCTCAGCGATTGACGAACATCACGCCGATGGTGTTCGGCCCGCAATGGCAGGCCACGGTGCAGCCCGTGCGCGCCTCATAGATTTCCGAAAAGCGCCCGTCTTCCCGGAGCGCGCGCTTAGCGGCTTCCACGGCGGCGCTCTCCGCAGCGGGGTGAACGACCAGCACCGTGTCCGTCCGGCTGTCCGGATATCGGGCGAGCAATTCCTTTGTATACTGATACATACAATGCTCAAAGGAACCGCGGTATTTCTTGCCCACGCCCATCTTTCCGTCGTGTACCTCAATACAGGGCTTCAGGTGCAGGAGGTTGGCGCCCAGCGCCGTCACGGCGGAGCAGCGACCGCCCTTTTTCATGTAATCGAGCCGGTCGAGCAAAAAGCTCGACTGCACCTTGGCGGTCAGCCCGTCAAGCCGGGCGGCAATCTGCGATCCGGAGAGCCCCTGCCGGGCAAGCCGGGCGGCTTCCAGCACAATCAACCCCTGCGCGCTGGAGAGATTTCGGGAGTCGACGACATACACGTTGGGAAACGCCCCGGCGGCGAGGCAGGCGTTTGCGTAGCAGCTGGACATTTCCGCGCTGATGGTCACGCAGATCACCGCGTCATACTTGCCGCTGCAGCCGGCAAAGCACTCGGTAAACTCGCTCATGTTGACCGCCGCCGTCGTGCAAAGCGCGCCGCCCGAGTCGACATGCGCGAAGATATCCGCCGGCGTGATTTCGACGCCGTCCTTGTAAAACTGACCATCCTTGTTGATGGACAGCGGCAAAATCGTGACGGCATAGCGCTCAAGCAGCTCCGGAGGCAAGTCGCACGTGGAATCGGCAACGATCTTGATGGACATGGGCTTCTCCTTTTCCGCCGGGGTTCCGGCCGTTTCATCCGTTTATGCGCAGTGCTTTTTCCCCTGCTCGATCCAAAGCTTAGCCAGATCCGTCTGTTCCCAAGGCATATCCTCGGCATTTGATCCGAAGTGCCCATAGCAGGATACCCTGCCGTAGATCGGCGCCAGCAGGCCGAAGCGGCGGATGATGGCGGCGGGGCGCATGTCCACGGTGCCCAGCATCAGCGCGCGAATCTTTTCGACGGGGATGGTCTCCGTGCCGAAGGTGTCCACCAGCATGGAGACCGGCTGCGCGACGCCGATGACATAGCTCAGCTGCACCTCGCAGCGCTCGGCAAAGCCCGCCGCAACGGCGTTCTTGGCCAGATAGCGCGCCATGTAGGCCGCGCTGCGGTCCACCTTGGACGGATCCTTGCCCGAAAACGCGCCGCCGCCGTGGCGCGCATAGCCGCCGTATGTGTCCGCAATCAGCTTGCGCCCAGTCAGGCCGCTGTCGCCCGCAGGCCCGCCGACCAAGAAGCGGCCGGTCGGGTTGACGAGCATGCGCGTGCTGCCGTCGAGCAGCCGGGCAGGCAGCGCCTTCAAGATCACCTCGTCGATGACCGCATCCCGAAGCTCGCTCTCGCTGATCGTATCCATATGCTGGGTGGAGACGACAACCGTGTCGATGCGCGCGGGCACGCCGTCCTCGTATTGGACGGTGACCTGCGCCTTGCCGTCGGGAAGAAGCTCCGGCAGAATGCACATCTCCCGAACGTAGGCCAGCCGTTTGGTCAGCGCGTGAGCCAGCTCGATGGGCAGGGGCATGAGGCTCTCCGTCTCCCGGCAGGCATAGCCAAACATCATGCCCTGATCGCCCGCGCCGCTGTCGTCCTCCTCCTCGCGGCAAACGCCCATGTTGATGTCGGGCGATTGCTCGTGCAGGTCGACCGCAATGCGGCAGGTTGCCGCGTCAAAGCCATGCCCCGGCTCCGTGTAGCCGATGGCGCGGATGGTCTTGCGGGCGATGGCCTCGTAGTCGACATGGGCGCGGGTGGTGATCTCACCGAAGATGTGAACGGCGTCCGTGATCGCCGTAACCTCGCAGGCCACGTGCGCCTTGGGATCGTCCGCGAGCACCGCGTCGAGGATGGCGTCCGCAATCTGGTCGCAGACCTTGTCGGGGTGGCCCTTGGTCACGCTCTCCGAGGTGAAATAGGTGGTCATCGTCATTGCTCCTTTCCGCCGCACTCGGCATGGCACTGCGCGCAGTTGTGGCTGCACGCCCAGAGGCGTTCCGCAGTCGGCGCCCAGTTCCGGGCATAATCGTCGCACTTGCCGCACAGATGGTCGGCGCTCTCCGGAGACTGCGGGTCTGTGGAATGCGCTCCGGTCTCCTCGACGATCCTGCGCAGCCGCTCCGGGTTTTCCAGCATCGGGCAGGGCCTGAGCATGTTCTCGTTAAACGGCTGATTGTCGTGATAGGCCATGAAGATCGGGGAACGCAGCGCGTCCAGCAGGCTTGTCTCGCGGATATTCGCGTTGGAATAGTGGATAAACACGCAGGGATCGACGTCACCGTTGGCGTTGATGTGCAGATAGCGGCGTCCTCCCGCGATGCAGCCGCCGACATACTCGCCGTCGTTCTGGAAGTCCATCGCGAAGATCGGCTTGCTGGCGCGGATCTCCCGGATGCGATGATACATGTACTCGCGCTGCTCGGGGCTGGGCAGCAGCTGCGGCGCGGCGTCGTTGCCGACCGGCATATAGTGGAAATACCAGATAAAGCGCGCGCCAAGCCCGCAGATGAAATCGATGTACGCATCCGAAGCGATGGAATCCACGTTGGCGCTGGTGTAGCAGGCGGAGATGCCGAACGGCAGATGCTTGTCGTGCAGAATCTGCATGGCGCGGGTCGCCTTCTGATAGACGCCGTCGCCGCGGCGGCCGTCGGTGGCCTCCTCAAAGCCCTCCAAGCTGATGGCGGGGATAAAGTTCCTCACACGCAGCATCTCGTCTGCAAATTCCTCGTCGATCAGCGTACCGTTGGTGAAGGAGAGGAACTGGCAGTCGCTGTGCTTGTTGCACAGCGCGATGAGATCTCTCTTGCGCACGAGCGGCTCGCCGCCGGTGTAGATATACATATACACGCCCAGCTCCTTGCCCTGCGTGATGATGGAGTCGATCTCGTCAAAGCTCAGGTTCAGGCGGTTGCCGTATTCCGCCGCCCAGCAGCCCGTGCAGTGCAGGTTGCAGGCGGACGTCGGATCCAGCAGGATCGCCCACGGAATGTTGCAGTTGTATTTCCGGCGGTTCTCCTCCTGAACGGGCCAACCGACGATATTCGCGTTGAGAAAGAAATTCTCAAACGTAGCCTTGAGCACATCGGTATCCGTCTCCTTCATGATGTCCATGACGAGCTTATACATGTTGTTGCTCGGATCGTTGATCACATTGCGGATGGCCTCCCGCTGTACGGGGAAGCTGTCCGGCCCCTCCCCGGCAAACCTGTCCACCCAAGCCATGAGTTTAGGCGCGTTCTCCTCGGGGTTTTTCTCCAGATAGCTGAAAGCGGTCTTCAGCGTGATTTTCTTCATTGCATTTGTAATGCCCATATGCGCGTTCTCCTTTCGACAAAAGACACAGGATCGGCCGGCATCGCTCGCTTCAAGCGCAAACCCCCGCGCTTTGATGGAGATAGCCGGCGAGTCATGCCTCGATCCTTTGACGTGATCATTATAAAAATTTTGTCGAAAAAAGAAAATGCCCAATTCGGCCCGACTGTCCCAAAGTGGGACACTCGGGCTTTCTTGAGCAAAAATGATACAAAAATCCGAATTTGTGTAGATTTAATCGCCCTCGCGCGTCTTTCCCCAGAAAAACAGCGCCACCGTTCCCGGGCCGGTATGGCTGCCGATCGTCGTGCCGACGCTGTAGATCTCCACACGGCCGTTCAGCTTCGGAAACCGCTGCTCCACAAGGTCGGCAACCTGACGCGCGTCCTCATAGCAGGCGGAATGGCTGATATAGCATTTCCCCGCGTAATCGAGGCCGCCCTGCGCGCATTCCTCCATTTTGTCGACAATGGCGCGGATCACCTTGCGTTTGGTGCGAATCTTTTCGCGCGGGATGAGCTTGCCCTCCGCGTCCATGTTCAAAAGCGGGCAGATATTGAGAACCGTCCCGATCGCTCCCGCCGCCTTGGAGATGCGGCCGCCCCGAACGTAGAATGTCAAATCCGTGGAGAAAAACCAGTGATGCACTTCAAGCCGATGCTCACAGCTCCAGCGATAGAGTTCCTCGATGTCCATCCCCTCGTCGCGCAGGTCGGCAAGCCGGTCCATCAGCAGGCCGTAGCCGGACGATGCGCCCAGCGAATCGACCAGATAGATTTTCCGCTCCGGATACTTTTCCTCCAGCGCCTCCTTGGCGATCGTCGCCGAATTCATCACGCCCGAAAGCCCGGAGGACAGGCAGACGTGCAGAATATCGCGGCCCTCCTTCAAAAACGGCTCAAAGTACGTGGTAAATTCCTCCACATTGACTTGGGATGTCTTGGTCGTCGCTCCGTCCGCCATCGCCTGATAAAACTGATGAAACGGCATGGTTTTCCCTAGGTCGTCCGGGTAAGAAACCCCGTTTAGCTCATAGTGGAAACAGACGTAGTGAATATCTCGACTGCAAAAATGCTCCTGCGTCAAATCCGCCGTCGAACAGCAGCTGAGCACATACGGCCGCATGATGATCCCCCCTTATGATGTTGCGGTTGATAAATGAGCGCCAAAAACGCTCGGCCTTCCTGCGCGGCGCTTTCCGATTACGCCTGCGCCGGTTCCGCGGCCTCTCCCACCGTCACGCTCTGCTCCTGCATCTCCTTTTCGGCGATCAAATCCTCGATGGTCTCCTTCGCGCGCATGAGATCCTCCACGGACATGGTTTCATAGCCCGCCGCGGGGGTCTTTACACAGATGCCGTGGCGGCGCATAAACTGATCCACCTTTTCCTCATTGCGCTTATAGGCGTAAAAGCCAACCGCACTCACGCCGACCCCGATCAGAATTCCCTTGACCATTGGGCTCACGGTCACATTCAACATCGTCTTGTCCTCCTTTAAACATATCACTGTTATCTTATAGGCGCAGGCACGCCCACAGAGATCACGTCGGTTTGCGCGCCAGCGCTTCCACGCCGCTGCGCAGCATATCCCCCGCGAAAGCCCGCTTGCTCTCGCCGGATACGACAGGCGTCAGAATCACCGCCCCGGCGCTGCGCCGCACCAGATACACCTGCTCTCGCGGAGCCTGAGGGATCAGATGGCGGCCAAACGTGACGATCCACGCCAGCAGGCTCGCCTGAAAGCCGTTGGTCTTGCCGATCGCGTTGATCAAATAGACCACCGACATCACCTCGGGGTCAAAGCTTCCCCGCACATGCAGCTCCTGATAGCCATGCTCCACAACCGCGCCCAGCGTCGCTCCTGCAGAGAGCCAGCGCGTCACCTGTGTCAGCGGAGAGGCTGCGGCCGTCATCACGCCGTCCAGCGCGATGCAGCCCAGAGCCAAATAGCCGCTGGCCGCCATCGAAAAGCCCTCTTCCTCCGAACGCTTCACGTGCAGCAGCTTCGTTCCCGCAAGTCCGGCGTAAATGGCTCCGATGCGCACAATGAGCTCTTCCTCGCCGATGCGTTCCTTGTCGTAAAGGCACAGGAGCGTCCGAATCCGCGGATTGTAGCGGCATGTTTTCACGCCGCGAATCGCCCAAAACGGAGAATCATTCTCGATGGGCTTTTCCAGCGTCAACCGGATTCGCCCCGGAATCGCGGATATGACCTCCAGATGGAGCGCCCCGTGTTCCTCTCTTCTCATGGGCGTCTACCTCCCTTCGACCGGCGGGAAAAACATGAGCCTCAGGGAATTCGCCACCACGAGTATGGTGGACATGTTGTGCATCAGCGCGCTCATCATCACCGAGACGCCGCTGGAAGCGCCCAGAACCAGCCCCACCGTGTTGATGCCGATGACGACGGCAAAGTTCTGCTGCACGATCCGCATGGTCGCGCGGGAAAGCCGCCGCAGCTGCGGGATCATCATCGGGTCGTCGCGGTTGATGATCACGTCGCTGGTCTCCATTGCGATATCCGTGGATTTGCTCCCCATCGAGATGCCCACGTCCGCATAGGCCAACGCGGGTGCATCGTTGATGCCGTCGCCGACCATGATGACGCCGTTCCCCTGCGTTTGCAGTTTGAGCACGGCCTCCGCCTTCTGCTCCGGCAGCAGCTGGGCGCGATAACCGTCGGCGCCCACCAGTTCCGCCACCGCGCGGGCCTGAGATTCCATGTCGCCAGTCAGCATCTCGATGTCGCCGACCCCGTCATAGCGCAAGGCGTTGATGGCCCGGCGCACATTGACGCGCGGGCTGTCCATCGCATAGAGCACCGCTACGATCCGCTCGTCCACGCCGACATAGTTGGGAATGGCCCCCTGCGCATCCGCCGGCAGCTCTGCGGCGCAGACGCCGTTCTCCTGCATGTATTTCAGGTTGCCAACGCGAATCGTTTTCCCTTCCACGTCGGTGCGGCTGCCGCGAGATACCTCGGTGATCACCTCGCCGTGTGCCGGGATCTGCGCGCCGATGTCATGACCATAGGCGAGGATGGCGCCTGCCAACGGATGCGTGCTGGTCTCCTCCGCGGCCATCGCCAAGGACAGCGCCTCTTTTTCGTCCATGTCATGCGCGAGCATCCGCATGGAAACGACCTTGGGCCTTCCCTCGGTGATGGTTCCCGTCTTATCCAGCAGCACGGTGTTGGCGCTGCTCATCTGCTCGATATACGCGCCGCCCTTGATCAGCACGCCCTGCTTGACCGCCGTATTGATGGCCGCGGAAAACGCCGTAGCCGTCGACAGCTTAATGCCGCACGAATAGTCGATGACCAGCATCTTGAGCGCCTTTTGCGGGTTTCGGGTCACCAGCCAGACCGCCGCGCAGAGCAGGTAGTTGAGCGGCACCAGATAATTGGAAAAACGGTCGGCATAGCGCTGAATGGGCGCTTTCTTGAGTTCGCTTTGTTCCACCATCCCCACAATCCGGGAGACGACCGTCTGATCGCCCACTTTGCGGGCCTCTACCTGCACATTGCCGCTCTTGACCACCGTGCCGGCATAGACCTCGGATCCCTCGCGCTTTTCGGCAGGCACAAACTCGCCGGTGATCGCGCTCTGATCGATCACTGCGCTGCCCGAGACCGCCACGCCGTCCACGGCGATCTTCTCGCCCGTGTGAACGACGACGGAATCCCCCGCCCTGAGCTCGCCGATCGGGCATCTTCTCAGCTGTCCGTTCTCCATCACCTTCCAGACCTCGCTGTCATCCACCGAAAGCATCTTCTTGATGGAAGAGCGGGTACGCTCAATGGTGAAAGAGGTCATCAATTCCGCCATATCCGACAGCGCCAGGATCATCAGCGCGGAATGGGGATTGCCCAGCAGCAGGCTGGCGACGATGGAGGTCACGGTCAAAAAGTCCGCATTGGGCCGCATGTCTCTCTTCAGCCCGTCCCAAGCATTTTGGGCCATCGGCGCAGACAGCCCAAGGCTTGCCAGTGCCTCTATCGATGTGAACTTGCTAAGCCCATTGCCCATCAGGCTGCCCGTAAACACCGTGTTGCCCACCAGCAGCGCGCCGGCATTCACCGCCAAACGCCGGGCCAAACGCGCGGTAGACATGGGCGTCTCCGCCTCCTCGGGGACGGCGGACGCATGGCACGCGCGATAGGCCGTCATCGCATAGCGAGCAAAGACGATATCCGCCCGCTCCTCCAAGCCTTGGCCGTCGACCCTATGGGGATCATAGCGAAGCAGGACGCCTTCCGTGCAGGGCGTGACCTCCGCCGAGATCACCCCGTCCATGCGGACGAGGGCCCGGGCAATCTCCTCCCGCTCCGCGTAGAGAAAGCGCAGGCCCGGAACCCTCAGCCTCAGCCGCCCTTGCAGGCTGTGAGCGATCTGGCTTTTCATCCAATTCCTTTGCGACTCTTTTTTAAGCACTTGTTTTACCCTTCTTTTGCCTGCGGCAAGCGCAGGATCAGCCGGGAGCGAATCATCCGCTCCACGTCCGTCTCCTCCTTGGCCGCATGTTCCCAGTCGATTTCCCCGGCAAGCTCAAGCCCCGTATCCACCACGATATCCACCCAGCGCAGGATCTGCCGGGGCGCAGTCGCCTCCGGGCTGTAGAGAACCAACACCGTGCCGATGCGCGGGTTGATCTGAACATCCGTCACCCCCGGCAGCATGGTCAGCACATCGCGGATATAGTGAAGGTAGGGCAGCGCTTCCTTGGGCAGCAGTTTGTAGCTGCGAAACGTCATGCGAAGCCGCCCCGGCAAATTGCAGGTCACGGCGGGCTTCAGGCAATGGCGCACGAAGCTTTCCTCAATCCTGCCCATGAGCGCCCCTCCCGAACAGGCTGGACGCCCACCACAAAAGCGTCATCGCCCCGGGCGCCGCCGCGCCGCAGGCCGCCAGCTTGTACACACCCGCGAGGGTCAGCGCGCAGCCCGCCAGCATTTTGGCATCCAGCAGGCCGCCTGTTGCCTGCATGACGCCATGATTGACGGCTTCCGTCAAGGTTTTCACGCCCGCTTCCATACGGCTCACCGGCGCCTTGCCCATCGCTTCGTCAAGGCCCATCAGCTTCATCGCCGCTCCCTGCACGACGGCGGCCTCCACTTGGCTCTCGTCGTAGCCAAGCAGCACCGTAGAGGTGCGGAAATTGAGTACGGCTTGGCGCACCGCTCCGGTGCTCTCCAGCTTCTCTTTCATCTGCATGGCCTGCTCCGGACGCTGCGCGATGGAGGGCATGTACAGCCGAATCCGCCCCGGCAGGCTCGCTCGCACCTCTGCCAACCCATGAAATGACGGCAAACGCATGAGATTATGCTGCTGCTCCGGCTTGAAAGCGGTCATCGCCGCTCCCCCAAGCGTCAAGGCAATCAGCCAACATCTCTTCATCCTATTCCTCCCCGCATATCGTGCGGACAACCGCGTCTTAACGTTCACGTTCTATCCATTGAAATCAACCATTCAACGCAGCGCATTGCGCCGAGTTCAAAGGGTCTCCCCTTTGAACGCCTACATTTTACCACGCCGCTTTTCAAGCGTCAAGAACGCGGCGTCAAAACGCGCACAGTCTGTTGGTATAATAAAAAGTCCGAAAACTCAGCGTTTTCGGACAAATTGTGGTGCACCTTCAGGGGCTCGAACCCT
>JAUNPI010000069.1 GCA_030536875.1 Clostridia bacterium
AATATATGGGTTACGCGAACGGGATCGGACGCGGAAGGCGCGTCTTTCGGCGCCGGCCGCGGGCTCTTGAGGTATTCCTCGACGGTTTCAATCAGCAGCTGCATGTGTTGATCCATCATAAAGGCCGCCTCGTCCGGCTTGTGCTGGCGGATGCAGCGATAAATCATATAATGGTAGTAGCTGGAATCGGCGACGTTGGGCTTGTAGACGAGCAAATCCGCCATCTTCGCCGTGATGATCCACGTGATCAGCTGGAGCATGTCGGCCAGCAGCCGGTTTTTCGAGGCCAGCGCGATCTGATGATGAAAATCGCTGGTCATCGAGGCAAAATCCTGATTGTTCACGTCCTTGGCCTGAAGCTCGGAAAAATAGCGCTCCATGTCCGCAAGCTCCTCGTCCGTCACATGGATGGCGGCAAGCCTTGCGGCGTTGACCTCGATGCCGCGCCGGAAGAACAGCAGCCCCAGCAGATCGTCCTCGTTGGCCAGCATAGCCGGCACAAAGGAATTCAAATAGGCGTTTGTCCCCACCCCGCGCAGATAGGTCCCGTCCCCCTGACGGGTCTCGATGATGCCCAGCACATTCATCCGGCTCAGCGCGGCACGAATGGTATTGCGGCTGACGTTGAACTGCTGTTTCAGCTCGTTTTCCGAGGGAATTTTGTCGCCGGGGGCATAGTTTCCCCCCATGAGCATGTGAAAGAGATCCTCGTATACCCGATCCGTCGTATACTTCTTTGCTTCAGCCATGTCCGTACCTCCCGCAAGCCTCCAAGGCGTCGTTTTTTCTTTGACCGTAACCGTTCCCACCTCCGGTGGGATGTAACGCCCAAAGTTTATCATCAGCCGCAAAGCACTGTCAAGTGCGGCCTTGGCGCTTATACTCCTTCGCAAATAAAATGCTTAACAGAGCGAAAAAGATGCTGCGCGGGTTAAGCCATCTCAATCAGAATGAGCATTATTCAAACGTGAGCACGCTGCGGCCGAGCCCCTTGCTCTCGCGCAGGAACGCCATCGCCTCGTTGATCTCCTCCAAACGGAAGCGGCGGGTCACCACGGGCACGATTTCCCCCTGCTCCACCATGCGTATCGAGTCGATGAGGTTTTGCTGGGTGGAACCGCGCACGCCGACGATCTCCTTCTCCTTGATGACGGTTTCCTGGCAGTTGATCCAAAACCGCTCGAAGGCATAGGCGAGGGCGACGATTTTGCCGCCGGGCCGAATGCAGCGCAGCAGCATGTCCAGCGTATCCTCATTGCCCACTAGGTCAAAGGCGCTGTCCATCATCTCCCCGCCCGTGAGCCGCTCCAGCTCGGCGGTCAGATCCTGCCGCGCGGTGTTGATCACCTCGTCCGCGCCAAGCTCAAGCGCCATATCCAGCTTCGCCTGCGTTCGGGCGGCGGCAAACACCTTCGCCCCGAACCGTTTGGCAATCTGAACCGCCTGAAGCCCCAGCGCGCCGCAGCCGTAGATGAGCACGCTGTCCCCGGCCTGAACGCGCCCCTGATCCGCTATCGCGTGGAGCATGCAGGCGACCGCGTCGGGGATGATCGCCGCCTGATCAAACGGAACCCTGTTGTCGATGGGAAACAGGTTCGCATACGGAACGAGGGCGTACTCCGCATGGGAGCCGTTTCGCTCAAAACCGATGCGCACGCGCTGCCTGCACAGGTTTCTCCTCCCGATCCGGCACAGCGTACACTGTCCGCAGGTCAGGTCGATGGCGCAAACCACATGCTGCCCGACCCTCAGCTTCCGCTCGGGCACGGCCTTGCCCAGCTCGCAGACGATTCCCGCCATCTCGTGCCCCGGCGTGTAGGGCAGGCGCACCGTTCCAATAATCCCATCCTGAATGTGAACGTCCGTGAGGCACAGGCCGCTTGCCATCACCTTGACGAGCACCTCGTCCGGCGCCGGAGTGGGAATCTCCTGCTCCTCGATGATCAGCGGCTGCCGAAATTCCCTGAGGACGGCGGCGCGCATCGTCTTGGCCTCCTTCATACGCATCCTCCTAACCCTGTGCGTTTTCATGGGCATGAAACCGAAGGGGCGATGTTCCCCTTCCCCGTGGGCGGGCCCCTTAGCCGTTTGGCGTCTCGCCCTGCTTGTCCGCCGGCGCGGAAAGGCCCGTCTCCACGCAGACATAGGTCAGGGGCGTGCTTCCCGTGTTCCGGATGCCGTGGCTTCCGCCGTCACGGATCAGCGCGATGCACCAGGGCTTGACCGGGAACTGATTGCCGCACAGCGTCACAACGCCCTCGCCTTCCATGACCAGATAGAACTGCTCGTTCCCGTTGTGCGGGTGCTCGGCGATCTCCCCGCCCACGGGAAGCGTCGTCCTGTGTACATAGTGGAAATTGTCGCGCGCTTCGGGGTTGTGCGTTCGCTCGCCGATGACCTTCTGCTGGGGCTCGTCGCCAAAGAGCGTGACATTTGTAAAATACCCGTCGGGGCAATGCTCGTTGATCACCTTGTAGGGCTGCGCATCGTCGATGCTGCGAAAGACAAACTTGTCCATCCAAATCCTCCTCGTCGATCGTCGCTCTGTTCATCCCTTGACCGCGCCGGACGTCAGCCCGGAGACGATGTATTTTTGCAGCAGGAAAACCACGGTCGCCACCGGCACGGTCACCGTGACGATGGCCGCCGCCTGCTCGACCCACGGCATGGTGTATTCCCCGCGGAACATGGTGATGCCCACGGTCACCGTGCGCCAGAGATCGTCCGTGTTGATGGTCAGGGAGAAGAGATACTCGTTCCACGCCTGAATGAAGATCAGGATCGCGGTGGTAAACGTGCCGGGAATCACCAGCGGCACAATCACATGGAGCATGGCCTGCAGCGGCGTGCAGCCGTCCACCTTGGCGGCCTCCTCCAGCTCATAGGGAATGGTGCGGAAAAACGTCGTCAGATACCACACGGAAAGCGGCATCGCAAACGACAGGTTCGGGATAATCAGTCCCCACCACGTGTTGCGCAGCCCCATCTGGCTGACGGTCACATAGATCGGGGAAATCATCGAGATGTTCGGGAACATGGAAATCGCCAGTATGCTGCTGAGCACGACGGCCTTCCCCTTAAAATCCAGTCTGGCCAGCGCGTAAGCGGCCATGCTGGATACGACGATCGCGATGCAGGTGGTGATCAGCGCGACCATCAGGCTGTTGAACATGTAGCGCAGGAACGGGCGTTCCGTCAAAATAAATCGATAGGCTTTGAAGCTCGCCGTCTCCAGATTGGGAAGCAGGTTCATTTCCGTGATCTCTCTGGCGGGTTTGATGGAGGTCAAAAACTGCCAATAGAACGGAAAGAGCACGATCACCACAAAGCAGGCCAGCAGAATGCCCCTTACAACGGGCAGCAGATAGCGTTTTGCTTTCTTCATGACGCTTCACCTCAAGCCTTCGAAGATTTAAACACATCCGCTCCCATCACCTTGATGTAGAACAGACAGATGAGGAAAACCATAAAGAACAGGATGATGGAAACCGTGGAACCGCTGCCAAAGTCCATTTGCGCAAACATGAGCTTATAGGCGTACAGGCTGATCGACTCGGTGTCGTTTGCGCCGTTGGTCATCACGCTGGGCAGGTCGAACGCCTTGAACGTATCCATTGTCCGAAACAGCACGGATACCAGAATCGTCGGCTTCAGCAAGGGCAGCGTGATGCTGAAAAAGCTTCGAATGCGGCTGCAGCCGTCGACCTTGGCGGCCTCGTACAGCGTGGTGTCGATGGTTTGCAGGCCCGCGAGCAGCAGCAGCGCCATAAACGGGGAGGTTTTCCAGATATCGGAGAGGATCATGCCAAACAGGCTCCCCGCGCGCGTCGTCAAAATATAGGATGCGGACGGAATGATCCCCAGCGAGGCCAGCAGGCTGCTCATGATGCCGTATTGCCCGTCATACATGAATTTCCAGATAATCGCCGATGTCGATGCCGGTATGGACCACGGAATCAGGACGCTGGCGCGGATGAGGCCGCGCCCCCTGAAGCTCTGGTTCATCAGCAGGGCCAGCAAAAGGCCCACGATCAATTCAAACGACACGGCGAACACGGTGAAAATCGTGGTGTTGGCCACGCTTGTCCACAGCCGGGCGTCGCCGAGATACTTTTGATAGTTCTTCAGCCCGACAAAATTGGGCTCGACGGCTGCAAAATCCAGCGCGTCAAGCGCCTGCGCAGCCTTTTCAATCTGCTTGGCCGCGCCGGACGCCGCCGTCTTCGCCGCCGCCGCCAATTCCTTCGCCGCGGCCAAATCGTCCTTGTAGCGCGCGATCTCCGCTTGGCTCACCTCGATATAGCGCAGCTCGTCGTCGTTTACGGGCTTGTATGCGTCGATCAGCGCGTTGACCTCCAGAAGCTTCTCGCGCCGCTCGTCGGTGTCAAACAGCGCCTCTTCCACAGCCTCGACGGCCTGTATCAGCGCCTGCACGGCCAGCGTTTCCTCCTCGGTATCCGCCGCGGCAAGCGCCTTGGCGGTCTGCGAGGCGAACGTATACATGCCGTCGGCATACTTCTCCAAATCCAGCGAGTAGGAAAAGTGAGGCGTATTGCGCGTGGGGTGATTGAGCCTGAGGTCGAACAGGCTGTACCATATCGTGCGCAAAATGGGATACACCGCGATGCAGGCGATGATCGCCAGCGCCGGTAGCACGAGAAGTACGGCAAGCTGACTTTCGCTCAGGCCGCGCCTGCGCCGCTTTGAAGCCGCCCGCTGCTTGTGCTGCATGCCGATCCCTCCTTCCTGAAAACAGGTCCTGAAACCAGGTAAAGAAGCCGCGCGGACGCCACGCAGGGGGTCCACGCGACTTCTTCAGAACCCTTACTTGTTGTACTCAGCCAAGCTTTCGTTCATCTGCTGCTCCATCGCGACGACGGCCTCTTCCACCGTCATCTGGCCCAGCAGCACCTTGGAAACGTTGATCTGCATGATCTCGGAAATCGCCGTATAGATCGGGGAAACCGGGCGGGCTACGGCCGCCTCCAGCGATTCGCGGAGATTGGCAAAGTGCGGATTGGCCGCGAGCACCTCTTCGTCGTCATACAGCGGCAGATAGGTCGGCGGCTGCGAGGCGACCAGCGCGTTGATCTTCTGCCCCTCGGGGCCGGTCACGAACTTGACGAAGTCCCACGCCGCCTTGGGGTTTTCGGAATTGCGGTTGATCATCCATCCCCAGCCGCCCAGCGTCGCGGCGGAACCGTCGCTTCCCGAGGGCAGAACCGTGACGCCGACGTTGTCCGCCACCTTGGAGGATTCCGGATTCGCCACGGTCGCGTAGGCGCCGGGCCAGTTGCGCATGAACAGCGCCTCGCCGCTGGCGAACATGTTGTTGCACTCGTTTTCCATAAAAGCGTTGAAGTTGGCGGGCATGATTCCGGAATCCACAATCTTCTTCATCATGGTCAGGGCCTCGCGCACGCCGTCGTTGTTGACGGTGATGTTGCCGTCGCCGTCGACGACCGTGCCGCCGTAGGAGCCGATGAATTCCAGCGCGTTGCAGACGAGGCCTTCATACTGCGCGGCCTGCATCACATAGCCGGTCGTGCTTCCGCCCTGTCCCACGTACTCCTTGCACATGTCAATCAGCTCATCCCACGTCGCAGGCGGCGTGGTGATGACGTCCGAGCGGTAATACAGCTGGCCAACGTTGCCATACCACGGCATGCCCCACATCTTTCCTTGGAAGGTATACGCGTCGATGTATCCCTGGGAGTATTCGCTCAGATCCAAATCGTCCTCCTCGATAAAGCGGTCGATGGCCAAGCAGTAGCCAGCCTGGGAAAACTCCGCGGGCCAGATCACGTTGCAGGAGAACACGTCGTAGATGGATTCCCCCGCGGAGAGAGACGTCACCAGCATATCGTGAGAGGTATCTTGGTTTGCGGGTGCCTCAATCCAGTTGACCTTGTATTGCGGATAGGCCTCCTCAAAGGCCGCGATCAGCGAGTCGAGCGCGCCGGAAGGATCCGTGCCGTAGAACATGTTGATGACGGTCTGCTCTTCGGCAAAAGCCGCCGTAACCATCATCGCAGCAAAAAGGGCAAGGGCGACGGCGATACCTAACAGTTTTTTCACAGTATTTTCCTCCTTAATCAGTCGTTTTAATCATCGGTCAGCCTGTACGACAACTTTCCCAACCAGTGGCCACATGATCGGCTCAAGTTGTAGTACATCTCCGCTTTGTTGTAGACAGTATATCACTCATCTTTTCGCTTGTCAACGTTTTTTTTAGAAATTTTAGCTGATATTTAGCACATTTTTTCGAATTTCCTTGTGCCTTGCGTAAGATTCGTTCCGTTTTTTCTCACCCAAGTTATTGGACATCTCTTCCAGTTTAGTTGTTCAACATTTATTGGGCGATCTGTTTTCCTTATCCCTCGGAGAAAAACATGTTTTGTCGGCAAACAAAAAAAGAGCATCAAGATAGCTAAATCCTGACGCTCCTTGAATATCAGAAGATGCGGGAACAGGCACAGATTGATTACGACGCGGAGGCGCGACATGCAGATATCGTATAACGCAAAGCAGAGGCTGTGGTATTGCCCCGCAGTGATTCTTCCGCCGCAGCACAAGGCAGGCAGAAAAATCCGTTGATATGTCGGAATGGCCGAGTATGAACAGATGCGCTCAGAACTGGAACTGCTTCGAGCGCTGGCAGATGCAGATGAAGATGTCCGCGCCGGTCGTGTTGCGCCTAAAAGCAATCATGCTGCGGCTGTATACTATATCGCTTTCGGCAAAAAACGATTGAATCATACAAGGAGCGTCAAGATTTTGCTATCTTGACACTCCCATTTCTTGATTTTGTCTGAAGCAATTCGGTCTGTATGGTCGGCTTTCAGAACGGATCTTGCTTAATAAGAATGAGTATAATTTGACGTTCTTTCTCCGTGATTACTGCATGGAAGCAGCCGCATCCAGCGCGGCGATCTTGCCCGTAGTCAGCGCAATCATGACGGCGCTGCCAGAGCAGGCGTAGGACTCGAAGAAGCAGTTGCCGATCACAACTTCGCCGGTACCATAGAGATTCTCAATGGCTTCATTCTTGGAATTCAGAATGCGGCAATTGTCATCGGCCTTCAGGCTGACCATGCAGAATATGTTCAGCGGCTGCACACGCTGCGCATAGAACGGCGCCTGCAAAACGGGAATCATCGCGCCCTGCTCCAAGCCAAACACCGTGTCGCCGTTGCCCGCAGCATAATCCTCGTTGTACTTTTCGATGCTTGCGATCAAGGCGTCTTTGGGAACACCGATTTGATCGGCGAGCTCCTCCAGCGTATCCGCCTTGTAAGCCGGCAATCCGCCTTCCGCAATCGCCGCTTCAATCGTGTCCGCCGCGGGGTTGGTGCTGTCGGTAATTCCCCATGCGTAGTGTTCTTTCTGCTGCGCAACAGCCTGACACTTTTCGCTGTAATGAATATTTTCGTTCACAAAGCGCTCGCCGTCAGTATTCACCCACAGCGGCAGACCCATCAGGCTGACGCCGCCATACGGCGTATTCGCCTCATAAACAAAGGTCAGGCCCGCCTGCGGCACACAACCGTAGCCGGTGATTACCGTGTCCAGATTCTCCGTCAGCTTCACAAAATCACCGGTATTGCCGGGACAACACAGCGCCATAGCGCCATCAATTTCCAGGACATACTCGGCAACAAGCTCCGGATTGTTTTCAATCCCGCCGCAGGCAAGGATAACCTTCTTGGCCTTAACGGTATACGTGCCTTCCGGGCCATCGACGACCACACCGGTCACAGCACCGTTTTCCGTAACAAGTTCAACGACTTCGGAATTCAAACGGATCTCTGCGCCCTTGCTCTGCGTATACTGGCCGAGCCATATGCTGTATACCGGGCCGGACATCTTCGCACTCGGAACCGAAACGCCAAAGGCTATCACGCCCCGGCCTTCGCCTTCCAGATCATGATGCACAATGCCGTATTCCCAGAATTTCTCATCCAGCGGCATGCCGTCGTTAATCAGCTGCATAAAGAGATCCGGAACCGTATCCGAAGCCTTGCGGATCAGCTCTTCATTGATCCACATATCTTCCGGACGGTTCTTACAGTCCTGCGCAAACTTTACAAACATATCGACATACTCGTCGGTAGAGTAATCAACGTTGACCATCTCATTATATGGCGTGCCATGCACATTGAATCCGCCGCCGGAAAGCGCGGTCGAGCCACCGACATACGAGAGCTTTTCAAGAACGAGCACCTTTTCGACACCCTGTTCCTTCGCCGTAATTGCCGCGCTCATGCCGGAGCCGCCGCCGCCGACGATGACAAGATCATAGTCTTCCTGCGCCAGATTCTCCTTGATTGCCGGTTCTGCCTTCGGCTTGTTGAATGCATCCAGCGCATCGGCCTGCTTGAGCGCATCCTTTACCGCAGAAATCACGGCATAGGACGAAATCGTCGCGCCTGTGGCCACATCGATCTGATAGGACTGAGCTTCAACGATCCGCTTGGGAATCACATCCGACACAACCGCGCCCATCTGCGGCGTTTCATTCTGTTCAATCACGTTCACAGCCGTAATCGCCTGATCATCCAGCGTCACTTCAACCGTGATTTGATCCTGCATGCCTTTAGCCGTCGCGGTATATGTGCCTGGCGTCCATTCTCCCTGCGCGCAAGCCGTCCATGCGCCCGTCACAAGCAGCATACAAAGCAGCGCGCTCATCAGTCTCTTCATTTTCCTGCCTCCTTTTGATCCTCTCTGATCTTTTTGCAGAACCCGACCTCATTCTGCAACTTTGCCATTATTCTAACGCAATTTGTCCGTAGGAAGAAGAAACAATGTGCTGCAAAAGTTGCATAAGCAAAATTCAGAGACAATTGTCTCAAAACAACCGTCTCTGAATCATCCAGCTTTTCGTTTGACGAATTTCTCTTTTCACTTCAAGAAAATCCTGTCTGCATATTGCGCAAGCAGTCCATATATCGCAGGAACATCCGGCTTTTTGATAAACAAGCTTCCTACTCTGAACACGGAAAATGCGCCGCCCAACGCATAGGCAATTAGGATATAGTCTTCAAAAGAATAGTTTTCCTCTTCCATCATGCGCTGCCTGAGCATATCCTCCGTCTTGGTCAGCAACCGGCAGGGATCAGCAGAAAAGAGGATTTCCTTGCGTTCGCAATTCTTTTTCCCATTGAAAGCCTCATCCAGATAGAAAAAAAATTCTTCCGCATTCTGAATGATGGAAGGGCCTGTACAAATATCGTCCACAATTTCCTTTACAATGCTGTCTTCCAGTTTTTCTTCCAACTCAAACACATCTGAAAAATGTCGGTAAAATGTGCTTTTATTGATTTGCGCACGCTCACAGATCTCCCTGACGCGGATATACTCAGTAGTCTTTTTCTTTCTCAAATCGTAGAATGCCCTTCTGATGGCATCCTCCGTCTTTTTCTTTCTTAAATCCATGTGGCAGTCACCTTTCCCTTCACCCCTATCATATCCTGTCAGGGGAGAAAAGTAAACGGTGAATGTGCAATTCGAAAAAAAGAGCAAATGTTGTAAAATGATCCGCTAGGCAGGAAGTTGTTGATATTTCTCATTTTGGGCGTATAGGCTTTCCGCTCTTTCTGGGCTCTCCATCGCTCCTATCAATGTCTTGCTTTCTTAAGGCTTTTTCAACCTTGCAGACATGATCGAGTAGGAGTACAATATCGTCCGCATACCGAATCACCGGCACGCCACGCCTTTCGTATTCCCAGTCGAATTCATTCAGGTACACATTGGCCAAGAGTGGTGACAGCGCGCCGCCCGCCATAACAGGCGGGCGGCGCGAGCCGTTTTGTCAAAATCAGTTGCAGGAAACGCCGCCGTCGATCACGATCTCGGCGCCCGTCATAAACTTCGCATCGTCGCTGGCCACATAGAGCACGGCCGTGGCGATGTCCTCCGTCTTGCCGGACGGAATGGACGTATCCAGCCCCGCCATGACCCTGGCGACGCCGGCCTGGCTGATGTTGGTCTGGCTGTTCATGACCTCGGTCTCCACGCCGCCGGGGCAGATGGCGTTGCAGCGCACCTTGCCCGCGTACATGAAGGCCGTGTTCTTCGTCAGGCCGACAAGCGCGTGCTTGGAAGCCGTGTAGGCCGCGCCCGCGCGGCAGCCTCGAACGCCGCCGATGGAGGCCACGTTGACGATGTTGCCGCCGGTCTCCTGCGCCGTCATCACGGCGACAGCCTTGCGCATCGCATACATCGGGCCAGTGAGATTGACGTTCATCACGCGCGCCCACTGCTCATTGTCCACCTCGCCGATGGGCTTGAATTCGTCCATGATGCCTGCATTGTTGACCAGCACGTCGAGCTTGCCGCACTGCTCCACGGCGAAATCGATCATGCCCTCGTTGACCTCCTGCGCGGACACGTCGCCCGCATACGGCAGGATCTTGCCGGCGAGCCCCTCGGCCTCGGCGGCGAGCGCCTCCAAGCGATCCTTGCGGCGCGCAACGGCGATCACGGTCGCCCCTTCCTTGGCAAAATCCAGCGCGATCGCGCGGCCCATGCCGGAGCTTGCGCCGGTCACCACGACGCTCTTGCCTTCAAATCTCATCACAAATACCTCCTCGTATATCCTTTTGACTGGCCGGAACATGAAATACGCCGGCTTCTAAACCCACTATACAAAAAAACACGTGGGATTTCAAGAGGGTATTCCACATTTTTTCACAAAGCATCGAGACCGGCCGCCTGAACGCCGTATGGATCCGGATTCAGGCGCGAATATCACGAATATCAAGAAGCCCCGAAGCGAAGCGGGTTCGCATCGAGGCCTCTATATGCGCCGGGCGCAAAGCCCGGAAGATCCTTAGTGATTCCTGTAGTAGTTGATCAGGCAGCCGTCCGCGATGATCTGTCGCTCGTCGGGCGTGAGCTCGCCGGTGGAGACGGCCATCTTCGTGACCGTGCCATTGGCCTTGACGACATAGGCATCGAAGGACTTTTTGCCCTCGAGGATCGCCGCGCGGATGCCGGGAACGAACACCCAGTCGCCCAGCTCAAACGCGGTCTCATCCTCGATCAGCAGCGGCGCCATGCCCCAGTTGATGCAGTTGGAGCGATAGCGCTTGGTCGCGTATTCGCGGGCGAGGTTCGCAGCCGCGCCCAGCACGCGCTGGCAGCTGGCGGCCTGCTCGCGGGCGGAGCCGTCGCCCGGCTTGCGCGCGTAGATCGTAGAGCCGATGACGGTGGTTTCCGGGTCGACCGCAAGCGTCTTGCCCAGCGCGGCGTAGACGGCCTTTACCTCGTCCGGCAGCGCTTTGCCCTGCTCCCTGTCCGCCTCGACGGCGTGAACCGCCTTCGCCCTGCCGACGTAGGCCGGGTCCTTGCGCGAGAGCGCAAATTCGGCCAGGCGCAGCGGGTTGGAGCGATAGGAGGACGTCTCGCCGGAGGGAATCAGCTCGTCGGTCGTGGTGACCGGGTCGGTGATGTAGGAGACGACCTTCAGCAGCAGATCCTCGGAGAGCGCGGGCTGCTCGGGCCAATCCTTGATGTTCGGGCCCATCTTCAGCTCGTGCTCCGGCTCGGCGTGGCCAAAGCCGTTGTAGACGCGCTTGTCGTACACGCTCTTGTCGAAGAAATACTGCGGCTTCGTGTATTCCACGTCGATCTCCGTCGCGGCGGTCAGCTTGCCGCCATTGATGGCGGTGGCGGCGATGGAGCGCGCGTCCATGAGCGCGACGCCGGACATCTGGCCCTCGCCGGGCTTGCTGCCCTCGCGGTTGGGGAAGTTGCGGGTCGTATGGCGGATGGAGAATTCGCCGTTGGCCGGCGTGTCGCCCGCGCCGAAGCAGGGGCCGCAGAAGCACTCGCGGATGATCGCGCCCGCGGAGGCGATATCGGTCAGCGCGCCGTTCTTCATCAGCTGGATGTAGGCCGGCATGGAGCCCGGATAGACGCTCATCTTGAACGTCCCGTTGCCGCAGCTCTTACCGCGCAGGATGTCGGCGACGGCGCAGACGTTGTCAAACGTGCCGCCGGAGCAACCCGCCACCAGGCCCTGATCGACCCAGATGCCGCCGTCGTGAACCTTGGAGACGAGGTCGAGCGTGGCGCCGGTGATCTGCTCGTTCGCCTTCTTCTGGCATTCGTAGAGGATGTCCTTCGCGTTCTGCTTGAGCTCCGCGATGGTGTAGGTATAGCTGGGGTGCATCGGCAGGGCGATGGTGCATTCCACCGCGCTCAGATCGACATACACGCAGCCGTCATAGTAGGCGATATCCGCCGGGGCCATCTTCCTGTAGGCCTCCGGGCGGCCGTGAACGGCGAAATACTCCTCCGTCTTCTCGTCCGTGACCCAGATGGAGGACCAGCAGGTCGTCTCCGTGGTCATGACGTCGATGCCGTTGCGGTATTCGACCGGCAGGTTCGCCACGCCCGGGCCCACGAACTCCATGACCTTGTTTTTGACATAGCCGTTCGCATAGACCTTGCCGATGATGGAGAGGGCCACGTCCTGCGGGCCGACGCCCAGCTTCGGCGAGCCGGTCAGATAGATGGCGATGACGCCGGGGCGCGCCACGTCATAGGTGCGGTCCACGAGCTGCTTGGCCAGCTCGCCGCCGCCCTCGCCGACGGAGAGCGTGCCCAGCGCGCCGTAGCGGGTGTGGCTGTCCGAACCGAGGATCATCCTGCCGCAGCCGGACATCATCTCGCGGTTGTAGCTGTGGATGACCGCCATGTTGGTCGGCACGTAGATGCCGCCATACTTGTGCGCGGCGGAGAGGGCGAACATGTGGTCGTCCTCGTTGATGGTGCCGCCGACGGCGCAGAGGCTGTTGTGGCAGTTGGTCAGCACATACGGCATCGGGAATTCCTTCATGCCGGAGGCGCGCGCCGTCTGGATGATGCCGACATAGGTGATGTCGTGGCTGGTCAGGCTGTCAAAGCGCATCTTCAGGTGATCCATGTCGCCGGATGTGTTGTGGGCTTCAAGGATGCCATAGGCCATTGTGCCCTTGGCCCCCTCCTCGGGCGTCACGGCGCGCCCGGTCTTGGCCGCCAGCTCGGCCGCATCGGTCACAATCTCGGTTCCATGAACAAGATAGACGCCGCCGTCGTAAAGTTTCACCATAGGAACGATCCCCTTTCGTGTCTTGGTCTCATGTGGTCAATCTGTCGGGAAGAAGTTCCTCCCTTTTGTTGATTTGATTATACACGAAAGCATGCGCATAGACAAATACTTTGTTTTTATGAAAGCCATAGACATCGTTTATGTTGTTTCTTTATGTTGTATC
>JAUNPI010000070.1:0-1734 GCA_030536875.1 Clostridia bacterium
TGAGCATCAGCGAGCAGCTCGGGCGGCTCGAGGGGGTCACCCATGTGAACATCATCGCGCAGGACGACGAGGGCAGCCGCTGAGCGGCGGGCGGAGAACGGCATTGGAGGGCGCAAAAGGGGGATGATTGGGGATGCGCAAATGGGCGGCGGCGCTGCTGCTGTTGGGCCTTTGCATGGCGGTCTGCGTGGGCGCATGGCATGTGGAAAACAACATAACGCCCGAGAACGTGCGCGTTCACCAGCATTTGGCCGCGCAGCCCAAGGCGGCGTGCAGCCATGACGACGGCGTGTTCTGCACCCATCTGCCGCTCGTGCTCATCGACACGCAGGGGGAGCAGATCCGGGATCATCAGGACGGCGGCTATTGCATGATCTCCATCATCGACAACGAGGGGGCGAACAACCACCCCGGCGACGAGCCGCAGGTATACACCGCCTCGCAGATCAAGATTCGGGGCAATTCCTCCGCGCTGTTCGACAAAAAGCAATACAAGCTCGACTTTGTGGAGAGCGCGCAGAACCCCGTTCAGGTCGATTACGAGGTGATGGGCATGCCGGCCGAGTCGGACTGGGTGCTCAACGGCCCGTATTTGGACAAGAGCCTGATGCGCAACTACATGATGTACAACCTGGCGGGCGAGATCATGGACGACTGGTCGCCCAACGTCCGCTACTGCGAGGTCCTCCTCAACGGGGAATATCAGGGCCTCTACCTGATGATCGAGTCCATCAAGGAGGGGAAAAACCGCGTCAATGTGGGCGACGACATCGCCCTGCAAAGCGGGCAGACGGGCTACCTCATCGTGCGCGAGCGCGTCGGGCAGACGCCGACCAAGCTGAACAACTTCGGAACGTATACGAACATTACCGAAAACGAGCTCGGCGTCAAATACCCGAACCCGGCGCGGATCACGCCCCAGCAGGTCAACTATATCGAGCGGGACGTCAGCGCGTTTGAAAAGGCGCTCTATTCGCTGGATTACGACCATGTGCAATACGGCTATGCCAGCTGGATCGATCTGGATTCGTTCGTCGATTACTGGGTGATCAACGAATTCAGCAGCAATCTGGATGCCGGCAGCCTCTCGACCTACGCCTATAAGGATCTCCGGGGCAAGCTGACGATGGGGCCGGTGTGGGATTTCAACAACGCCTTCGGCCTGTATGTGGATGTGCCGATGGACTTTGGCATGCGAAACGCCCCGTGGTACAATCTGCTCATGAAGGACGAGAACTTCACCCAGATGCTCATCGACCGCTACCGGGAGCTTCGCAAGGGGGTCCTCAGCGAGGAATACCTGTTTGACTATATCGACAGCGTGAACGCCTATCTGGGCGACGCGGTCGAGCGGAACTTCGAGGTGTGGGGCTACTCCTTCCAGGTGAAGATGGAGGAGGAGGAGCAGCTTTTGCGATATCAGGAGCCGCCCCAAAACCACGAGGAGGCCGTCGAGGCGCTGAAGGAATACATCCGCGTCCGCGGGCGTTTTTTGGATATGAACATCGAGGCGATCAAGCAGTTCAGCGCCGAATCGAAGGTCAAGCCCTACAACTGAGGCGCGGATGAGGCGCGGAGGATGAGAAGATGAAACGGTTTATCGCTGCGGTGGCCGCCATTGCGCTGTGCGCTTTGCTGCTTCAGGTGCTGATCTACAGCACGGACTTTGTCAACCCGCTGATCCGGCACGAGGGCGTTCAGGTTTGGGCCTCGACCGCCAACAAGGAGATCGTG
>JAUNPI010000070.1:1744-13201 GCA_030536875.1 Clostridia bacterium
GGGCGAATGGGCGCCGTTTACGCTGCGCGGGGTGAACATGGGCGCGGGCAAGCCCGGCTCCTATGCGACGGATTACGCCGTTACCTATGAGGAATACATGAACTGGTTCCGCCAGATTCAGGAGATGAACGCCAATGCGCTGCGCGTCTACACGATTCTGGGGCCGGAATTCTACCATGCGTTTTACGATTTCAATATGGAGAGCGACGAGCCGCTCTACCTGATCCACGGCGTCTGGGTGGACGATTACGTGCTGCGCAACCGCAACGACGCATACGCCGAGGATCTGCGGGGCCACTTTAAGGAGGACTGCAGCAAGGTCGTCGACGTGCTGCACGGACACCGGAGGATCTTTTTCAACAGCCGGCACGGATACGGCCATTACAAGTGGGACGTCTCGCCTTGGGTGCTGGGCTATATCCTGGGCGTCGAATGGCAGGCGGATCAGGTGCTCTATACCGATCACAAGCGGGACGACGTGGCGGGCTTTGACGACGCATACCTCTACACGACGGCCGACGCGACGCCGTTTGAGAGCCTGATGTGCGAGGTGGGCGACCACATCATCGGCTACGAGACGCGCAAATACGGCCAGCAGCGTCTGGTCGCCTTTTCCAACTGGACGGAGACCGATCCTTTGGATCACGAGATGTGGATGTCGAACCAGCAGGAAAACCGCGTGAATTTCGACACGGAGCACATTCAAGCGCACGAGAGCTATGCCTCCGGGCTGTTCGCCTCGTATCACGTCTACCCCTATTATCCCGAGTTTTTGAATTTTGAGGCCGCGTATACGACCTATGTTGACGAGACGGGGCAGGTCAACCCCTATCGCGCCTATCTCAAGGCGCTCAACGAGCACCACGACATGCCGGTGGTCATCGCCGAGTTTGGCATCCCCACCTCCAGGGGCATCTCGCACGAGGACGCCTTCCGCGGCTATGACCAAGGGCACAAGAACGAACAGGAGCAGGGCGAGGCGCTCGTCGTCCTCTATGACGACATCCTCAAGGCCGGATGCAGCGGCGGGATCATCTTCTCGTGGCAGGACGAGTGGTTCGAGCGGACGTGGAACGTCATGTATGCCGTCGACACGGCGCGCGAGCCCTATTGGGCGGACATCCAGACGAACGAGGAGTTCTTCGGCCTGCTGGCCTACGACCCGGGCGAAACCGAGACGATCTCGCAGGCGGACGGCGACGTCTCCGAGTGGGCCGGCGTGACGCCCGTCGCCGAAGGGGAGGGCGTCTCCCTGTCGATGATGTACGACGAGGCATACCTCTACTTCCGCGTCCACCTAGACGGGCGGAATGCGGAGAGCACGAAGACGTATATCGCCTTGGATATCACGCCCCAATCCGGCTCCACATACGACGAGGTACACGACCTCACGTTTGACCGGGAGATGGATTTTGTCATCCAGCTGGACGGCAGGGAGAATTCCAAAGTCATGGTTCAGGAGCGCTACTGCGCGCTTTGGGCGAATTACCGGCGCGAGATCTATCTGATGGACGCGTTCTTCAACCCGCCGGCGAAGGATTCCAGCCTGTTCATGGACATCGACCTGTATCTGCGGGACCGATTGAGCATTGCCAACGTGCTGTTTATTCCCGAAAACGAGAAGCAGTATATCGATTACGATGTGGTGGAGGAAAGGAACCTAGACAGGGTCACGCTCAACGCGCGGCTTTTCCCCACCGGCGAGCTGCGGCACGGCAATTCCAACCCGGACGCGCCGGACTTTGACTCGATTGCGGACTTCATGTTCGCGGGCAGCGACGTGGAGGTGCGCATCCCCTGGCAGCTGCTCAATTTCTCGGATGCGTCCGAAATGATGATCCACGACGACTATTATGAGCATTACGGCGTGGAGGACATGCAGATCGGCGAGCTGTATGCCAGCGTCATGACGGAAGCGGGCGCCGCGGCCCCCTCCGGGAGGCTGGCGCTCAAGGGCTGGGGACGCCATCCCACGGCGCATGAGCGGCTGAAGCAATCCTATTACATCGTTCAGGCGGCGTTTGGCCAATACAAGGAGGCGGGGGAATAAGTGCAGCATATCGTCAACGAGTCGAACCTGTACGTGCTGCTGGCGTGCGTCTTCTTTTGCCTGTGCGTGTGCCTGTACAATGTGTTCAACCTGAGGCGGCGCAGGTTCCTGCGCAGGCGGATGCCCGGCAGAGTCAAGAGGATGCGGGAGCTCGCGCTTGAGCAGCTCGCCGCCATCGAGAGGACGGGCGAAGCCGACGCGCACATCGCCCGCCAGATGCAGAAGAAAACCCAGAACGAGGAGAATCTCTTCGCGCTGGAGCAGATTCGCGAAGACCTGCTTCAGGAAGCGCCTTGGCAGCGCGTCGCGCAGGCGATGGAGCCCGTGCTGGAATACGCGGAGGAATACTACGCCCGGGACAAGGAGCCCGTGAGGGTTTATATCGCCAGGCTGATCGAGCTCTACGGCGTGAGCACGCCGTCGATCGAGTCGTTTGTGATGCGGGGCGTCGGCGGGAAGTCGCTCTATCTTCGCCTGCAGTGCCTGCGCTGCGTCGCCCAATTCGGGAAGGAGCGCCTGATGGTGGACGCGCTGATCGTGGTCAGCGATTCCGACCAGTATGACAGCGACAAATGCATTTCCGACACGCTGATGGACTATCGGGGCGACCGCGGGTCCTTGATTGCCGCGCTGTTTTACGCGTTTGACCGGTTCGACATGCAGACGCAGCGGGCGGTCGTCGGCTTTTTAACCCATATTCGCCATACGGCCTACCGGCAGAACATGCTCGAGCTGCTCGAAGACGAGCAAACGCATAAGGAAGTGCGCATCGCGCTGCTCAAGTATTTCACTGTGGCGCGCTATGACGCCGCGGTTTCGGCGATTCTGCGCCTGGCGAAAAGCGAGGACTGGGAATATGCGGCGATCGCCAGCCGCGCGCTGGGCGGCTACCCCTATCGGGAATGCGTCGCCCAGCTCAAGCGGCGCGTGAAGGACACCAACTGGTATGTCCGCTTCAACTGCGCGATGTCCCTGGCGGAGCTGTGCTCGGATTCGCAGCTTCAGGACGTGCTGGGCGGCAACGACCGCTTTGCGCGGGAGATCATGCAGTACGCGCTGACGCTGCGGCGCAAGGATCAGAAAAAGGCCGTTTGACGAAAGGAGAGTGAGGCGGAGATGACGCTTAGAGACGTTGTGGATATGGGCAACATGTTTTTCCGCGTCTACATCCTCTGCTACGCGGTGTTCATGTTTTTTGCCGCGCTGGCGGGCGCGCTGCAGCTGGAGGAGAGGGACAGGGCGGAGCGCTTCCATTCCAAGCTCGGCCTCAACAACGCGATGAATTACCTGCCCATTTCCATCCTGGTTCCGGCGCACAACGAAGAGGTCACCATCGTGGACTCGATCAAGTCGCTGCGCAGGCAGGATTACCCCAATTACGAGATCGTCATCGTCGACGACGGCTCGACCGACGATACGACCGAACGGCTGATCGAGGAATTCGACCTGCAGCGCGTCGACAGGCCCATCCGCCGGCAGATTCCCTGCAAAAACGCCGGGGGCATCTGGGAATCCAGGGACAAGGGCGTGCGCATCACGCTGATCTACAAGGAAAACGGCGGCAAGGCCGACGCGCTGAACATGGGCATCAACGCCTCCCGGTTCCCTTATTTCGTCTGCATCGACGCGGATTCGGTTTTGCAGCGCGACGCGCTGCAAAAGATGATCGCCCCGATCATGGAGGACGACACGGTCATCGGCTGCGGCGGCATCGTGCAGCTGGCGAACACGGCGGTCATCGAGGACGGCGAGGTCAAGAAGATCTTCTACCCGAGGAAGTTTCTGGTGATCATGCAGCTGCTGGAGTATTGCCGCACCTTCCTGGGCGCCCGGCTGCTGCTTAACCTGTTCAACGGCAACCTGATCATTTCCGGCGCGTGCGGCCTGTATAAAAAGGATATCGTCGTCAAGGCCGGCGGCTACGACAGCAACACCATCGGCGAGGACATGGAATTGGTCGTGCGCCTGCACGCGTATTGCCGCAGCAACGGCATCCCCTACAAGATGGTGTATGCGCCGGAGGTCGTCTGCTGGTCCCAATGCCCGGAGAGGCTGCGCGACCTGCGCTCCCAGCGCATCCGCTGGCAGCGCGGGCTTTTGCAGAGCCTGGAAAAGCACCGCCACATCCTCTTCAATATCGATTATGGCATGGTGGGCACGCTCTCCATCGGGTATTACCTGCTGATGGAGGCGTTCGCGCCGTTCCTGGAGGCGCTGGGCCTCGTCTTTATCCTCTTGGCGTGGCATCTTGAGATGCTGTACGCGAGCTTCATGGTCAAGTATTTTCTGCTGTTCACCGCCTTCAGCGCGCTGATCACGCTCACGACGTTCTTTTCGAGGATGTACGCCCAGCCGATTCACATGAGCGTCTGGCAGGTGCTCATGACGGTGCTCATGTCGTTTGTGGAATGCTTCGGGTTCCGCCAGCTGCTCTCGTGGTGGCGCGTGAAGGCGTTTATCGGCTACCGGTCGAACCGCCACGTTTGGGGCCATATCCGGCGCAGCCAGCACCAGCGATTGGCGAAGACCGCAGATCGCGACGGACAGGGAGGAATGCAAGGGTGAAAAAGCTCGTCTGCTGCCTGCTGCTGGCATGGCTGACGGCGGCCGCAGCCGCGGCCGCGGCGCAGGCGGTCGATCCCCTTCCCACGCCGCAGCCGCCCGAGCGAAAATCGGGCGTATGGCGCTACCGGGTTGAGGATGGCGGCGTGACCATCACCGGCTACGACGGGAGCGGGAAGCGCATGGAGATTCCGGAGACGCTGGAGGCGGTTTTGACGCCCGAGCAGGCGCTGGAGCTCTACCGGCAGGCGGCGGAGGACCCGCTGCTGCGCGCGCGGCTGGCGCTGGCCGATTCCCGTTTCGGCAGCATCGCCTTGAGCGGCGAGGAGGAGATATCGCTGATTTTGCCGGTCGGCAAGATCGGCGAGGAGGCGTTCAAGGGGAACAAAAGGGTGGAATCCGTCTATGTGCCCGACAGCGTGAAGGAGATCGGGGAGGGCGCGTTTTCGGAGTGTACATGGCTGAGCGAGGTTCGCCTGCCGCAGCAGCTGGAGCGGATCGAAAACCGCGTGTTCAGCTCCTGCCGGTCGCTTGCCGGGATCGAGATTCCCAATACGGTGGAGCTGATTGGCTTTGGCGCGTTTCAAAGCTGCACAAAGCTGAAGAGCGTCAAGATCCCCGCGCGCGTCACGACGATCCGCAGCCGCGCGTTCAGCGGGTGTACGGCGCTTGCCGAAATCGAGATCCCGCCCCAGCTGGAGTGGATCGGCACGCATGTGTTCCACAAGACGCCCTGGCTGCTGGAAAGCCAAGAGACGTTTGTCATCGTCGGCCAGGGGCTGCTGATCCGCTATAACGGCAAGGAAGAGACGGTGAAGATCCCCACGACGGTTCGGACGATTGTGGACGCCTTCATGGACAACAGAACCCTGCGCTCCGTCTACCTGACCGATTCGGTGGAATGCATCGGCTATTATGCGTTTTCCGGCTGCTCGCAGCTGGTGGGGATCCACATGTCCCGCGCGGTGACGGAGATTCAGGATTATGCGTTTTCCGGCTGTTCCAAGCTGGTGGAGCTGGAGCTTGCGCAGGGGCTGACCGCCATCGGCGCGTATGCCATGAACGGCTGCAAGATGCTCGCGGCCCTTGAGCTGCCCGCGACGGTTGCGCAGATCGGCGACCACGCGTTTGCCGGCTGCGAAAAGCTCACGGAAATCACGGTGCCTACGGGCGTGACCGCGCTGGAGGCGGGCGTCTTCTACGGCTGCCGGGCGCTCAAAAGGGTCGCCGTCCCCCTGACGGTGGTGACGATTGCCTCCGATGCGTTCAGGCAGTGTTCCGGCGTGACGCTGTATGTGGATGAAAACTCCGTGGCCCACGCATACGCCCAGCAGAAGAAGCTTTCCTACGAGCTGACCTATGCGCAGGCGGCGGCTCAGCCGCAGGCGCAGGCAGAGGCGGACGACCCCGCCGGGTATCGCTTTGAGCTGCGCGGCGGGCGCGTGACGCTGGCCGGCTGCATGGAAAGCAGGAGCGCGGCCGTGATTCCGGCGGTCTGCGATTTGGGCGCGGTGACGGCCATCGGCACGGGCGCCTTTGCCGGGAACCAAGAGGTGATGAACGTGGTGATTCCTTACGGCTGCGAGGTCATTGAGGACGGCACGTTCAGCGCGATGGAGCGGCAGGTGAGCGTCGTCGTGCCGGAGACGGTGACCAGCATCGGCGAGCGCGCGTTCGCCGGCAGCCAGGCGGTGCTGATCGGAACCCAGGGGAGCTATGCGCAGGCCTACGCCGAGCGCAGCGGATTGGTCTTCCTTGAGCAGCAGTAGGGGATGGCAAAACGGCGCGGAGCGAAGGGGGAAGGGTTTCGTGGAACGTTTGATGGGACGTTTGAGAAGACGGCGGGGGGCGCGATGGCTGTGCGGGCTTGCGGCGCTTGCGGCGCTGTGCGCGTTTGCCCATGCGGCATGGGCGCAGGAGGATGACCTTCAGCCTTTGCCGGTGTATACGGCCGGAGACTATCAATACACGGTTGCGGAGAGCAAGGCGACGATTGTGGCCTACACCGGGCAAGACGCCGAGGTGACCCTGCCGGAAACGCTCGGCGGGTTCCCGGTGGCGGCGCTGGGCGAGCGCGCGTTTGCCGCCAAAGAGACGCTGCAGCGCGTCGTCATGCCCGATTCGATCGAGCTGGCGGGCAAGGAGGCTTTCGCATATTGCTCGCGTCTTCAAACCGCGCGCCTTTCCGACGAGCTGGAGAGCGTTTCGCCGGGCATGTTTGAAGGCTGCGCGTCGCTTACGGAGATCGACATCGGGCGGCGGACGGAGAGCATCGAAGGGCGCGCGTTCCTCAACTGCGTGAGCCTGACGCGCTTTGACATCCCAAGGCAGGTTCGCAGCGTCGGCGAGGAGGCGTTTGCCGGCTGCATCAACTTGGCGGAGCTGACCATTCCAAGCGTGCTCGAGGAGTTCGCCGGCAGCGCCGTCGCGGGCACGGCGTGGCTGGCCAAGCAGACGGAGACGTTTGTCATCGTGGGAAACGGCGTTTTGATCCTCTATCAGGGGATGGAGCGGCGCGTGGAGGTGCCCTCCGCCGCGCGCATCATCAGCGGGGCGTTCGACGGCAATGCGCACGTGGAGCAGGCGATCATTCCGGACACGGTGACCGATATTGGCGAATACGCGTTCCGCAACTGCGCCTCCCTCAAGAGCGTGGAGGCCGGAGCGGGGCTTACGACGATCGGGGAATACGCCTTCTCGGGCTGCGTTTCGCTGGAGACGCTCTCACTCCCCGAGGGCTTGAGAAGAATTTACGGCAGCGCCTTTGAAAACTGCGCGGCGCTGCGCGATTTCCCGGCGACGCAGGCGCTCAAAACCTTGGGCGCATACAGCTTTCGGGGCTGCACGAGCCTGACCGAGGCGGAGATTCCGGAAACGGTCGACGAGCTGCCGGACGGGCTTTTCTACGGCTGCAGCTCGCTTGGCCGCGTGCAGCTGCACGACGGCATTCTGGAAATCGGGGAATACGCGTTTGCGGGCTGCGCTTCGCTCAAAACGGTTCAGCTGCCCAAGTTCCTCAAGACGCTGGGCGCCTGCGCGTTTATGGCCAGCGGCTTGGAGACGATCGACCTGCCCGAAAACCTGGTGACCCTCGAGAAGATGACCTTTGCCGGATGCACGGCGCTGAAGGAAGCGTATCTGTATCAGCGGCTTGCGAATATTTCGACCGACGCGTTCAGCGGGACGACGGCGACGCTGTATGTCGAGCCCAATTCCTACGCGATGAACCGCGGCCAGCTGCTCGGCTGGAAGATCGCCTACATGCCCAAGACGGTGAGGGGTTGGCGATATACGGCGGATCAGGAGGGCGTCGTGCTCACGGGCTGGGCAAAGGATGAGCCCGAGGCGGAGCCGCCCACGAAGATCGACGGCACGTTTGTCAATCGGGTGGGCGAATCCGCCTTCGAGGGGAAGGCGGAACTCATATGGGTGCGCCTGCCCAGAGGCGTGACCGAGCTCGGGGCAAGGGCGTTTGCGCGCTGCGCAAATCTCACCGAGGTCATCCTGCCGGAGAAGCTTTCGAGTATCGGGGACGCCGCCTTTTCCGGATGTGCCTCGCTGCGCCGGCTGGAGATTCCCGCGTCGGTGCAGTTTATCGGCGTGGGGGCGTTTGAGGGCTGCGCGAGCCTCACGTTGGTCGTCTGCGAGGGTTCCTATGCTCAGCAATACGCGATCATGGAGGGAATTGCTTATGAATGCGCGCAGTAAGCGAAGCCTTGCGGCTGCTCTGCTGTCCTGCATGGTCGCCTGTCCTCTGCCTGCGCTGGCGGGCTCATATGAGGTGGTGTTCCGAGACGAGTTCGACTATCTCGGGGCTCCGGACCCGGAAAAATGGACCTACGACGAGGGAACGGGCCGAAACGGCTGGGGAAACGGCGAAGCGCAGTACTACACCTCCTCGGGCAACGCGTGGGTGGACGGGGAATGCCTGGTGATCGAGGCGCGCAAGGAGCGCAGGGACACGGCGGAATACACGTCGGCCAAGCTGATCACCAAGGGGCTGCACGAATGGAAGGAAGGAATCATCGAAATTCGGGCCAAGCTGCCGGTCGGAAGGGGAACATGGTCGGCCATTTGGCTGGTGCCGGAGGATAAGCGCTACGGCGGATGGGTGGATTCCGGCGAGATCGATCTGGTCGAGTACGTGGGCTGCGAGAGAGGAATTGTGTATTCTTCGCTGCACACGCACGAAAACAATTCCTCCCAGAAAAACCCGATCACCAATTCGCTCGACCTTGGGGACGAAGACGAGGATTTCCACATCTACGTGCTGGAGTGGACGCAGGACGTGATCATCATCTATGTGGACAACGAGGAGCTCCTGCGCTATGAGAAGCCGGAATCCTCGCAGGAGGAAGCGTGGAAGACATGGCCGTTTGATCTGCCCTTTTACCTCATCATGAACGTGGCCGTCGGGGGAAGCTGGGGCGGCTATATGGGAATTGACGACGAATGCTTCCCGCAGAGGATGATGGTCGATTATGTCCGGGTCTATCAGAAGCCGGACGAATAAAAGGAGAGAATGCAAGGTGCTGAATGTAGAGCGCGACCGCAATGTGAAAAAGACGGCCAATCTGTCTTTTGTTCTGCTCGTCATGCTTGGGGTGGTGGTTTCCGCCTTTGCGTATGCCGTGCTGTATAAGCTGCTGGAGGGCTGGGCGCTGCGCGATGTGCTGGCGGCGGTCGTAGGCGTGTGCATGATCCTGCTGGGAATCGCCATCGCGTGGATGTGCCGGACGCTGATCGTGCAGGCGGGGCAGCTGTTCAACCGGATCGAGCGTTTGAGCGAGACGATCGAGGAGAAGCTGATGAGCCTGCCGGCGCAGGCGCCCAAAGCCGTCGAGGGAAAGCAATCCTATCTGGCCGAAGGGGACGCAGAGGAACGGACGCCGGAGCAGAGGGCGGCCGTAAGCCATGAGCCGGCGGCGGACGAAGGGGATCAAAAGACCTCCCCGCGGGAGGAGAAGAAGCCCGAGGAGCCCTTGGCCGCATCGAAGCAGGAGGAAACGACGCCGCATGCCGAGCCGAAGAAGCCCCGGGAGGAACAGGGAAGCGCGCTGCACGCTTTGGGCGAAGACGGGCAGCAGGACGTTTCCCGCCAGGCTGCGCCGCTGAAGGCGATGGACCAAGGCGACGACCTGCCCATCGACGTGGATGAGCTTCCGGATCTGTGAGATCATCAGGAGGAAGAGACAGTATGGAAAAATCGCGATTCACAAGGGTGAAGGTGTTTCCCGGATATCGCTGGCCGACCAAGGAGATGCCCGTCCACATGCTGCGCGCGGCGCAGCTGCGGGACGAGCAGACGGGGCTTTACTGGCTGCAAATGAAATGGGAAAACGCTTCCGGCATGGTCATCGACTATATGAAGATCCGCGTAGAATGCCTCATCGGGGATACGGACGAGGAAAACGGCGCGATGGTGCTGGAAGAGCTGAACTTTGAGTATACCGACCAGTCCGTGCAGCCCGATATGACGTTCGGCGAGAAGGTTCCGCTTCGCCTTCCGTGGTCTCATGTGGCGTCGGTCATGGCAAAGCCGGTGGAAATCGCTTTCCACAATGGGCAGACGTGGCACGTGGGGTCGGGCTGGATGGAAAACTACCGCCCCAAACCGGCGCAGGAGCCGGCCGCGGAAAAGCCGCGGCAGACGCAGACGCCGGCCGGAAGACAGGATGCGGCGGACGCGGCGGATAAGGCGAAAAAAGCCGACGCCAAACCGCAAAAGCTGGAGGCCGCCGAGGACGAGATGCAGCTGGAGCGGCGCGCTCGCCGGTCGGGGACGCGCTGGGCGATCAGGGGCATCGGCGTCGGCCTGATCGTCGTGTGCGCCGTGGGCTATGTGTTCGTGGCCAGGCCGTATCTCAAATACGTGGAAGCCCAGAAGATGGTCGGCAGGGGAGAGTACGAGGAGGCCATCAGCGCCTTTGAGACGCTGGGCGACTATAAGGACAGCGCGGCGTGGATTGCAAAGGCCGCGGAGGCCATCCTATCCGAACGCTACGATACCGCTACGATTCAATTCCAAGCCGGAAACTATGAGGCGGCGCAGCAGGGATACGAGACGCTGGGCGACTATTTGGACAGCGAGCAGAAGGCGGAACAGGCCAAAGCCGCCCTTTGGCAGCAGAAATACGACAGCGCGATGACGCTGTATCAGGCGGGCCGATATGAGGCGGCCAAGCAGGCCTTGGAGGCGCTGGGCGGTTACTCCGACAGCGAGGAGAAGATTCGGCTCTGTGAGGAGGCGATGAACGAGGCCGCCTACCAAGCGGCCAGACAGCTGTTCAGCACGGGCGCATACGGCGACGCGTATGCGGCGTTTACGGAGCTGGGAACCTATCGCGACAGCGAGTACTTGGCGAAGGCGAGCCTTAACCTGAGCGGCAGCCAGACGCTCGAGGCGGCCGCGGCGACGCTGCCGCTGCTGAGCGTTCAAACCCAAGAGGTGATCGGCACGGTCGTCTGCACGAGCGATTCGCTGAGCAACCTGCGCAACGGACCGTCGACCGATTACGACGTGGTCGGCAACGCCGTGAAGGGCGATACGTTCGCGTGCTTGGGCGAGAGCGCGGACGGAGGCTGGTATGCCCTCAGGATGAGCGACGGCACGACGGCGTATCTTTCCAAAAAGCGGGGACGCTTTGTGGAGGAAACGGTCGCCGCCGCTTCGGCGCAGACCTCCGCGGCTTTGCCGGCGGCCGAGCCTGCGCCTGTTCCCACGAACACGCCCGAGCCGGCGTTCGCTGCGGATACGATGCCGCCGGCGGCCGCCGCCCAGACGCCTTTGGGCGTGATCACGATCACCAGCGCCGACGGCGCACCCGTGCGCGTTTCGGATCAGG